>DATKYV010000146.1:0-20111 GCA_035528275.1 Terriglobia bacterium | reverse complement strand
GGATTCGGGAAGCTCCGAACCCTCCACGCAGCCTCCGAAGACGGAGAGGGTGATAAGAGTGACATTCGAGCTCGCTCCGGTGGTGGGGACCGAAACGCGGGCAGGCAAATCGCTGACGTAGCGCGGCACGCGACGGCGCTCGCCCGTCAACTGACGGGCCGGCCGCGGGGCGGGCGCGGACGGTTCCACGACGCTCAGCAGTTGTGGCTCGTTCCCGGAAACCGGCACTGTCGAGTCCGCCTCTGCTTCTTCCGGCGGAGGACCCGCCTCCGACTGAATGCGCAGCGTCTCGCAAAGATCGCTCAGCCGCTTCCGAGTGTCCTTATCGACGGAGAGAAACTTCAGCCCGATTCTTCCTCTCGCGTCCGTCGAAACCACCTGGGCTTGGACGCCGATCTGGGCGCCCCGCCAGTCAACGTACAACTCACACTTCTTGCCGACGCCGGGAGCCTGCGTAGTCTCAATATGGCAGCCTTGCGTGCTGATCACCCGCACCAGCACCTTCGTGCCCACGCCACCTCCCGCCGGGTGCAACATTGCCGTCACATCAAACATGTATCGGCGAGCTTTGCGGCGTTCGCGCATCGGGGGCAAGTGTAGCCTCGCCACTTGATTTTCGCAAGCAGGGCGGATGGGAAGGGAGAGAAAAGGCGGTAGACGGGAGAGAGCGGTCAGTTGTAAGTTGTCGGTTGTTTGTTGTCGGTTGTCAGTAGCCAGCCATCAGTCCACTCTTCAAATCACTAAATCACCAAATCGCCAGATCACTCAATCTCCCGATGGCCCGCGGGTGGCGCGCTCAGTATCTCCAAAAAAGCGACAAGCCCCAGATGTTGTCGTGGTCCCAGAAAGCGGGGCGGCGATTCGATTCCAGCATGTAGTAAGGGCGCAGCGAGAAATGTTCGTTGACGCGAAACGAGACGCCGGCGCGAAGCCGGTTGCGGTTCAGACTGCCGGCGCGGGTGTCGTAGAAAATCTCGTCGTCTACCAGCAAGCCCGGCCGCAACTTCGACTTCAGAGGAAGAGCGTAGGCGAAGCCGGGGCGAATCCGGATGCTCAGGAATCCGTCCTGGTTCTCGAAAAACCTCCCCTCGAATCGCGTGCGGAGAATCGGCCTCAGCGAGCCCCGGGGGCGGCGCGCCGTGACGTCCAGCAAGGGCCGGTTCTCATAGCGCGAGCCGGGGTCGAACGGGTCGTGGCGATCGTGCCGGAACACGGGAGCAATCACCAGCCAGGGCTTCGCCTGGATGGCCACCCCAACCTGTCCATACACCTGAAACAGGTCGGAGGCGCCCTGGTTGGCGCGCTCTGCGAATTTCACTTGGAGAGAGGTTTTCGGCGAGAGGCGTACGGAGAGATTCTGGTCCAGCCATAGCTCGTTGTCCACTCCCTGCGCGCAGGCGAGGACGGAGCTCAGGAGGATGAGCGCGGCGAGTCCTGCCAGGCTTCTTGCCGCGTCTGCGACTTCTCGGTCGCGGGCCGGCTCAGGGCACGGTTGCAGAGGCTGCGCGCTGATTTATTTTTACCCCTTCCGAAGTATTTGTTTCGGGCGCAAACGTGAGAATCCGCGCCATGCTGGGAGATCATACCGCCGTCCCCTGAAAAACTCCGGACGAAAAGAAAGTCAACAGCCGCAGCGCTGAAAGCCGCGCGCTGTGCTACCTAGTTTAAAGCGGCGGCGAGGCGGGCTTCCTTCCAGAGCCCCACGTAGGCCTTCAGGCTTTTCATCAAGGCATCGAACTGATCGAGCGTCAGGGACTGCGCGCCGTCGCTCATCGCCTTTTCCGGACAGGGATGGACTTCGACGAGGATGCCGTCCGCCCCCGCCGCCACCGCGGCGCGTGACAGCGCGGGCACCAGACTCTGCTTGCCGGTGGCGTGGCTGGGGTCGAGGATCACCGGCAGGTGCGTCAGCTCGTTCAAAAGCGGCACCGCCGAGATGTCGCAGGTGTTGCGCGTGGCGGTCTCGAAGGTGCGGATGCCGCGCTCGCAGAGCATGACGTTGGGATTGCCGTGCGCGGTGATGTACTCGGCGGACATGAGCAGTTCCTTGACCGTGGAGCTCATGCCCCGCTTGACCAGCACCGGCCGTTTGCACTTGCCCAGCGCCTTGAGCAGCGCGAAGTTTTGCATGTTACGCGCCCCGAGTTGCATGATGTCGGCGTACTCGGCGACCTGGTCCACCCACTGCTCGCTCATCACCTCGGTGATGATGGCGAGCCCCGTCGCCTGCTTGGCCTGGGCGAGGAGTTTCAGGCCCTCGAGCTCCAGTCCCTGGAAATCGTACGGAGAGGTGCGTGGCTTGAACGCGCCGCCGCGCAGAACCTTGGCGCCGGCCGCCGCCACGCGCTGGGCGGTCTCCATGATCTGGGCTTCGTTCTCCACCGAGCACGGCCCCGCCATGACCACAAATTCGTCGCCGCCGATTTCCACACCGTCGGCGACGATGGTGGTGCGCTCCTTCTTGAATTCCCTGCTCACAAACTTGTAGGGCGCCGAGATGCGCAGGGCGCTTTCCACGCCGGGCGCGGCTTCCAGCGATTCCAGGCAGGCGGTGACGTCGCCCACCCCGACCGCTCCGATCACCACACGCTGCTCGCCCTGGATGGAGTGCACCTTGTAGCCGAATTCGCGGATCCGCTCGCAGACGTGCTCGATTTCTTCCTTCGTAGCGTTCTGTTTCATGGAAATAATCATGGCTCCATGCCCTCCCCCAACGAAAAAACCCACTCATTTCGAGTGGGCTGGCCTTGCTTTTTCCGCTTTTTTGTTCAGGCCAACACCACTCTACCTTGGAGCCATGCTCCAAAAGCAGGTGCTAAACGAGCTGGCGTAGGCCTTGAACATCGAGCAGGGAGTATACAGCAGGAACCCACACGACCGCAAGAGGCAGTCGAAGACCCTTGTCAATTCCGGGCCGGGCGCTGGCGCAGGCCCGGGGCGCGCTTCCTAATCCTGGCTGGCGCCGACAATGTAGCAGTGGATCGCCGCCCGGAGGGCAGGAGGCAGGTTGCAGAACTCCAGGCCAACGGCGCCGGAGGGCGGCCGGTGGCGGACCCGGGCGAGGAGGCGCTGCGGTCTCGTCAGGTCGGTTTCGGCAGCCAGAGAGAACATGGACCGCCGCAGTAGTTTCGCCTCCGGCGCCTTCTCCGTTCCATAGGATTGCGGAAGGACGAACGTCAGCACCACCTCCTGCCCGACGTCGAGGCCGCCGGAGGGTTTCAATGAAATGCCGCCCTCGCTGATATCCAGGCTGTCCGCCGTAAAACGCCGCTCGCCATGGTCTCCCCACTCGCACTGGACTCGAGTGCGGTAAGGCAATCGAGCGTGCTTGCGCTTCTCGCTGTCCATGGCTCCACGGACGGCACTGAAGAGATTGTAAACATGCTCGCGACTCGCCGGCTTGGCCATGAAGAACGTGATGCCCGTCCGGAACCCCTCACGCATGACCTCAACATCGTCTTCTTTGGTCAGCATGACGATGGGGACGCCCGAGTTGAGCGAAGACTTTCTCACAACTTCGGTGAGCTGGAAGCCATTCAAGTGGGGCATGTGAGCGTTGACGAGCAGGCCGTCGAGCTTCTCCGACTCCAGGAACGTGGCGGCTTCGCGGCTGTCGGAAAGGGTCGACACCTCGCACCACCTCAGCGATTCGACAACCGATTTGACGGAGTTCAGGAATTCGACCTCGTCATCGACGAGCAGAATTTTTACCGGCATCGGGGATTCCCATGACCTGGAGGTTCATAGATTCTATCGGCAGCCGCCGCGGGCTGCGGGAGGCTGGCGGGTGGATTCTTGCCGCGGAAGCCTTGCCATCAGCCTCCAACCGGACTCCAGTGGATTGTCGTCGTGCAGCGCGCGCGAGGGCGCGCGACCCAGCGGGGCCGCGCGGGTCCTACATAGGATGACAGAATATAGTGACGATCTTTGCTGTAGCGGCGGTCTCCGACCGCCGGTTTTTCGGCGCTGAGACAGCGCCGCTACAAGGGATGGATGTCACTATATTCTGTCAATCTCAATAGGTCAGCCTCTGCAATCTTACTTGCCGTCTCCCGGCAGCTCCCGAATCCAGATGTTGCGATAACGGACGGGATGATCGTGATCCTGGAGGGAGAGCGGCAACTTATCCGCGTGCGCTTTGTAAGGCGGACGCGCCTTGTGCGCGGTCGGGCCGGTCAGGGCGACATGGTCCTGGGTGAGAACGCCGTTGTGGAATACCGTGACGTAAGCAGGCTGCAAAACCTTTCCGTCCTTGTCGAAGCGTGGCCGACGGAAGACGATGTCGTAGGTCTGCCATTGGCCGGGCGGGCGCACGGCGTTCACCAGCGGCGGGTATTGCCCATAAACCGCCGAAGCCTGACCGTCGGCGTAGGTCACGTTCTTATACGAGTCAAGCACCTGGACCTCGTAGAGGCCCATCAGGTAGATGCCGCTGTTGCCGCGGTCCTGGTCTTCGCCGTGGGGCGGGTCGGGCGCCGCCCACTCGACGTGCAACTGACAGTCGCCGAAACCCTGTTTGGTCTCGATGGCGCCGCTCTTAGCGACCGCCTCAAAATATCCGTTCCCCACCTTCCACGGCGCGGGTCCGCCCTTGGCAGAGACCCAGTCGGAAAGGTCTTTGCCGCCGAAAAGCACCGTGGCATCGGAAGGCGGCTGCCCCGCCTTTTCCTGAGTGCTGGCGGTGCCGGGAGTAATGATCGCGGGATGCGGGCGGTCTCGGTCATGAATTCCCCATCGTTCGTCCACCTGGCCGGGCGGGCTGCCCGCCAGAGCTGCGCCGAGGCCGAGGACCAGGGCGGCCACGGGTAAAACGGCAATCCAGCGATGAATGCGCATGTTCAGTCTCCTTTCGGACGGTTCGTCATCTGCGGAAGATCCGGAGAAGTATGGTTTATACGCGATGTCGTGCCAGGTTTCAAGAAGCGACGCCAATTTGATTTGACAATTCTTTCATGCACCCAGACGCGGACAGCGCCGCCTGGCGGCGATCCTGTGAATCAGGAAACATCCAGAACCAGTTCCCGGCCGAACACTTCCAGAAAGAGGTCCTTCTCCTTTTGCAGCAGCCACACCTCGAGGTCCGCACTCTTCCTGGCCGTCAGCCGGAGATTCACCCCCCGGGCGTCCAAGACCGCGGCGACGCGCTTGATATTCCCTCCCGGCCCGTGATTCATGGCTTTCGCCAATCGAAGCAGAACCGCCGCCCGGGGAACGCATTCGTCGTCCTCGCCGCTCAAGACCGTGGCGTCCATGGCCTGGGGAGCGAGGATTCCGGAGCGGAAGACCGATTCGCCCAGGCGCGTCACCGTGCGGTCCTCGTGGATCGTCTGCAGCCGGTGGCCGACCACGCGCGCGATCCTGAGCCGCACGGAGTTCGAGCCGACGTCAATTGCCGCGAAGACGCTCATGAGTGCACGAAGCTCTCAGCTCCCTCACCCGTCCCCCGGCGTGCCTGGGGACACTCTCTCCCACTTCTGAGGAGGAGAGGGGCTAAGGGGTGAGTGGGCGCTATGGCGGCGGTCCCGCAGAGCGGGACAACCCTCTGACCACGGATGGTAACCCTCGCTTGGCAGCCGCGCACTAATCCCGCGGCTCCTCGACCTTCAAGATCCGGTCGGCACGGACGTTTTCCAGGGTTTGAACCGCACCGCGCGGCCAGCGCACTTCCACCGACTTGATTTTCTTCTCCTGCCCCAGCCCGAAGTGAACGCGCTTGTCGCTGGACGACATGAAGCCGACGCTGGTGGTGACGTGATTATGGAGTGTCCGGCCGGAATCCGTGGTCAATTTGATGCGGGCTCCGATGGCGTCGCGGTTGCTCTTGCGGCCGACCGCCTCCACGATCAGCCAGTGATTCCCGTTGCCGGCCGAATTGAGCATGATGCGCGGCTTTTCGTTCAACGAGGTCACCACCAGGTCCGGGAAGCCGTCGTCGTTCAGATCCCCGACGGCCGACCCGCGCTGGTAACCCAGGCGCAGGAAATCCTGCCCCAAGCTTTCCGAAACGTCCTCAAAGATTTCTCCGTTTGTGTTTTCCCACATCGTATCGTGCTGGTGGGAATTATTGCCGAAATAGTCGACGTCGCCGTTGGCGGAGTAGATATCCTTCCAGCCGTCGTTATCAAAGTCCACGAAGGCGTTGCTCCAGCCGGAAAAAAACCGGCTGAGCTTCTGAATGTTGGAGCGCGGGGAAAGATAGCGAAACGATTCTCCTGCTTCGTTGATGAATAATCCGTGGATCTGGTTTTGGAGATCGCTGTAATAGACGTCCACCCATCCGTCGTTATTGAAGTCCTTGGCGTCGCACCCCATGCCCGAGACGCTGGCGCCGTCGTCATTGTATGCCACGCCGTACATCAGGCCGACTTCCTCGAAGGTGCCGTCCTTGCGGTTGCGGTAGAGGAAGTTCGGCTCGGTATCGTTGGCCACGAAGACGTCCATGGCGCCGTCACCGTCGAAATCGGCGATGCCGATGCCCATTCCTTTTCCCTGGGCGGAAGCGAAATGTGATTTCTCGGTGACGTCTTCAAACTTTCCCTTGCCGAGGTTGCGAAAGAGATTGTGCGGCACGCTTTTGTAAATGCGGGGATTGCAGTACAAATCCTGATCGCCCATCGTGCAGCGCTGGTCGGTCGAGGGACTCCAGTAGGTGTACTGGGAAACGACGAGGTCGAGAAGGCCGTCGCCGTCGTAGTCAAACCAGGCGGCGCAAACGCTCAGCAGGTCGGGAGGCTTCTGGTCCAACCCCGACCCCGCGGTCACGTCCGAAAAGGTCCCGTTGCCGTTGTTATGGTAGAGAGCGTTGCGGCCCGCGTCGCAGATGAAAAGATCGGTGTTGCCGTCGTTATCGTAATCACCGGCCGCGACCCCGAAACAGAAGTCCAGGTCCGCCCCCGTCAAACCGGCTTTCTCGGTGACGTCTTCGAAAGTCCCGTCGCCCTTGTTGCGGAGGAGGCAGTTGTAATAGGACGAATCCGTCTTCTTCAATTCCGGCAGGCTCGCCCCGTTGGTGAAAAAGAGATCCTGGAGGCCGTCGTTGTCGTAGTCGAACATGGCAATCCCGCCGCACATCGGCTGGGGAAAATATTTGCGGCCCGTGAAGTGATTGTTCGAGACGTACGAGAAGCGCGAAAGCGGGGCGATGTCTTTGTAGGTGATCCCGCCCTTGGCCGCCGGCGCGGTGCCGGAGGCAAGGGATTGAAAACCCAGCGCCAGGCCAAACACCGATAAGGCGAGAAGGCTAAACCTTCCTGACAGTCCGAGGCGACGGCTCTTATTCAGGCACCCGCGTGCGTGTGCGCCAAAACCCATGGATTTGAGCTTCTTGTTTCCGCTCGCCCTGTCGCGGCGAGAGTCGCGGCGCCGCACAGCACAAAAAACGGAATGCATTCGTCCCTTGCGACGTGGGCCCAGCCGAAAGAAATCGAGCACACACAGGATTATTTCCGGAACGCTCAACGTCAGCCAAGTTTCTTGATAATGGACTCCGCCAGTCCCTCGTGAACCTCACTGTGGCGAGGAACCGGCTGCGACTTCTTTGTTCTTGGGTTGGTGTACCAATCGTGGCTTGCCCCGTGGCGGACCAGCACACAGCCAATCTCCTCGAGCTTCTTGATGAGGTCGCGTCTTTTCAATCCGCCAAGACCAATTCTTCCACTTTTCGAATGTACGGGATTTCGCCTGATTCGAGGTCCACAAGCAAATCCCTGAGGTTCTTGACTAAATCTTGCTTCGACATCCCCTGAGTTTGATAATCCGGATAGTCATTGAGGAACCCCAGGTAGTAGTCGCCATCTTGCCAGTAAGTGAACTTTGCTGTTTTCATTCCGGACTCCTATGCACCGTCAAGGCACTCGGAACTTCGGTGAGCCTGTCTATTGTAGCATCGAGCGCAGTCAATGCACCCATCGGCTGCTGGGCTCTCTAATGGTACGGCCCATCCCGATGGGGATGTCACGAGCAGCAGAGTTCCTAGGCAACGCCGCGCTCCACTCTACCTCATGTGGTTCGATATCCGAGCGCTGCCGTTGGGCGTTCTTGAGGCGCATTCGCCTTCATGGCAGCGGTCTATTTCACCGCATATTCCAGCGAAACGATGCCGGTCTTATACACGTTGTGGCCGGTCAGCTGCAGCTTGGCCTGCCTGGCGGGCGCCGGGAGCAACGGGATCCCTTGGCCGAGAAGGACCGGCATAACCGCGACCTCAACCGTGTCCACAACTCCGGCATCGAGGAGACTGCGAAAGAGCAGGCCGCCTCCGAACAACCAGATGTCCTTGCCGGGCTTCGTTCGAAGGGCTGCCAACGTCTTTTCAGGGTTCTCCGCCACGATTGTCACATCCGGATAATCGCGTTGCCGCAGCGTCCGCGAGAAAACCAGGGTCTTCATACCGGGCATGACGGCGTTGCCGCCGCGCGCCATTGCTTCGAACGTCCGGCGTCCCACCAAAACCGTGTCGAACTGGTTGAAGAAGGTGCGAAAGTCAATCTCCGGATCCATGATGATCCAGTCCGCCTCGCCCTGCGGCCCCGCGATGTAGCCGTCCAAACTCGATGCAACCGCGTAGCGAATTCGTCGCACAAACACCTCCCGCGTACTCTGCGCTTCCCGGCTCCCTGACTGTTGTTCAGGCCGCTGCCCTTCCGGCCGTGGATGTCAAGAGCCGTGCAGTCCCGTAGCAACTCCCCGCTACGCGTTCCAACGGAACGTTGGGCATCACTCGAGTGTGAATGACACGTTGACGGTGGCCGAGACGCTGATCTGTCCCACGGAGAGGCTGCCGTCCTCGGAGGGCCCACCACCGCCGGCGTTTTGCGCGACATTCTGGTACATGCCGCCGTATCGCCGCGACCCCCAGGAGCCCCCCGACCAGCTCCACAAACCGCCCCAGGTGTTCTCGGAAATGGACTGCACTTTGCCGACCTTCACACCCAACTCGCGGGCGAGCGCATCGGCCTTTTCCCTGGCGGCGTGAATGGCCATCTGCCGGGCGGTATCGCGATGCTTCCGCAGTTCCGTGGTGCGAAAGTCGATTCCGTGGACGTAGTTCACGCCATTTTTCAGCACGCCGGTGAGCCCTTTCTCAAAATCAGAAACCTTGCGGAGCCGAATCCCGATGCTTCGCTGCACCACGTAGATTTCCGGTATGGTGTCGCGCTCGTTTTTGAACTCGGGATGGATGCCGACGAAATCGGTTTGGACATCCTTCGCGTCAATGCCACTGTCTTTCAGGAACTTGAGAACGCCGGCCACCTTCTCGTCGTTTTGCGCCTTTGCCTGGTCAAGGTTCGGGTTCCGCACCTCGACTCCGACATCCAAATCGATTTCATTGGGCGGAACCTTGACCTCTGCCGAACCGGATACGGAAATCATGGCGGGCTGACTCCGAGCGGCGTCAAGGGCAACTTGCGCGAACGCCGGCTGAGCAAGCCCCGCGAGAATGGCAAACATGATGATTCGATAGGCGGTCATGGCAACCTCTCTTGTTTTCACGTCTTGTTTGGGCTGACCTGCCTCAACCCGCGCGAGGCCGGCCCAAGAGAAGGTGCCCACGTGCGGACTGACAGGAATTCGTCAAGTAAAACGCCGCTCAACCTGCAAGTCAAGAACGCGCCAGCACAGATGGCATTCCGGCTGCGGCAGGCGGGGCCCGGTCGCTGGCCAGACGGTTGCAAAGTGGGAAGAGTTTATCTATCGTTGACGCGCCAAATCAAATGCCTCGAAAGGCATGGCCATACTGTCCAGTCCGAAATCTCGAGGATTGAACCCGCCGGGCAAGGGAGGAATTCATTGCATAACTTACACAATGGAACGCCACGCCAACTGGGAATGCCGCTCATGCTCATAATTCTGTCCGCGATTGCGGCCCCGCTGAGCGCCCGGGACAACAATTTGATGCCCCAGCCCGCAAAGCTTGTGGAACGTGAAGGGCGGCTGGCGATCGACGCGTCGTTCAGCGTGGGCTTTACCGGTTACCGGGAGGTCCGACTGGAAAATGCCGCGAGGTGCCTGCTCCGCCGGCTGGAAAAGCAAACCGGAATCCCAATGCCCGAAGAGGTCGAGCCGGATGCCTCGCGAGCCACACTGGTGATTGATTGCGCGGGCCCCGGGGAGGCGGTCCAGTCGGTCAGGGAAAATGAATCCTACAAACTCGAAGTGGCTGCCAACCGGGCGCGCATTACGGCCCCCACACCCGTGGGCGTGCTGCGCGGAATCGAGACGTTTCTGCAATGGATCGAATTGGATGCGCAGGGATTTGGCGCCGGCGCGGTACTGATTGAAGACAACCCGCGCTTTCCCTGGCGGGGACTGATGATTGACGTGTGCCGCCACTGGATGCCTCTGCCGGTGATCAAGCGCAACCTCGACGCCATGGCGGCGCTGAAACTGAACGTCTTTCATTGGCACCTTTCGGACGACCAGGGATTCCGAATCGAGAGCAAGAAATTCCCCAGGCTCCATGAAATGGGTTCCGACGGGAAATGCTTCACGCAGGAGCAGGTGCGCGAGGTTATCGACTACGCCCGCGACCGCGGCATCCGCGTGGTCCCGGAATTCGATATGCCCGGTCACACCACCGCATGGTTCGTCGGATACCCCACGCTCGCCAGCGCTCCCGGCCCTTACTCCATTGAGCGCAAATGGGGCATCTTCGATCCCACGATGGATCCTACCAAGGAAGAGCTTTATCCCTTCCTCGACGATTTTATCGGCGAGATGGCGGCGCTATTTCCCGACGAATATTTCCACATCGGCGGCGACGAGGTCAGCGGCAAACAGTGGGACTCGAGCCCCAGCATTCAGGCCTTCATGCGGGACCACGGCATGAAGAGCAATCACGACCTTCAGGCGTACTTCAACCAGCGCGTCCTGAAGATCGTCCAGATTCATGGGAAGAAGATGGTGGGCTGGGACGAGATCCTTCATCCCGAGCTTCCCAAGGACATTGTCGTTCAGTCCTGGCGCGGGCAGGAGTCCCTTGCCAGCGCGGCCCGGCAGGGTTACATGGGAATCCTCTCCTTCGGCTACTATCTGGACCACATTCGCCCCACGTCGTTCCACTACGCCAACGATCCCATGGAAGGAGCGACGGCCGACTTGACCGCGGCCGAGCAGGCGCGAATCCTGGGCGGCGAGGCCTGCATGTGGGTGGAGTATGTGACGCCGGAAAACATCGATTCCCGCATCTGGCCACGCAACGCGGCGATTGCCGAAAGGCTGTGGTCGCCGCAGGCGGTGAAAGACGTTGATTCGATGTACCGGCGCCTGGACATTGTGAGCCGCAAACTGGATCGGCTGGGGGTGACTCACCGCTCCAGCTACCCGCTGATGCTCGAACGGCTGACGGACGGCAGGCCGACCGAGCCTCTGAGGAAGTTGGCCGATCTTCTGGAGCCCGTAAAGTTTTACGCGCGCGAGCAGTCCCGTGACTACACCAGCCTGACGCCGCTCAATCGCCTGGTGGATACCACGCGCCCGGAGAGTCATGCGGCGCGGAAGTTCGCCAAGCTCCTGGAAAACTTCAGAGCCAACAAGGCCGAGATTCGCAAGAAGCTGACTCTGTGGCGCGACAATTCCGCCGCTTTGGTCCCGGATATGAAGCGGTCTTCCCTGCTCCAGGAGGCGGTACCCCTGGCCGAAGACGTTTCAGCGCTGGCGACGTCCGGCCTGAAAGCCCTGGATTACCTGGAGAAAGGCGGGGTCGCTCCCAGGTCCTGGGTCGACGCCCAGAGCGATCTACTGACGCGTGCCGCGAAGCCGCGCGCGGAACTTCTCATTATGATTGTCCCGTCCATCCGCAAGCTGGTGGAGATGGCGGGTCAAGGGAGCCACTAATCCGTTTATCGCGGCGGGTGATCTGACAGATTCGCACTGCGCATCAGGACGAGGCGCAGCGAGTTTACCGTATCAAGGAGCAACACCCATGAACGCAAAAAAGGGTTTTCACCATGAAGGAACAAGCCGCCGGGAGTTCCTCCGTCACCTTGCCGGCGTGGGAGTCGCGGCAGCGCTGCCTGCCGCAAGCTTCTCCCGGGGAGCGCAGACGGGCTCCGAGCCTCGCATGCCCGTATGCATTTTCTCCAAGCACCTGCATTGGCTCGATTGGGAGCCGATGGCCGAGGCCGCTGCGAAACTCGGCTTCGATGGCGTGGACCTGACCGTACGCGAGGGCGGGCACGTGCTTCCCGAACGTGTGGAAGAAGATTTGCCGAAGGCCGCGTCTGCCATCCGCAAGGCCGGGCTGGCGCTTCCCATGGTCACCACGGCAATCGCGGACACGCGCACGCCTCACGCCCAATCCATTCTGAAGACGGTCAGCGCGCTGGGCATCCCGCGCTTCCGCTGGGGAGGCTTTCGGTACGTGGACTCCAAATCACTTCCTGACCAGCTCGCCGAGCTCATGCCGCGCGTCGCTGAGCTGGAGGAGATGAACAGAAAATACAAGCTCTGCGCGGTGTACCACACGCATTCCGGCCTCAATGAAGTGGGCGCCTCGATGTGGGACTTGTGGATGCTGGTGAAGGACCGCGACACACGCTGGATCAGCGTGAACTACGACGTCGGCCACGCCATGGTTGAGGGCGGGCTGGGAGGCTGGGTCCACAGCACGCGATTGCTGTTGCCTTATGCGAAGGGAATCGCCGTCAAGGATTTCTATTGGGCGAAAGACGCGAAAGGAAAGTGGGAGCCGCGGTGGTGCCCGCTTGGTGAGGGCATGGTCGATTTCAAACGCTACCTCGCCATGTTGAAGCAGGCGAACTTCACGGGGCCCGTGCAGTTGCACATCGAGTATCCCTTGGGCGGAGCGGAGCACGGCGAACACACAATCAGCGTGGAAAAGGAAGTCGTGTTCGCCGCCCTGCGCCGCGACCTCGAGAAGATCAGAGCCTTGCTCCAGGAGGCCGGGCTTGGGTAATTCGCGCCAAAAGCTCGACCTGCGCGGCGTGTTTGCGGTCCCTTCGCTGGCGCGCAAGGAAGATTCCCAGCGGTCGCTCGACCTCGCGGAAAGCGAGCGGCTGGTCCGCCACATCGCCCGCGGCGGTGTCACTCGCTTCATCTACGGCGGCAACGCGTTTCTTTATCACCTGACGCTGGCGGAATACCGGCAACTGGTCGACTGGTTGAGCGGACTCCAGGAAGACCTGTGCATGATTCCCAGCGCCGGCCCGTCGTTCGGGCGCGCCATGGACCAGGCGCCTCTGCTGCGCAAGCACAAGTTCTCTTGCGTGATGATGCTTCCCTGCAACGACCCGCGCGACGCGGCGGGCCTGGAACGGGGCTTGCGAGAGTTTGCGGACGCGGCGGAAACACCCCTGCTTCTTTACCTCAAGGACGAAAGCAATTTCGGCGCCGACAAGATGGCCGGTCTCGACGCGGTGGCGCGCCTTGTGGACGACGGCACCTGCATCGCCATCAAATACGCCATTGTGCGCGCGAATCCTGCGAAGGACGATTACCTCGCGACACTGCTCGAGCGCGTGGACCGGAATCTCGTCCTCAGCGGCATGGGGGAACGCCCGGCAGTGTGCCACCTGCGCGATTGGAAGCTTCCCGGATTCACCACGGGCTCGGGCTGCATCGCGCCGCGCCTGACGAACGCCATCTTCCAAGCCTGCTCGCGCGAGGATTTTGAGGCCGCCGAGCGCCTGCGGGCGGAATTCCTGCCGCTCGAGAACCTTCGTGACGCGTGGGGACCTGCCCGCGTGCTGCACTTTGCGGTTGAATTCGCGGGCGTGGCCAAGACGGGACCATTGACGCCCTATCTCTCTCCGCTCGCGCCGGACCAACTTCAGAAACTTGCGCCGGTGGCGAAATCACTGGCAGGGCGGAATACATCAACGTAGCCCGATTCACTTTCACCTGTCGCCGGAGGGTCGACCAGCCGAGTCCACCTTGCTCGTTGAACGACACGCCAACATTTAAAAGTCGGGCCCGGAGTCGGCAATTGCGGAATTGGCTCGTGAATTCTCACTTGATGCAAGAACGAGGTGAAGCCATGTCCATAGGAATTCGAAGAAGATTGTTGCACTCATCCAAACGAATCGCGATTGCCTTGGCCGCAGCTATGGTTTTGTTGCCCGTTCTTCTCCCCGCCGTTGAGGTGGAGGATTGGGAAAACCCGGAAATGGTGGGATGGCGGAAGGAAGCCGGCCACGCTACGCTGATGCCCTTCCAGGACGTCGAGACCGCTCTCAAGGGCACGCCCGAGGATTCGGCCTTCTACAGGTCCCTCAACGGCAAATGGAAATTCCACTGGGTGCGGAAGCCCGCGGACCGGCCGATGGATTTTTACAAGCCTGACTACGACGTCAGTTGCTGGAAAGAGATTCGCGTCCCCGGCCACATGGAGCTTCAGGGCTACGGCATCCCCATCTACACGAACAGCCTTTATCAGTTTCCGGCCAATCCGCCCCACATCCCACACGACTACAATCCCGTCGGTTCCTATCGAACGGAATTTGAGATTCCGGCGGATTGGAGTGGCCGGCAGGTGTTCGTCCACTTCGACGGTGTGATGAGCGCGTTTTATCTCTGGATTAACGGAGAGAAAGCGGGATACAGCGAGGACAGCATGACGCCCGCCGAATTCAACATCACGGAGTTCCTGCGCCCGGGCAAAAACGTTCTGGCGGCGGAAGTCTATCGCTGGTCGGACGGCAGCTACCTGGAAGACCAGGACGCCTGGCGTTTCAGCGGAATCTATCGCGACGTTTATTTGGTCTCGAAATCTCCCGTCCACTTGCGAGATTTCTTCGTGCAATCCAATCTCGACGATCAATATCGCGATGCCACGCTAAGCGTGCGCACGACAGGTCGCAACCTCTCGGCAGATGCCGCCGGCGCGCACACCGTGGAGGTCTACTTGCTTGACGCCGGGGCGTCGACCGCGAGCGGCCAGCCTCTGGCGACCGGATCAGTCAAGGCCATTCCCGCCGGCGGTGAGGAGACCATCGCCATCGAGGCCAAGGTCGCCAACCCCCGAAAGTGGACGGCGGAAACCCCCAACCTCTACACCCTTCTTCTCTTCCTCAAGGATTCTTCCGGCAAGACCCTCGAAATCGAGCGATGCAAATTCGGCTTCCGCAAGGTGGAAATCAAGGGCGGGCAACTACTTGTGAACGGCGTCCCGATTCTCATCAAGGGCGTCAATCGGCACGAGCACGATCCCGACTACGGACGCGCTGTGCCGGTTTGGCGGATGATTCAAGACCTCGAAATCCTGAAGCGCAACAACATCAACGCCGTTCGCACTTCCCATTATCCCGACCACCCCAAGTGGTACGAGTTGTGCGACGAGTATGGGATCTATCTGATTGACGAAGCCAACATCGAATCGCACGGAATGGGCTACAGTCCCGCGACGACATTGGCGAACAAGCCGGAATGGAAGATTGCCCACCTCGACCGCACGGTGCGCATGGTGGAGCGCGACAAGAACCACCCTTCGGTCATCATCTGGTCGCTGGGAAACGAGGCGGGCGACGGATCGAACTTCGAAGCGACAAGCCAGTGGATTCACCAGCGCGATCCCTCGCGGCCCGTGCACTACGAGCGTGCGGGAACCAAGCCCCACACGGACATCGTTGCTCCCATGTACTGGACCATTGAACAGATCGCGCGCTACGCGGAAGGCAAACAGAGCCGACCGCTCATCCTTTGCGAGTACGCCCACGCCATGGGTAACAGCCTGGGAAATTTCCAGGACTATTGGGACGCCATCGAGAAATACCCGCTTCTGCAAGGCGGATTCATCTGGGACTGGGTCGAACAGGGCCTACGCAAGAAAACTACAGACGGCCGGGAGTTCTGGGCCTACGGCGGTGACTTCGGAGATTTTCCCAACGACGGCAATTTCAACTGCAACGGTATCGTGCGTGCCGACCGCAAACCCAATCCGTCTCTGCTTGAAGTGAGGAAGGTGTACCAGAATATTAAGGCCCATCCCGTGGATCTCGCTTCGGGGAAGGTGCGCGTTCAAAACAAATATGATTTTCTCCCTCTCGATTTCGTGGACATCTCCTGGGAGTTCGCCGCGGATGGGAAGGTGTTGCAGCACGGCACCCTGCCCCGCCTGTCCCTCGCGCCGAAGGCGGAACAGGAAGTGGTGATTCCCTTCCGGCGGCCATCCCTCGTGCCAGGCACCGAGTACTGGCTCAAGGTAAGTTTTTCCCTCGCTGACGACACCCTGTGGGCAAAGCGCGGCCACGTGGTAGCGTGGGACCAGTTTCAAATTCCCTTTAACGTTTCCCCGGCACCCCAGACCGATCTCGCCGCAATGTCGGAGTTGAAACTGCAGGAGTCACGAAACGCGATAACGATCGAGGGGAAGAATTTCATTCTGGTCGTGGGAAAGAAAAGCGGCGCCATCGAGTCATTTAAGTTCAATGGCAATGAACTAATCGTCAAGCCCCTGATTCCCAATTTCTGGCGCGTGCCGACGGACAATGACCTGGGCAACGACATGCCTCGCCGGCAGGGCGTGTGGCAAAACGCCGGGGAAGGACGCGCCGTCAAGAAGGTCGAAGTCAGACAATCCGGGCCGCAGATGGTCCGCATCGTCGTGGAAGCGACGCTTCCCGCCGGCAATTCAGGCTATAGCAGCGCGTATTCGGTTTACGGCACCGGGGATGTGATCGTGGAGAGCAGCATTCAACCCGGTGAAAACCTCATTAACTTGCCTCGCTTCGGGATGCAGATGGAGATGCCGGGCGAATTCAGCACCATGACCTGGTACGGTCGCGGGCCGCAGGAAACTTATTGGGACCGGAAGACGGGCGCGGCGGTCGGCGTCTATTCGGGGCCGGTGGAGGAGCAGAGTCACATGTACGTCCGGCCGCAGGAGACTGGCAACAAGACTGACGTGCGCTGGATGGCGCTCACAAATGAAGACGGCGCTGGTTTGCTCGCGGTGGGAATGCCGCTCTTGAGCGTCAGCGCCTGGCCGTATACGATGGCGGATCTCGAAAAGGCCAAGCACCCCTTCGACATCCCCAAGAGCAAGACGATCACCGTGAACCTGGATTACAGGCAAATGGGCGTGGGAGGTGACGACGCCTGGGGAGCGAAACCTCATCCCCAATATACTCTCCCGGCGAAGCCATACACCTATCGCTTCCGGCTCACACCCATCGCCGGGAAAGACGTGTCGCTTGTGGAGTTGAGCAAGCGAAGCTTTGAGTGAGCTGCTGGCAGCAAAAACCGCCCACACCTGTTCTGTGGCAACACATCACTGCCCCGGACGCGGGAACAGCGACCGGACAGCCAGGATGCGCGCTTTAGCTCCCGGCTCGGTGCTGCTGTAGAATCCCACCGTGCAGTTCAAACGGAAGAAATACGTGTCGCCCGCCTTGGCCGGATGACGGCCTTCGATGCCATCCATCCCTCCGCCCGCAACGATTTCACCCTGGCCTTCCAGAATCAAGTAGATCTCTTCCTCCGTCTCGTGGTGATGCGGGAAATTCGTGCCACCGGGTTCGAAATCCATGATGAAGAGACTGGTCAAGACAAGCCCGGCGGCGATCTTGTCTCGGGTGCTTTGCGTGTCCCCCATCAACAGGCGATAGAGCACCGACGAGGGATGACCCGCAGCCGTCTCTTGCTTAACCTCATCGGCGTTTGCAATCAGAAGCCTGGATGGCGGATTGACGCGCGTCCCAGCGGGAATCTTGAAGCCCATCACGATCACGCGGGAAGCCGTTGAGGAGGAATTCGCGAGTGAGTGTTCGACACCCGGGGGAAGGTACATGAAATCGCTCTCCCGAATCGAGTACTCTTCCGCGCCGTAATTGAGAGTCACGGCGCCTTCGACAACAAAATAGATTTGCTCCTCGTTCGGGTACGAAACTGCCGCGCAGGCACCGTTCGCGTCCACCGTCAATTCACCAAAGCGCGCCACACCCTTGACGATGCCGGTGACGGAATCACCCTCGCCGAATAAGGGCTTGTAACGGCAGGTCTCCGTGCTGAGGTCGGATGCCTTGGCTTGGACCTCAGGAACGTATCGATGCAGAAAGGTCGGGTCGACCGTCCTTTCGGCACCGAACAGATAAGACGCGGTCAAGAGCAAGACTCCGAGCGTCCTCATACGCGGCCTCCTCAGTAGGTGATGGCGTTCACGTAATTTCCGTCTTCGTCGTAATGCGGCCACGGGCCGACCCTTCTGAAACCGGAGACAATGAAATCGTCATACATCGGCGTGGGTTCAAAGTAGCCGGGGTAGCGCAGGTGCTCCTTCACCACGTCTTCGTTCAGCTCGACACCCAGGCCGGGTGTGTCCGGAACGGGGATATATCCATCCTGGATGATGGGCTTCGGCACGCCGGTTACGAGGTCTTGCCACCAGGGCATGTCCCCGGCGTGATTCTCCATGACGACAAAGTTGCGCAGCGTGGAAGCCATGTGCACACTCGCCATGCATCCCACCGGTGATCCGGCGAAGTGCAAGACCGTGGGGATGCCGTGCATGTCGGCGTAGTCGGCGATGCGTTTGGTTTCCAGCAATCCACCGGAGGTTTCCGGGTCGGGTTGGATGATGTCCACTGCCCGGTTGTCGATCAAGTCCTGGAAACCTTCTTCCAACCCGAATGCGTCTTCACCGGTCAGGATGGGCGTGGACGTCGCCTCGGAGATGGTCTTGAAGCCACGCCAGTCCTTGTAGCTGATAAAATCCTCCGCCCAAGCCAGTTGATAGGGCTCGAACGCCCGCGCGTACCGAATGCAGTCATTGACGCTCAGCCTACCAAAGTGGTCGGCAGCGAGTGGAGCGTCCCATCCAATGGCGTTACGGACGGCGGCGATGTACTCGCACAGATATGCCAATCCCTTTTCCGTCGCCGCGCCGTTTTGGTGGACAGCACCAGGCCGGTCGGCGACGAGACTCGTGTACAAGTCCATCTTGAAAAACGTGAATCCCAGTTTCTTGCGGGCCAGCATCCGCTGCGCGTAGACCTTGGGATCTTTGTGGCCGGTTGTATCGCAGTAGATGCGGATCTTTTCGCGCAGCTTGTTGCCAACCAGTCGCCAAGCTGGGACGCCGTAGACCTTTCCGGCGATGTCGTGTAGCACCATGTCCACGGCGCTGTAACCACCCCCCATGCGCCCCTGCCCCGCAAACTGACGAAGCTCGGCGAGAATGGAATCGATTTCCAACGGGTTCTTGCCGAGGATATGCGCCTTCAGAATGAGAGCAATGCCCTTGACGCCCGCGTCCCGAACCTCGCCGAGGCCGTAGACGCCCTGGTTCGTGTCGACGCGGATGATCGGGTAATCATAATTCGCGGCCACGGTGCAAGCCCGCATGTCGGTAATCTTCAGGTCGCTCGGCGAGGAATGAGTGTTGATCTTTCCCTCCTGCGCAGACCGCGCCACACCGGAATTCATGGTTAGCGGAAAAACCGACCCTAGCGTAACCGCCCCGGCAGCGCGCTGAAGCATTGACCGGCGACTCATTCTGGATTTGGATTTGTCGGATGGCATGGGTTATCACTCCTGGTTTCTCGCGACATAAGTCTCTCGTCGCGGGCTGAACGAGAAAGCGGTTGGCACGATCAGTCAAACTCCATCGGGGATGTGCACGCAAGTCTAACGACTTTCGCCCACAGATTCAATGGAGGCCCCAGTGTTGTCGAACTGTTCGCGCGCGTCCATTGAAACGTGAAATCCGCTGACATTTGGGTATAATGCCTCGTTCACCGGAGTCCACCCGCCCCGCCATGAGCCGAGAATCGCCAATCAGCCTGCCGATTCCGACCGCCGCCATTGGCTTTCGGCCCGAGTTCCTCGATTTTCGCCGCGGCATTCACGTCGGAAACCTCGAGGACAACGAGCGCATCACGCGCATCCTGAAGCTGGCGCTGGAAGCGCGTTACCGACAACCGTTCGTCACCGAGCGCTGGGGGCGCGGCGTTTTCTGGCAATGGATCGGGTACCTGCCGCGCGCGAATCGCTCCGCCAAACCCCTTTCCAGCCATGTGAGCTTCGGATGCTCCAAATTCTTTCTGACGGTGGATACGGATGACAAGCTCTTCAAGTGCGGCCTGCAGATCGAGCGGGGCTATCTGAAAGCTCCCCGCGAGTTTCGCGAGTGCCAATTGCGGTCGGACTGGGACTGG
>DATKYV010000145.1:0-4357 GCA_035528275.1 Terriglobia bacterium | reverse complement strand
CTCTCCGGTGATCCGGAGCAGGAGTACTTCGCCGACGGCATGACTACACCGCATGAATTTCCCGGAGTAGAGACACTCCGCTGGGGCGCCTCTTATGCGGGAGACGTTCCACCGGAACGTCTCTACCTCAGCCGCATGAATCTTCCGGCATAAGCCCCACCACACTGTCCACCGCCCCGGCAAACCTTGGAAACTTTTATCTGTTTCATCCGTCTAAGGTAAACGAGGCGGAAATCCCGTTTTCGAGCACGGGGAATAAATGAGGCTTCACCTTTTACACATCGCCAAGTTCGCCGCTCTTGTGGCCCTGGCCGGGGTCATTACTTATACACTCGGCTCTCACACCCAAGGTTCCCATGAACACGCTCGACAGGTGGCGCGCGCGGCCGAGTCCGGCGTTCGCCCCCAGACAGGTGGAATCCCCTTTGTCAAAGTCTCGGCCGATATGGTGAACCTCGAAAGGGCGGCCGGGATCGGGAATGGGAGCTGCCACGCGGACGGCGCCGAGCGTCTCGCCGCCGGCGATCATGCGGCACGAAAATTTGCGGCTGAACCTGACGGCGGGATCATCTCGAGCATCGCGGAGGAATTGAAGTCTACGGTCACGCTCCTTCGGGCATACAGCTTGTGGATTCGCACCTCGCCCGACTCAACCGCCAATCCTATTGGGTGATCCTCGACACCGCTGTTCGATTCGGCTCGCACATCCAAATTCCTCCTGTGCCGGAGGAACGTGCCCGACAATTACATACTCACGTTGACTTGTCCGCGCGCGGCTCTTAAGATGGGCTCAGCGACAGGGTGTTAGTCTCAACTGACCATTTTGAGGAGACTCGGGGTGAGAATCTCTGTTCCATTGGCCACGGCGTTCGTTTTCTACGGAACCGGGCCTGACAGCAAAGACGCGATCGCGAAGATCAAGTGTCCGGTGTACGGATTCTATGGCGGTAGCGACGCCCGGGTCGGCGCCACGGTTCCGAAGTCCGCAGAATTGATGAAGGAAGCGGGGAAGACCTACGAGCCGGTGACGTACGAAGGCGCGGGGCATGGCTTCATGCGTTCCGGTGAGGAACCCAACGCCTCGGATGCCAACCGCAAGGCCCGCAATGAAGGTTGGAGCCGCTGGAAAGCTCTCCTGCAAAAAGTCTTCGCGCAGTAGCATCGAGTCGACGAAGCAAGTGATGCCCGTATCAAGTCTGTCATGCTGAGCGAAGCCTCGCGGCGCGAAGCATCTCCTTCCCATCGTGACCTTTCTCCCCAGCCGTCATCCTCCTCCTTGGAGTGATTCGGTAAGTGTGACAAATCGTCTGCCGCATGCTCCGTTGGGGGCGAGTTAGGCACACACCCGAGCCGCGACGCGAGTATAATCTCCAAGTTCATGGTTCGTTATATTTCGGTTTTCATACACCTTCTGCTTTGCGTCTTTCTTAGCGTAGTTGCCGGGTTGGCGGCCGGCAACGCCGCGCCCGTCACCTGGAGTGGGCAGCTTCGCGATGCGCGCGGCAAGCCGCTCGCCGGCGCTCATGTGGAATGCCGCGAAGTCCAATCGGGGCGCGTATCATCAAGCCAGACGGATTCATCCGGAGCCTTTGCTTTCCCGGACCTTGCTCCCGGCAGCTATTCGATCTCCGTGCGGTGGCAGGAGGGAACGGCCACGGCTGCCGAGCTGCTCGAGGTCCGCGAGGGTGAGCGGGTTGGATTCTGGCTGGAGATCGACACGCAGGGTCGGCTGGCAATCCGGCGGGCAGCCGACGAGGGCGCTCCCCAGGGCAGCGGTGGCGAGCGTCTTTCGAGCCAGGAAGTCTCCGGTCTGCCTCTCAACAAGCGCGACTTCAGCCAACTGCTGTTGCTCGCTGCCGGCACCATGACGGACGCCAACGGGGCTGCTAATTTCACTCAGCAGTTTGCGGTGAACGGCCAGCGCGGGTCCACGACCGTGTTCGCCATGGACGGCATCGACACCACCGACCCGGAGATGGGTGGCGCCACGTTTTCCAATTTCAACGTGGACGCGATTCAGGAGATCGACTCGAGTTCCGGTGTTCTGCCGGCGGAAATCGGTCACGGCGCCGCCGGATTCACCAACATCGCGACCAAGTCGGGGACTTCCGAGCTTCATGGTTCGATCTTCGAGTTCGTGCGCAATGCCGCCTTCGACGCGCGCAACTTCTTTGACCGGCGCACGGTGGCCAATCCCGGCCGCATTCCGCCCTTCATCCGCAACGAATTCGGCTTCACCAACGGCGGCCCGGTAGTGTTGCCGGGTCTTTACAACGGGCGGGGCCGCACTTTCTACTTCGGGCAGTACCAGGGTTTCCGCCAGGTGCTGGGGACGACGCAGGTGATCTCAGTTCCCACGCTCGCCGAGCGGCAAGGGATGAACACCACGGCGTTTCCGGGTGACACGCTCCTGGTTCCCGTCGATCCGCGCATCGCTCCGGTCCTGGAGCGCTACCCGTTGCCCAACGATCCCCAAGGCCCCTACGGCGAGCGCACCTACGCCACGTCCTCCAAGGTCACGACGAGCACCGACCAGTTTTCCCTGCGCATCGACCACCGCATTTCCGACAAGGCCACGCTCTTCGCGCGCTTCAACCTCAACCAGGTTGACGGGCCGCTCACCAATCCCAGCCAGACCGCCATCGATCCCGATTTCGCGGTCCGCTTCCTCGACCATCAGCGGAATTTCGGGCTCACTTACACGCGCGCCGTCTCGCCCAACTTTACCTCCGAGTCGTCCTTCGGTTTCATTCGCAGCACGCCGTTCTTTCCCACGGCCAATCAAACCCAGCCAGCCCTGAAATTCGCCGATGGCCTGTACGAGAGCTTCAATTCCGCCGCCGGCTCGGTGATCGGCTCATTCGGAAACCTCTTTCAGGCCAGGCAGAACTTCACCTACGTTCGCGGCAGCCACACATTCAAGATGGGCGCGGAAGCGCGCTTCAACAAGGATGCGACGATTTTCGGAACCTCCCCCAACGGGGAGTACATCTTCGGAGGCGGCACGGCCTACGCCCCGGTGGCGATTCCTTCCGCTAGCGGTCTGCACGACCTTCAGCCCGGCGATCCCATGCCCGACGCCCTGACCGGCTTCCTGACCGCCACGCCCCATTCCTACACGGTGAGCGCTCCTTCAGCCTTCACCGCGCTGGGAGACCGATTCGACGAAGCCGCCGTCCGCCGGGAGGCCTTCAACATCTATTTCCAGGACGCGTGGAAGGTCTCACCGCGCCTCGTCGTCAATTATGGGCTGCGTTACGAAGTGAACGGGCGCATTCACGAAGCCAAGCATCGGACCTCGGCGTCGCTATTCGTGGGAGCGTCGGGAGAGATCGTGCGCCCCGAAGATCCGGGTGCCCGCCTGGAGATGATTTACTATCCCCAACCCGCCTACGGCAGCGACTGGCGGGGTTGGGGGCCGCGGGTCTCGGTTGAGTGGCGCGCCGCCGATCGCACCGTGGTCCGCGCCGGCGGCGCCATCACCACGATTCTGCCCAACCTCTGGCAGGACAATTTCCTGACCGGCGGCATTCCATTCCTCTTCAGTCCTTACGTGACCGCATTGCCCGGAGTGCCCGTACCTTTTGAAAATGCGGTCACGACGTTTGAACTTCCGCCGGTTTACACTCCCGCCGGTGAGCTCCTGTTCGCCACCGGCCGCACCACCGACGTGGCGCCCAACACCGGGATGGACATCCCACGCTTCCAGGAAGACCTGGCGGCGCTCACTCCTGGCAACCAGGTGCAGGCCCTTTTTGGCTTCGGCATCTCGCGGGACTTCCGCAACGGCTACATTGGAAGCTACACGGCGGGAGTGGAGCAGGAGTTGGGTGACGTGAAACTCAGTGCGTCCTACGTGGCGACGGTGGGCGTGAAATTGGCGGGTGTGGTTTTTCCCAACAACTATGGCGGCGCCGACCCGGCGTTCGCGCCCTTCACTGGTTTCGACACCGAGGGGCACGTCATTGGGGGCTACGGACCGATCTACTTCATGAGCAACGCGTCGCATTCCACCTATCATTCCTTGCAGACCGCGGTGGAGAAGATTTCCGCGCGCGCCGGCGCGGGTATTCAGGCCAGCTACACCTTCAGCAAGTCGCTCGACGATTCGAGCGCCGCGCTGGGCGGATTGTTTGGTTCCTCGGGGACGGTGCTGCAGGCCTTCCCGCAAAACCCTCGCAACCTGCGAGCCGAAAAGGGGCCGTCGACCTTCGATGTTGCGCACGTGTTCACGCTCAGCTTAATTCAGGCTCTGCCGCTGGAGCGCGTCGCTTTCCTGCGGCCCTTGGGGCGGAAACTCACTTCCGGCTGGCAGCTCCTCAACATCACCACCTTGACGAGCGGTCCGCCGTTTTCC
>DATKYV010000144.1:0-11490 GCA_035528275.1 Terriglobia bacterium | reverse complement strand
AGACCAGACAACTCAGCAGAACGGCCAAAACGAGCCGCGATGCCACCCCAAAGGGGCCATGGCGATCTGAGCTTGAAATGTAAGAGCGGCTTGCGTACGATTGTCGGCGAAGGCAGAGTTGAAAACGGAAATTCCCATTGAATGAGCTAATGGTGCATTTCCGCCTCAAGGACGACGGGTATTTGGAACTTGAGGGGTTCGGCGAAGAAACGGCTGAGACGATATGGGAGTTTGCATACCCCCTGCTTTACGAGGCGATGGATGATCGTGGCAACATTCCCGAATCGGCTGTAAAGGCGGAGCGCGAGCGCGTCAAACAGCGGGTTGTGAGAGAACATCCGATGCACCGGCAGGTTCGCAAAGAGCTCGCGAGAGAGCACGCCCAACACCGACGCTCCTCGGCCCGCGGCCACGGCCGCGGCGAATAGGGGACAACGCTCTTCAACCCTTCGTAACTGACACTATCTTGACGCTCGCCCCGATGCGGCTGGAGAATTTCGATTGACCGACGCCGTCAGGCCTCGGTAGGTTTCATCTTTTGAATGCTTTTGTCGCGAGTATCTTCCCGCCTTCTTCGACGGTGTAGGTCTTATTGGCAGCGAGATTCTTGAGGGTGTCGCGCTGGCCGCTGGGCCAGGTGATTTCGACGCTGTCGGCCTGCGTTGCCTTACCCAGGCCAAAGGTCAGGATCAGTTCGCTCGAAGAGCAGTAGCTTGAGCCGGAGCGGACCGTCTGCCAGTCCACGCCGCCTCGACTTCGAACGCGCACCACCTCGCCGGGCCGCACGCGCGCCGGGACGCGGCCGAGCGGCGCCATCAGCTTCGCCGGAGGTCCGACGCCAACGCCGACGCCGGCCAACCCCGCCGCGGATTCTTCGCCCACCGCGAACGTGCTCGCGAGCTGCGGACCCTCGGCGCTGGGCCCCACTTGGCCCAGCTCACCCAGCTCCTCCTTGGGCGCCTCGGCGAGAGCGAAGATATCCACCGTGACAGCGTCTTTGAGAAATTCCTCCACGCGCTTGACCTGTTCCCGGTCGCCGTGGGACGTGGGCACCGCGGTGTTCGCCGCGACGAATCGGTGCGAGTGCACGAACCCGTCGAGGTTGCCGAAATCCTTCGAGGGAGTCAGCGGCATGTGGCAGTCCGCGCACTGCTGGGGCTTGGGCGGATAGTAGAACGAGCGCGCCCCCTGGCCCGAAACGCCGCTCGCCTGCCAGTTGTCGTAGTCGTTGAAGCCGCGAATCCAGCGATAGTTGTTCACGGGAACGTCGAGGTGAACCTTGTGACACGCCGAGCAGAAATCGGACTTATGCAGAGGGTCCTTGTGGAACGGCTTGAGGAAAGCGTTGCGGTGGGGTTTGGGATTCAGTTTCACCTGATAATCGTGCAGCGCCCGGAGCAGCGGGTTCTTGCTCTCCCCGTATTCGGCGAGCGACGGATACTCGATGACGAAATCCCCCTGGCCCATGGTGCTACCCACGTGCACGATGGCGTGGCAGGACATGCACCCCAGTCCGTTCTGCGCCTCCCGGGTGTTGATGACTTCGCGAGCGAGCTGCTTCTGCATCATCCCGGAAACGATCATCGCGTGGTCGTGACACCCGCCGCACCAGAGCGACGGCTTGATGCCGATGGTGTCCTGCATGTACTCGATGGATTTCCAGTACCACTGATTGTTGAACGAGGCGAAGTGGTGCATCGAGCCGAACCACTGGTTGTAAATATCCTCGTGGCACCGCTTGCAAGACTCGGAATTCATGAAGAAGGATGGGTCAATCGGTTTGCCGTCCGGGGTGCGCGCCGAGCTGGGAAACATGAAGCTGCCCGCGCCGGCACCCTCCTACTCCATGGTCAGCGGCGGCGTGGAAGGATTGCGGATGATGTATTTGGGATTGGGATAGAGCTTGTGGTATCCCGCCACCAAGCCGTAAAAGGCCAGAGACGCCACCATCACCCCGGCGCTCCAGCGCCAGGCTTGCAGGAACAGCGTCGAACCCTGCAAGATCCGCTCGCGGAGATGAATGAGCAGCAGGAACAGTCCGGCAATCGTCAGCGTCACGTGCGCATAGAGCGCCCAACTGTGGGGCCGCGTCATGCCCCCGATCGCCAGGTAGCCGCCGAATGCCGCGCCCAGAATGAGAAGAATCAGCGAAGCCCTTCCGGTGGGCCCGGCCCAGTCCTCGCGATGTCGTGAGACGAAGATTCCGAAGAGAATCGCGACGACGACTCCCAGGGCGGGATGGATCAGGCTGTTGGCAACGTAGAGGAGGTTGGGGTCGCCGTACGCCGCAAGATACGCACTGTTGGCCACCAGGGCCAGTGCAAGCAAGACAAGTGACGTGCCCAGCCCGTCAACTGACGGGCGCTGATTTTCTGATCCCATTGCTAACTTAAGCCCTGTCTTCGCCCGAATCGCCACCCTTGAAGAGACTAACACCTTAACCGGAACAGAATGGCTCGCGCAATCCCCCCGCAAGCCGCGCATGCGCATTCTTCGTACTATTTGCCAGACTTTTTTCTATTAGGGCAACGCGCTGCCGCGGGCGAAGCTCCCCCCCTTGAATACCTCCGAGGACGATCTGGCCAGTGCAGCTGGAAGTTCGTGACGCCGTCATGACGGGTACGCCGGTGCTGATGCTAAAGGAGAGGGTCGAAGCCTACATAGCGAGGTTGTGCGGGATCGAGGACGATCTGAGGATTCGTGAGAATATCCGACAGCTCGTGCAGGGCAAGGATGGCTGCGGCCGTCGCCGGCACGGAGAGGGTCAGCCGTTGGGCCGAGAGGTCCTCCGCAGGAAATCCTCCCGTTCGGCGCGGGTCGTTACTCTGGTCCTGCACCTTGAGCAGGAAATTTCCCGCGGCCATTGCGGCTTCAAGGCATCCCGGTTCGCCGTTCACAAGGTGGAGGCGCAGCCACAGCCGAATGGCCTTGGCGGTGGGAAGAATTGCCGGCTTGCCGAGCGAGTCGTCGCCAAGGACCCATTCCGGGATTCCGCCTTTCAGGCTCCAGGCCAAACGCTTCAGCCAGGCGGCGAAGTTCCGGCAAGCTTCGAGATAGACAGGGTGAAGAGCGATGTCCCGCGGGTGGCGCAGAAGCTGAACGTAGGCGGAGAAGAACCCTTCGACGCCTTCCAAAAGACCGGCCATAAACTTGTCATCGCTCGCCTGCCCACGCATCGGACTGTAGTGACCCTTGAAGCTGCCGTTGAAGTTCTGGAGCGTGAGCGCCCAGGCAAGCACCCGCAAGGCGCCTTCCCGATAGCGCGACTCGGTTTCCTTGACCGCCTCCCACGTTTTCAGAAGCGCGGCGGCAATCTTGGCGTGAGCGAAAGCGCGCGCGTGGCGCCAGTCGTCCTGCGCGCCGTCGACGAATGATTTGGATTTCAAGTCGTAAGCGGATTTGAAGCTGCCGTCGGCGTTTTGCATGAATGCGAGCAACCAGTCGCTGGCCTTTTCTGAAACTTCGAGGCATCGCTCGTCGCCCGTTGCAAAGTGAAAATCCAACAAGGCGTCGATGGCGCGGGCGTTGGCCAGGCTATCAGCGCGGCGACTCCCACCGGGCTCGATGAGAGCGCCGGCGGCCTTGTGGTCCGACCCTTGCCACTGTCGCGTCGAAAGATAGTCAGCGGTCCGCCGAGCGGCGTCGAGATAGGCGGAATTCCAGTTGCGCCCACAGGCGCGAACAAAAACCTGAAGAGCGCTGGCGGCGCTCGAGACCTCCGGCGGCAAGATTCGCTCGCTTTGAGGATCGTAGGCTCGTCGCACGGCTCCCGTCTTGGGATCGCAGATTCCGCTGGCGAGAAGCCATTGCACGCCTCGAGCGGCAGCATCTTCGTACTCATTGCGCGGCGGCGAAATTTCACCGGTGGGCGGGGCGCTCACACTTCCGGGAGCGGCGGGCCCGTCATCCCCGGCACGCGCGGCCTCGCCGTCGATTGACTTGGCGAGATCCTGAACTATCCGGTAGAACCGCGTCGTATACCAGGCTCCGTCGATGCCGCGGTCGATCATTCCGTCCCAGTGGAACCACCAGAAGCCTCCACCCAGACCATAGGCGTAATTGAGCGGCGCCGAATAGATCAGGTCGCAGTCCTTTCCAGCCGTGTAACCCGTCTCCCCGACGCCTATCTTCTTTTCAGGAAACAGCTCGTGGATTTTGCGATACACAATATCCGCACCGGGGCCGAGGTAATAGAACAGGCTGAGCTCAATGACGTCAACCTCCGGGGCAATTGCGCGCTCCTGCTTCAACCTGGCAAGGAGAGGAAGCAGATCTTCATCAAAGAGCAGCGTGGCAAGCGTGACGGCTGAGGGATCGACCAGCTTGATGGCTCGCGCCGCTTCATTTCCCGCTTTCAATCGCGCGGCGAACGTGTGTGGGAGGAAGTTCTTGCCGTTGGTTTCGTCGGTGACGGTCCAGAACTTGACGCGCCCCTTGTAGTGCGCGGCGAGGTTTCGCGCCTGAACGCGGCTGGCTTCGATGAATTCCTCATCGGAAAGGTTGCGGTGAGTCACGAAATCAAAACTGTCGAGGACCATCCCCATGACGTTCAGCCCCAGGCGCCCGGCGCAATCAATCACCCGGTCGTAGGGCACAAAGGTTTCGGGGCGCGAAAACGTGTAGTCCTCGCGCCAGAGGAAGGGAATTCCCACCGTGTCCAGTCCCTGAGCCTTCATGAGTCCGAGGCGCTTTTCGTAGTCGCTGAACATCACGGGGACCGAATACTGCCACGCGTCCGCGTACGGCTCCGTCATCATGGCGCCCAGGATGAATTGGCTGCGATAGCGACGAGCAAACGCCCGACCGTGCTCCTTGAGAAGTAGCGTCCAGGCCGCCAGCGTATTCGCCAGCGCCTTTGAAGCGGCCGCGGCGCGCCAGCGCTCGCTGGAGGCTGACTCCATCCGACCCAGCGCTTTCCGTGCCGAGTTGCGGAAGGCGAGCAATTCTCTAGAAGGTTTGAAGCCCACTTCCTTATTTCGCAGGCTTGCCTGATAGGAACTATCAAACCAGCGCCGGGCTGAGCGCGCCAGTTCCACATTCAGATTCCGGGTCCCGCCGGTCGAGTAGCCCTTGCCTCGGTTGTCCAGCACGAGGTAAGCGGGACCATAAGCCGGCTCTTCCCAGCGGAGAAAGATTTGAATGGGCTCATTCCCGCGCCACCGGATTTCCAGGCTTGTGGGTGTGCGCGCGTAGTCGCCCACGGGCCAGAGGCCGAGGCTCCAGGCTCCCCGGAAATCGAGGACCTGTTCCGTCGAGGGTTTGCCGGAGGCGTCGAACGCGAGGAAGCGCAACACGCGCTCCGTTTTTTTCCGTGGCATGAATGAAGCCCTCGGTGTGGGTAACCTGAAGGCGCGACGGCGCGCGGAGCCCGCCGCCCGACCTCTATCGCAATCGCCGCGCGATATCCTGTTGCGCAACGGTGAGCGCGGAATAGATGGCGCCGTACGTCTGAGCCTTGTCTTCGAGCGAGCTCACCCGGATGGGCGGCGGGTCGGGCTGAATGCGCGCGACCACCTTGTTTACCGTCGAAAGGAGCAGCTCCGGCGCGCCTTTCAAGATGCCTCCGCCCAGCACGATCAAATCCGGGTCGAGGATGGCGACGACATTCGCCACGCCCACGCCCAGCATGGTGAAGATCTTGTCGAGGACCGCCTGAGCTCGAGCTTCACCCTTCCGCCAGGATTCGAAAACGAAGAGGGCGTCGCGCTCCTCGGCGAGCCCCGCCGCCTCGCCCCCTTCGCTCGGGCCCAGCATCTTGCGCCCTTCGGCGGCGATTCCCTGCCCTGAGGCGTACACCTCGAAGTGGCCGGAGTCGCCGAAGTCGTCGTTCCAGCGCGGCCAGTCGATGTTCATCCGGTAGACCTCGCCCGCCGAGCCGGCCCGGCCGCGGTAGAGCTCGCCCTTCACAAAAACCCCCGAGCCAATTCCCGTCCCCAAGGCGATAAAGACGAAGTTCTCCACGCCGCGCGCCACGCCTCGCCAATGCTCGCCGATCGCCGCCATGTTGGCGTCGTTCTCCATGAAGACGGGGACGCGGAATTCCTTTCGCAATTCTTTGCCGAGATTGATGTTCTTCCAACCGACCAGGTTGTTGGCAAAGGTCACCACGCCGCCCTCGACCACGGGGCTGGGTACTCCGACGGCAAGGCCGCGCAGCCGGCCGCGGTGAACGCCCTTGGCGAGTTGCCGGATTCCCTCTTTGATCTGTGCGATCATTTTCCACGGCCCGTCTTCGGGGCGGATCTTCAGCGTGGAGTCGTTCAAGATTTCGCCGCGAAAGTCGCCCAGGGCGAAGTGCAAGTGGCTCGCGCCCATGTCGATTCCGACCACGTGGCAGAATCCCGGATTGAGTCCCACCTTCCGCCGGCCGGCACGAAAGTCCACCAGTCCTTTGCGCTCCAGGGCACGCAGTTTGGGCTCGAGCGTCGATGCGGCAAGGCCCACTGACCGGCCGAGGGCGGCCGTGGCGATCTCTCCTGAGCGGCAGATTTCAAGAAAAACGCGCTGTAGAGTGTTGGGGGCTTTTTGTGGTGCGCTCACGACCTTCTTCACCTCGGAAGTGGACATTGGGCCGAGCGGGACTAACGTATGGAAATCCGCGAGTGCGGTCAAGCGGCAAAATCAGCGGTGGCCGGGCGGTGTGGTGCTCAACCCGGAGAATGAATCGGTCACCGCCGGGATTTCTTCAACACCATGTCCGCGTAAGAATTGGCGAGGATGTCGGAGGAAGGGATTCCCAACAGCTTCTGAAACCTGCGCGCCTGGGCGCGGATTTTCTTGAGGCCCCGCGAGTGCGAAACGGCTTCTACTTCGATGAACTTGCCGAGGCCGCGCACGCGGTCGAGGTGGATCTTGACGTTGCCGACAAGATAGATCTCCCGCCGCTTGTCCACCGCGGTCAGAACGCCGAGGCTGGCGGCGAGAACGGAACGCATTGAGTTCCGCCGGGGGAGCAGCATCATTTCAATCTGCGCCCGCCGCGGCCGCGGCGAGTCGGTACGCTGATAGAAGATCAGGGCGTTCTCGATTCGCCCCTCACGGACCTTGAGCCTGCCCCTCGGCACGCGAAAATACGTGTCGATTTGGTGGTCGTTTCCGATATGCCGCGCGCGCTGTTTTTTCAGCGCCGCGCGGACGTGATTTTCATCTCGCAAGCGGGCTTTGAACTCGTAGTTGACGTGCTTCATGGCTCAGGCCGCGTCGTTGGCAATGTGGGGGAATGGGCACGCTGGTGCCGACGCATAGCCTATAACATTTTTGCGCCAAAATCCGCCGAAAGATTGAAGGCCAGGATCTTCGCTCCCCATGTTGAAAGGGTTGATTTCAGAAACCGCAATTGGGAGAATCAAGCCAGCCTTTCGCAGAGGAGAATCGCATGAAATGTAACGACGTCGATCGCCGGCTATTTTTGAAGACTGCCGCGGCGGGCACTCTCTCGGCCGCGCTAGGCGGAGTTGCGGGGAATCTGGCGAAGGCCGTGGAAGGGGCCGGCGAGATTCCCATGCGGACGCTCGGGAAGACGGGCTTGCGCGTCACCATGATCGGCCTGGGTGGGTATCACGCCGGCCTTCCGGAAAAGGAAGCGGACTCCATCGCTGTCATTCATCGCGCGCTCGACCTGGGCATCAACTTCTTCGATAACGCCGACTGCTACCAGGAAGGGCGTGCCGAGGAGCGAATGGGCAAAGCGCTGGAAGGCCGCCGCGACAAGATCTACCTGATGACCAAGGTGGACCAGCGCGATGCCAAAGGCTCACGGGAGCAGTTGGAGAAGAGCCTGCGCCGACTGCGCACCGATTACCTTGACGTCTGGCAGTTCCACGCCGTGGGCAACATGGGCGACTTGGACAAGCTCTTCGGTCCGGGCGGAGCCATGGAAACCGCCGAGCAGGCGAGGAAAGAAGGCAAGGTCCGCTTCATCGGCGTAACCGGCCACCTCGATCCCGCCGTGCATTTTGAAGCCCTGCAACGCTACGCTTTCGACACCATCCAAATGCCCGTCAACGTTGTCGACCCGCACTTCAGGAGCTTCCGCCGCACCGTCGTCGACGAGGCCATGAAGCGCAACGCCGGCGTTATCGCCATGAAGACGCTCAGTTTCGGAAACGTGTTGAGCAAAGGTGTGGCGAAGGTTGCGGAAGCTCTGCCGTGGGTCTGGAGCCAGCCGGTCAGCGTGCTGGTTTCCGGGTGCGATACCATCGAGCGGCTCGAGTACAACGTGTATCTCGCCAAGACCTTCAAGCCCATGTCCGAGAGCGAGCAGGCGGCGCTGCTCGAACGCACCAAGGCCCACGCCGGCACTGAAGTCGAGAACTACAAAACCTGGACATAACCACCGGGACTGCATCACCTCGCAATGAAGCCTCGACTCCGCCCTCGTTGGAACCTTTCTCCGCGCCAGGCCGCGCGGCTTCAGGAGCGCTTGCGCGAGCGCGTGGTGCTCGAGGACGATTTCAAGACCATCCGCTACGTGGCGGGCGCCGACCTGGCGTTCGATCCGGAAACCGACCAGGCCTTTGCGGGAGTGATCGTTTATCGCTTCCCGGAAGTCGAGGAAGTCGAGCGCCGCTCCGCCCGCCGCAAACTGCGCTTCCCCTACGTCCCCGGGCTGCTTTCGTTTCGAGAGGGCCCGGCGCTGCTCGCGGCGTTTGCCCGTCTGCGCACCGAGCCTGACCTGATTCTCATCGACGGTCACGGCCGCGCGCACCCCCGCCTGTTCGGCATCGCCTGCCACCTCGGCGTCCTGCTCGATAAGCCAACCATTGGCTGCGCCAAGTCGCTCCTGGTCGGGACGCATTACGAACCGGGAGCGAAAGCGGGTTCGTCGTCTCCACTCGTTTATCACGGAGACCGGGTCGGCGTGGTTCTGCGCACCCGGGACGGGGTGAAGCCGATCTACGTTACGACGGGCCACCGCGTTTCTCTGGATACGGCGGTGCGATTGGTCCGGCAGTGCCTGGACGGCTATCGCATTCCCAAGCCCACGCGCCAGGCGGACCACTACGTCCGCGACCTCCGCCGCGCCTATCAGCGGGAGCGCCGGTGATGCGCTCCGAAACCAAAATGCTATAATGGCGCAGGTGCTCCAATGGAAAAGTCGGGCGCGAAACGAGGCAAGGCCAAGGTCCGGGAAAAGACCCAGTTGATGTCGACCTCGGAAATCGACCGGACGCTGGTGCGCCTGGCTCACGAAATCGTCGAGCGCAACAACGGGGGAAAGGATTTGGTTTTCGTGGGCATCCGCCGCCGGGGCGCTCCCCTGGCCGAGCGCCTGGCCCGGAAGATTTCGGAAATCGAGAAAACCACCCCGCCGGTTGGAATGCTCGACATCACGTTTCACCGTGATGATCTCTCGACCGCCGGCGAGAAACCTGTGGTGCAGCCTTCTGATTTGCCCTTCTCGGTGGAGGGCAAGACCGTCGTTCTGGTGGACGACGTTCTTTACACCGGCAGGTCGGCGCGCGCGGCGCTGGACGCCCTGGTCGACCACGGACGGCCCCGGCGCGTCGAACTGTGCGTGCTCATCGACCGCGGCCATCGTGAACTGCCCATCCAGGCCAATTACGTCGGCCGGGTCGTCCAGACCACCGAGCGCGAGGTCATCGAGGTGCGCCTTCACGAGGTCGATAACGAAGACCGCGTGATCTTGTCCGAGAAAGTAGGTTAGGCAAGCTTCGCAGAACTCTGAGCTTGCAGCGCGGAGTTGGTCTGAAACGCCGCGGCAGGTGGCGCCCGCGCAAGAAAAAACCGCGGCCCGTCAAGCGATGGGCGTCGCTGACCGCTTTAATCGGGGTCGCCAGGATTAAGAATGAAAACACCACCCCTGCCGTGGGCTTTTTGTTTTTACGCTCATGCACGCCGTCTCGTCCTCCTTGGGTTATAATCCAGGTTGCAGGAATTGAACATTCCTACGCGTCGAACCAGTGGGGTCAGCCACGTAACAATGAGTCGAATCAAAGGTTTGTTCCTGAGTGCGGTTCCGTTAGACTGTAGTACCGTCGAACAACCCCTCCTAAATATCGAAAACAAGCAGCGAAGCAACCTCTTCCCCTGGACGGGTCAATTCTCGCCGCAGTTAGTCGAGGTCCTGCTAACACAGTACGCTTCGTCGGGTAGCGTGGTCCTGGACCCGTTTGCGGGTAGCGGAACAATTCTTTGCGAGTGTGGTAGAAAGGGACTTCGAGGAGACGCCGTTGAAATAAACCCTGCTGCTTACTCCATGGCCCGGACATATCAGTTCATCAATCGAAAGCCCGAGGATCGCTTGCGGACGATTTTCAAAGTGGGAAATGCTCTGGCCGATGTACTCTCAAGGCCGCTCCCCCTCTTCGTCCAGACACCAGACAGGGAGGAAGTCCCGGTCCAAGAAATCCTCACCAAGGCCCGAACAGTCCTCGACGACACCGAATCCATCGCTCTGTTCGAGACCCTGGTCGTCCTGTCCGATTTCTACAAACCCGGTCTAGATTCGAAGCGAGTTGCAACTATCTGGAATAAACTAGCTTCCATTGTTCGGCAGCTTCCGTTTTCCGAGGCGCCCTTGACCGCAATCAACGCGGACGCACGCCAGGTTCCTCTAGACCCCCAGTCCGTGGACCTCGTAATCACCTCGCCACCGTACATTAATGTTTTCAACTACCACCAGCAGTACCGCGCCTCGGCAGAAGCTCTTGGCTGGAATCTCCTCCAGGTTGCCAAGTCAGAGATCGGCTCGAACCGAAAGAACAGGGGTAACCGTTTCTTGACGGTCGTCCAATATTGCCTCGACATAACTTCAGCTCTATTGGAACTTTCAAGGGTGTGCAGGAGCTCTGCTCGAATCGTTTTTGTAGTTGGCCGTGAGTCCAGGGTGCGGGGGACACCTCTTCCCAACGGCGAGATCGTGGCTCTTTTGGCGACAAAATGCGCGGGATTGCGGTTGAGGACCCGACAAGAGCGCGTTTTTAAGAACAAGTTTGGGCTAAAGATATTCGAGGACATTCTGCACTTCACTGGCGTCGAACAGGTGAAGAGCCCTTTCGCCGACCCTAGACTCATCGGCAAGCTTGTGTTGGAGAGTGCGCTAAAGGTCGCGCCTCTCACTGCTGCGGTTGATATCCGGCAAGCTTTAGATCGCATCTTCGAAGTCCGTTCATCTCCGATTTTTGAGCCTAAGGCCGCGAGACGGGAACCCATCGGACAATTTGGGTATGCCAGCACACTTAGATAAGCTGAACGCGACGCTAGAAAACGAGAAGCTCCCGGCAGGGGACAGACCTCGGGTTGAGCAGGCCATGGCACGCTACCATAGTTGGATCGAACAGATGGAGACCGTTAGCGGCGCTCCAGTCGAGCGCATCGAGCGCTTGATCCAGCTTCTCAACGAGTACCGACTGTACTTAGACGTGGAGCTCATTTTCAACAGTGACTCTGATTTCCTGTACCGTCAAAAGGGTCAGCTGAAACTCGACAACAGTGTTATCGAGGAATTCCTGCCGTGGCTGATTCATG
>DATKYV010000143.1:0-22359 GCA_035528275.1 Terriglobia bacterium | reverse complement strand
AGGCCGGGACCTTCGGTGACGGCGATCGCTTCGACGTCTTTGAGGGCGAGCCCGGCGCGGCGGCAGGCTTCGTCGACCACGGGGCCGATTTTGCGCAGGTGCTCACGCGATGCGAGTTCGGGAACCACACCGCCATACTTTTCGTGGGTCAGAACCTGGGAAGCGACCACGTTGGAGAGAATCCGCTCCCCGTCGGCCACAATGGCTGCCGCTGTTTCATCGCAACTGGATTCGATGCCAAGCACAAGCATGATGAAATCCCGAACAAGTTATCCTAGTGCCGTTCCAACTATTTGTGCTCACTTGCCTCAAGCCACGCGGTCCCGCGCAAGCTGCAGCAGAGTAGTGTAAAGCATAACCTCAACAGATTGGAACGGCACTAGCACAGTCGCCTTCTGATGCCCGGGGTTGACGCATCATCAGATGGCGCGATCTCAGAATCCGCAGCTAAGGGCAATCACCTTTGACGCGGCTCGCGCATCGAGGATAGACTGGAAACTCACGGGAATCGTAGACGCAAGCGCGCGAGCTCATGCAGAGGTGATCATGCCGATTCGCAAAGCGGTTTTGCCGGTTGCAGGACTGGGTACACGCTTCCTGCCGGCCACCAAGGCCCAGCCCAAGGAAATGCTCCCCATTGTGGATAAGCCGCTCGTCCAGTACGCCGTGGAGGAGGTTTCCGCCTCCGGAATTCCACTCGTCATCTTCGTCACCGGGCGCGGCAAGAACGCCATCGAAGACCACTTCGATGTGTCCTTCGAACTCGAACACGAACTGGCGGGGCGTGGCAAAGAGGAGCTGCGCAACCAAATGCGCTCGATCGCCGCGCTGATGCAGATTACTTACCTGCGCCAAAAGCAGCCCAGAGGGCTCGGCCACGCGATCCTGACGACGCGCGACCTGGTGGGGAACGAGCCTTTCGCCGTGGCGCTTTCCGACGATGTCATCGATAGCCGCGAGCCCTGTCTGAAACAGTTGATGGAGGTTTACGAGCGCTTCGGCGGGAGCGTGGTGGCGATTCAGCGGGTGAAACGGCAGGCGGTTTCGAGTTACGGCGTAATCCGTGGCCGCGCGGTGCCCGACAAGCGATGGGATGGGCGGCTGTTCCGCGTCGAGGACATGGTGGAGAAACCCAAACCCAAGGACGCGCCGTCGAACCTCGCCATCATCGGGCGCTACATCCTGACGCCCACGGTTTTCGACGAGCTCGCCCGCACTCGCCCGGGAGCGGGCAGGGAGATCCAACTGACGGATGGCCTGCGGAGCCTTGCGAAGAAAGAACCCGTCTACGGTTTCGTATTCGAAGGCCGCCGTTACGATGCCGGGAACAAGCTGGGGTTTCTTCAGGCAACGGTGGAAATGGCTCTGAAGCGGCGCGACTTGGGCAAGGAATTCCGCAAGTATCTCCGCTCGCTCAAGATATAGATTCGCTGAGAGAGAAGGGCGCCGGACGCTTACTTATCCGCAGCCGGCTTGCTGTCCTTCGTGGCGGTCGCCTTGGGGGCTTCCGAGGATTGCTTGCTGCTGTCGGCTCCGGACCCGTCGGATTTGCCGGCTTGCGGGGCGGACTTCCGTGCGTAGTCAGTAATGTACCAGCCCGATCCTTTGAACTGGATGGCGGGTGAAGAAAGGAGGCGTTCGAGCTCACCCCCACATTTTTGGCATGTGGTGAGAGGCGGATCGGAGAACTTCTGGATCTTCTCCACCAGTTCACCACAATTCAGGCAGCGGTACTCGTATATCGGCAACCACACCTCCCGGCCCAAACACCTTTGATTATAGCAGGGGCCAAATCGCCGGTCAAAACTCCGGCGCGAGGGGATCCGTCCGCCGCGGCGTTGCCCTCACGCCACCGAGTTGATAGACTTGGATTGACCCAAAGGCAGAGAAGCTTCACACTGAGGCTGCCGCTATGCCGAAACCCAAGACATTGGATTCTCTTCGCACCTCCAACGGATCACCGGGGAAACTGTACCTCGTTGCCACGCCCATCGGAAACCTGGAGGACATTACTTTCCGCGCCGTGCGCCTGCTCAAGGAAGTGGACCTGATCGCCTGCGAAGACACCCGCCGGACGCAGCAGCTCCTCAACCACTACGGCATCAAGGCGCGCACTGTCAGCTACCATGAGCACAACGAGCTGACGCGCGCGCCGGAACTGATCATCCAGATGGAGGAGGGAAGCCGCATCGCGCTGGTTTCCGACGCTGGAATGCCGGTGATTTCCGACCCGGGCTTCCGGCTGGTGAGTTTGGCGATCCGGCACAACATTCCGGTGATTCCCGTCCCCGGGGCCTCGGCGTTCGTAGCGGCGCTGGCCGCGGCGGGGTTGCCCGTTGACAAGTTTCGCTTCCTGGGTTTTCCGCCAGCGAAGAAACTGGCGCGGCGCCGGGCTCTGGAAGAGTTGCGTGGTTCGCCGAAGACGGTGGTCTTCTACGAAGCGCCGCATCGCGCCCTGGACATGCTGGAAGACATTGCGCAGGTCCTCGGCGACGTGCCCGTGGTGGTGGCGCGCGAGGTGACTAAAGTGCACGAGGAATTCGTGCGCGGCTCAGCCTCCGAGGTGCTGGCGCGGCTGAAGGGAAACCCCGTGAGGGGCGAGATCACGGTGCTGGTTGGCCCGCAGACGACCCCGATAAAGAGGTCTTCGGCGAGGGGAACTCTTCGGAAAGAAATCGAGCAGGTCATGCAGGACCGCCGCCTGGACGAGCGCGCCGCGCTCAAGGTGGTCGCCCGCTCCCGCGGCATTTCGAGAAGCGACGCCTATCGCCAGTGGCAGATGGAGAAGAGCTCAAGAGGGGGAATCGACAGGGGATAGCGGCTGTATAGAACTATAGATATATCCAACGTCATCTATTATTTATTGTGTATTATATGAGAGTGATAATGCCCGAAACGGGCGACTCGGGCCTCATTCCGTCTCCGCCGTGTAGGTTGCCAGGGTTGCTCCCATAAAACGAATCGCCACGCGGTTCATCTCCCCCTCTTTTTCCACTCGAACGACGGCGGCGGTGGCGAAGAAATCCGTAGGCCCTTCGCCGGGTCGGGAAGGCCCGCGGCCGGGAAGGACCACGGTCAGCGTGGAATTCAGCGGCAAGTCGCGCTTGGTGAGCAAGGCCAGGCCGCGCCGGCTGACGTCCACCGCTTCGGTTGATTCCTCAAACGCTTCGCCGCGCGCGTCCTCTCCTTGAATCTCCACCGGGACGGCTGCGCGGATTCTCCGTTGGCTTCTTTGTTCCACGAGACTGCGCTCCTTGAAAAGATGTCGCCGCGCGGTTCAGAGGGCCCGGACCTCATGCGAGGTGCCGGAAGCGCGCGTTGGGGGCCGAAAGAATTCGTCCACGCGGCCGAGGACCTCGCGCACGTCGTGGGCGCTTTGCACGCTGCGCCGCAGCTCCGCGCCGTTGCGGACTCCATGGGTAAACCAGCTTGCGAACTGCTTCATTTTCCCGAGGCCTCCGGGAGTTTGTTCTTCCACCAGCATGGCGTAGTAAGTGCGGATGAGCTGATAGCGGTCCTCCTCGGTGGGTTCCGCATAGCTGCCGGTGCGAAAGTAGTCGGACATCTGCCGGAAGATCCAGGGATTCGACGCCGCAGCCCGGCCGATCATCACCGCGTCGCAGCCCGTCTGCTCGAAGAGCGCCTCCGCATCGCGCGGCGCGAAGACGTCGCCGTTGCCGATGACCGGAATCCGCACGGCCTGTTTTACTTCGCGGATGATCTCCCATTGCGCCCGTCCGCTGAAACCCTGCAATCGGGTCCGAGGGTGGACGGCGATGGCTTCCACACCGCAGCCCTCCGCCCTCCTGGCCACCTCGACGGCAACGATTTCCTCGTCGCTCCACCCGGCGCGTATCTTGACGGTGAAGGGAATCGTCACCGCGGCACGGATTGCCTTGAAAATGCGCTCCAGGAGGGGCAGGTCGCGAAGCAGCCCGGAGCCCCCGCACTTTATCACCTTCTTGGCCGGGCAGCCCAGGTTCAGGTCGACGATGTCGAAGCCCAGATCCTGGATCATGCGCGCCGCGTCAGCCAGGTGGCCGGGGTCGGCGCCGAAAATTTGCGCGGTAATGGGCCGCTCTTCCTCGGTATAGTAGAGATAGCGCCGCGAGCGGAAGTTCTGGCGGAGCATGCCCTCGCTGGAGACGAACTCCGTCATGATTAGCCCGCAGCCCCCCAGGCGCTTGATAAAGCGACGGAAGACAGTGTCGGTAATGCCCGCCATCGGCGCCAAGATGTGAGCCGGGCGGACCGTTACATCGCGAATGAGCAGGCTCTCGAACCGCATAACCGGGTTATTGTGGCAGGAAAGCCACACGCCTGGCAACTGGAGAAACCCCCAGCGTCTCCGCGCTGGTGACCTTCCTTCTTTTCCCCTCCTCCCGCTGATTGCGTGTAGAATCGCCGCTAAGCCACGGTACGGCACCCCTTGCGATCGCAGGGAGTGCGGCCCTTTTGCGATATGAAACTGACGGCGCTGTTTGGAACACTGGGCGGGCTGCTGGTTCTGGCGTTCGTCGCCAACCGCCTTTTTCGCCGGTCTCGAATCCCCGACGTCGTAGTGTTGATGGCCACGGGTCTGGTGCTCGGCCCGATTCTAGGATGGGTCAACGCCTCGCGGTTTGAGGGAATCGCCCACGCTTTTGGGACCCTCGCCGTCATTCTGATTCTCTTCGAAGGGGGACTGGAGCTCGACATCCGCGGTGCCCTGCGCCATTTTCCCGGGGGTCTGCTGCTGGGCGTGCTGGGCTTCACGATAACGCTCGCCCTGGTGACCCCGGTGGTCTGGTGGACGCTACAAATGTCCGTATCCTCGGCTCTCCTGGTGGGCGCTGTGGTGAGCTGCACGAGCAGCGCCGTGGTCTTGCCGATCTTGCAGCAGTTGGAGGCCCGGCCGCCGCTCAAGGTCACCCTGCTTCTCGAGGCCTCGCTCGGCGATGTCCTGGGAGTCCTGACGGTTGGCATCCTGCTCGACATCTACGCCTTCGGGGGATCGCTGGCCGGTGAATTCCTCCGCCGCATTTTCTCCGAAGTCACCGTCTCCCTGCTCATGGCTCTGGTGGCCGGGTACCTCTGGTCGCGCCTGTTGCCGATCCTCTCCGAGCAGCGGTTCTGGCAGGTCCTGACCTTTTCCGTGGTCCTTCTCCTCTATGCCGGCAGCGAGGCCTTGATGGCCAACGGGTTGATCGCCGTTTTGGGTTTCGGCCTTACCCTCGCCAACTTTCCCGGCATCGACCAGCGGCTACTGCAGGCGACCTTGGAGGTGGAGTCGCCGGCGGAAGAGCACCACCAGCAGATTCTCACCTTCCACTCCGAGCTGGCCTTTCTGGTGCGGACCTTCTTCTTTGTTCTCCTGGGGGTGGTGGTGAAAGTCGGCGGGCTGGGGCGGAATTTGCCCACGATCATGGGCATTGTGGGCGCGCTGCTCGTGGCGCGTTGGTTGGCGGTGCAGGCCAGCTGCTGGTCGTGGCGGGAGATCGAAAGCCGGGACAGGGAAATGGTGTTCTGGCTGCTCCCTCGCGGGTTGATCACCGCCGTGCTGGCCATCCAGGTCCTCGAAGCCCGCGGCAAGGAGTTCGCGGCGCTGCCCACCCTGGCTTTCGCCATCATTCTGGTGACCAACCTTCTTGTGGTGCTGGGGACCATCCGCGCCCGGCGGCAACCAGCCGTGAGCACGCCCGCCCCGGCGGAAGCTGCGGCTCCCCCCGCCACCTGATCTTCAGCGGTGCCAGAGTCGGAAAAAGCGAGGACTGAAAGCCCCCACGAGCGTTCCAGGGCGGCAGCTTGGGAGGCGCTCTTGCGGGGCGAAGTGCTCACCGACACCGTTCTCGCCGATTAACCGCTTGGGTTTTCAACAAGATTCCGACTTGATAGGCCAAATCCCCAGTTTTGCCGCTAACTCCGACAATTTGGGGAGAAGGTCGGCGTCTAAGCATCTTATTTTTCAGTGAGATTCCCGGAAATCCGTCAATCCCTTTTGTTTTCAATAAGATTCCGGCTTCGTTCCACCTTGCCGGAGAGCCGGCCCTTTGGTTTCAATAACATTCCGGGTTCGTTCGTCAAATACAAACAATCATTTTTTTTGCTCAAGGGGTAATGCGGACGGTCCTGTCGCGCCCCCCTCTTTTCCCCTTGCACTCGCGCTGAAGATCACGTTCCGCTCCACGGAATAGGCTAGAATCTAGCCTATCACAAGCTGATTGAATTGTCAAGCTCGGTGAAGGCTTCGGGGCACTTGGGCAGCGACGTCGTGCGCCCGGGAGGGGAAGTTGAGGTCACAACCTCGCGTCGCCCAGGAGGCTGGAAGCATCGGCCACCGCAAAACGCATGCGGCCTTCGGCAACGAGCTGCCCTTGGCAGTAAGCGGCGCCGCGCATCTCGCCGAAAGCTTCTTTCAATTTGACGACTTGGGCCTCCAGGCGCAAGGAGTCTCCCGGCACCACGGGCCGCAGCATGCGGGCGGCAGGAATTTGCAGGATAACGGCGACCTTGTCTTCCATCCCCGGCCTCTCGAGGACGAGGATGGCGCCGAGCTGGGTCACCATTTCTATCAGCAGTCCGGCCGGCGCTTGGGGCGCGCCCGGAAAGTGGCCGCGTAAAGCGTCTTCGTTGGCTGTGAAGTTCTTGGTCCCTGCGATGCGTTCGCCGGGCACGAATTCCGTTACCCGGTCAACCAGGAGAAAAGGGTACCGGTGGGGAATGATGCGCTGAATGGCGGACTGGAACAATTGGTTCATTGTTTGATTGAATCATTGATCCATTGACGCATTGAACCAATGATTCAATGAAACAATGGGTCAATCGATTGGCGGTTTCAGCAGCTCGCGCTTCAGCGCCGGGTTGCGAGATGTCCATTCCCCCGGACGGTCCTTGTCTGCCGCGTACTGGGCGCGCATGCTGGCGAGCTTTGAATCCAGGTCGTCGAGGTAATGGACCACCAGGGCCTCGGGAAACATGGGTTCCTTGGGCGAGCCGAATTCCAGCTGGCCGTGATGGGAGAGGATGATGTGCTCGATTTGGACCCCGAGGTCCGCGGGGAAATCGGCGATCTGCCGCATTTTGCCGCGAACGATTTCCAGGCCGATGGAGATGTGTCCCACCAGCTTCCCGCGGGTCGTGTAGCGGAAACCCCGCGTGTAACTCAGCTCTTCGATTTTTCCGAGGTCGTGCAGGACGAGTCCGGCCACGACCAGGTCGTTCCGCAGCGACGCATAGTGGCCGCAAACTTGGTCGGCCAGTTCCACCAGGGAAAGGACGTGCTCGACCAAGCCGCCCAAGTAAGCGTGGTGATAGCTCATGGCGGCGGGCGCGAGCTTGAACCGTTCGGCAATCGCCGGGTCTTCGAGAACGGCGAGCAGCAAAGTGCCAACCGGGCCCGGGGGCAATTCCCGTACCCGCCCCAGAAGCGCCGCGTACATCTCTTCCGGGTCGCGGCTGGAGCGCGGGAAGTAGTCACCGAGGTCGATTTCCTCGGGCGTGCAGCGGCTGATTTTTCGCACCCGAATTTGCGGCGTCCCTTGGAAGTTCTCGACCTCGCCCACGACCCGGACCACGTCATCGACATCGAATTCCTGGACGTGCCGGTCGCAATCCCAGAGCTTGGCGCGGATGACCCCGGTCGCGTCACGGAGCTCGAGATCGAGGTAGGGGTTGCCGTTGCGGGCGATCTTGCGCTCTTTACTCTGGATCAGGAAAGTTGTGTGGATGGGCTCTTCGGGAGTGAGAGAAGTGACGAAGCTCTCTTTCATCGGCCTTTCGTGGCCACCAGCGCGTCGCTGGGCCGTTCCGCTCCGGTATCGACGTAACCCGGCCTCAAGAAGACGTAGCTTTCCTTGCGGAGGTTCACCAGGTATTGGCGCAGGGCGGGCTCCATTCTCTGGCCGTACATATATTCCATCACTCGTTGCTCGACTTGTTCGAACGGCGGGATGCCGGGGCTCATGCGCTCCAGCACCTTGAGGATGAGGAAGCCGCTCTTGATGGGGACGATGTCCGTAGACTCATTGACTTCGAGCTTGGAGATGGCTTCGGCGATGGCAGGTGCGAGGGTCCCCTCCTTGAGGAATCCGATGTCGCCGCCGCGGCTGGCCGTGGCATCGTCGGAGTATTCTTTGGCAACATCAGCCCATCGCTGCCCGGCCTTCAGCTCCGCCAGGGCCTTTTTGGCGCGCGGCTCGGCTTCCTCCGGCGGATGCTTTTCCGAAGAGATCAGAATCTGCGCCAGATGGACGCCACCGGGCGACGAGAATTTGTCCTTGTTTTCTTCGAAGAACTTCTGCGCATCACTGCGCGAGATAATAATCGTCCGGCCCACTTCGCGGCCGATCACTTCCCGCATCAGCATCTTCCGGCGGATCTGGTCCTTAAAATCTTCCCAAACCAGCCCCTGTTTCTCGACCTCCTGCTGGAGGGCTTCGAGTGAATCCAGATTGAAGTTCTGGCGGATCTCATCGAGCCGCTTGATCAGGTCCGTCTCGATGTTGATGTCGAGGTCTTTGGCCTTCTGGACCATCAGCGCCTGGTCAATCAGATCGCGCAAGAGATCTTTGCTTTGCTCCAGGAATTGCGTCTCGAGCTGCGCCCCGGAGAACTGTTGGGCAAGCTGCGTCCGGAGATCTTCTCTTTCGCGCTCGAATTGCCGCTGGGTAATGATTTCGGCGTTGACGCGGGCGATGATACGGTCCACAATGCGCCGCCGGCCAAAGGCGGGAGACGATGCGCTCAAGACCACCGCGCTAATTCCCAACAACACCCAGCAACGCTTCATGGGGACAATGTTTCTCAATTATCTGACACCCGTTCCGCCTGATTGAGCGGTCCCGTCCTCCTCCCCTCTCGGCTGCAAAGGGAAGGACCAAAATCTATCACACTAATCATAATGCCCAGCGCGCAATTCCTGCAAGACGTTTCGAATCTGGACGAACAGGTCGCCGCCCTGGCCATTCAATCGAAAGCGCAAGACGCCGTCGGGGCGGAAGATGGCCGCCGGATTGCGCCGGACAAAGGCGCTCAGCTTATCCGCGTCGACCGGGGCCTCGGAGTGAAATCGCACCCAGACTTCATCCGCCTTCCTTTCGATGGACTGAACCAGAAGCCGTTCCGCCGCCGACTTGAGCAGGGCATAGCTGAAGAGATTGGAGACCGAAGGGGGAACGGAGCCGTAGCGGTCCTCGAGCTCCTTGCCAAGCTCCGCGCATTCTTGCGGGGTGGAGAGACTGGAGATCCTCTTGTACATGCGCAACCGCTGGCTTTCGTCGGCGATATAGTCCTCAGGGATTTTGATGTCGAGCCCCAGGTTTAGAGTTGTGCGGATTTCGGGCCGGGGCGCCGCGCCCTTGAGCTCCTCCACCGTTTGCTCCAGCATTCTGAGGTAGAGGTCAATGCCGATGGCGTTCAGGTGGCCGTGCTGCTCGGCCCCCAGGACGTTGCCCGCGCCGCGCAATTCCAGGTCGAGGGCGGCGAGGCGGAATCCGGCGCCCAGGTCGGAGAACTCTTTGAGCGCCGCCAAGCGCCGTTTGGCGGCGGGGGTCAAGATCTCCTCGGCGAGGATGAGGAAATACGCGTAGGCGCGGCGGTTCGAGCGCCCCACCCGCCCGCGGAGCTGGTAAAGGTCCGCCAGGCCAAAACGGTCCGCGCGGTTGACGATCATGGTGTTGGCGCGCGGGATGTCGAGACCGTTTTCGATAAGCGCCGTTGAGACCAGAACGTCGTACCCACCCTCCATGAACTTCAGCATCGCCCGTTCCAACTCCCGCTCGTGCATCTGGCCGTGGGCCACGCCGATCCGGGCCGTGGGCACCAGCCGCTGAACCAGCGCCGCGATGCTGAAGATGGATTCCACGCGGTTGTGCACGAAGTACACCTGCCCCTGGCGGCCCATCTCCTGGAGAATCGCCGACTGGATCAGAGCGTCACCGAAAGGCGCGACGACGGTTTGAATCGCCAGGCGGCCGCGCGGCGGGGTTTCGATCACCGAAAGGTCACGCAGCCCGCCCAACGACATGTGCAGGGTGCGGGGGATGGGGGTGGCGGACATCGTGAGCACGTCGACGCTGGCCCTGAGCTTCTTCAGTTTTTCCTTGGCCGCCACCCCGAAGCGCTGTTCTTCGTCCACGACGAGCAGTCCCAAGTCGCGAAAGGCGACGTCTTTGGAAAGCAGGCGGTGCGTGCCGATCAAGATATCCACCCGGCCCGCCTCGACATCGGCCACGATGTTTTTCTGTTCCGCCGCAGAGCGGAAGCGGCTGAGCATCTCGATGCTGACGGGAAAAGCGCTCATGCGCTGGCGAAAGGTGGCGAAATGCTGGAAGGCCAGCACGGTGGTTGGCGCCAGCATCGCCACCTGTTTTCCGTCCTGGACCACCTTGAAGGCGGCGCGCATGGCCAGCTCCGTCTTCCCGTAGCCGACGTCGCCGCAAAGCAAGCGGTCCATGGGTTGAGCGGTTTCGAGGTCGCGCCGGATTTCCTTGATGGCGCTCACCTGATCGGGAGTCTCGTCGAACTCGAAAGCGTCTTCGAACTCCTTTTGCCAGGGCGTGTCGGGGCTGAAAGCGGTGCCTCCGTGCATCTTTCGCTCCGCGTAGACGTGCAGGAGCTCCTGGGCGATGTCGCGCAGGGCGCGCTTGACGCGCGTCTTGGTGCGCGCCCAGGTAGCCCCTCCCAGACGGTCGAGCGTCGGCTTGGCTCCGTCGCCGCCGGCGCGATACTTCCCCACCAAGTCGAGGCGCTCGAGGGGGACGTAGAGGCGGGCGTCGTCCTGGTACGTGAGCAGCATGAAGTCGCGGGGCGCGCCTTCCACCTCCAGCTGGCGCAAGCCCTGATAGGAGCCGATGCCGTGGTCCACGTGCACCACATAGTCTCCCACCTTCAAATCGCTCAGGTCGGAAACGAAACTCGAAGCCGCCGAGCGCTCGCGGTGGGCCGGCGCGCGCCAGACGAATTCGCCGAACAGGTCGCTATCCGACAGCAAGGCCAGGTGCAAGTCGGGGAAGACGATGCCTTCTTCCATTTCGCCTTGGGCCAGCCATACCGCGCTCGAGGATTGCAGCTGCCCGCCGGCAGCTTCCTCCGCAAACTCCCCTCCGCCATCCTCGGAAGGCGCGACACTTTCGAACGGCACCTGGTATTCGCCCAGAATCTCCCGCATGCGGTCGAGCTTGCCCGCCGTGGGCAGAATGCAGACGACGGTTTCCCCCCTTTCACGGCGCTGGCCCAGGTCTTCGATGAGCGATTTCACCGCGCCGTGAAACTTCGGCGGCGGCTGGGTGGGCAATACGAAATTGCGCGGCGGATTCGATGCGAGGCGAAACGTGCCGGGGGTTTGCGACCCGCCCTCCTCGCCGGCTTCGATCGTGAGTTCTTTGAGCGAGAGGTCGGGGACATTGTGGATCGATTGCAGGAACTCATCCTCGACCAGGAAAACCTCCTCCGGGCGCGGTCGCGGAGGGAGCGCGTCGCGGAATTCGTCGAAACCGGCGGCCCAGGCTTCCTGCGTCCGCTTCAATTGCTGCCCCCTCTCGACGGGCTCGTCCCAGACCAGCAGGGGATTCTCGACAAGCGAAAGCAGCGCCTTGGGGTGCGGCTCCCCCAGCGGAACGTAGAATTCCCATCCGGGAAAGGTGCCGGAGTATTGCGCCGTCCAATCGGACCCCGTCGAGCCTCGCGACTGCTGGCGGGCGGCCAGAGCTGCAACGATGGATTCGAAAAGTTTCGACGATCGCTTGGTTTCCGCCAGGGGGAGAAGGAGCGCCGCGGGCACCGGCTCCCGGGAGCGCTGGGTTGACGGGTCGAATCTCCGGACCGACTCAACGCGATCGCCGAAGAACTCGGTGCGGAAGGGCCAGTCGGTTTCGGGCGGGAAGATGTCCACGATTCCGCCGCGCAGGGAAAATTGCCCGACGTTCAGGACCGGCTCCGCCGCCTCATAACCAACTTCCGAGAGGTGCTCACTGAGGTCGGGGAGGCTCAACTCGTCGCCCACCTGGAGCTCCACGGCAAGCGAGCGGTAATACGACGCCTCGCGAAAACGTCCCAAGGCTGCGGGAAGCGGAACGATAAGAACCCGGACATTCCCACGGGCGAGATTCCAGAGGGCCACCGCGCGACGCTCGAGGATTTCCGGGTGGGGGGAGCGGCCCTCGTAGGGTGAACAATCGAAGGCGGGGAGCACGCTGAGGCTGGCTCGGGGATCGTTTCCGAGCCAGGTGAGAAAGGCCGACGCGGTCTGCCGAAGCCCCTCTGCAGCCTCGTTGTCGGAGGTCAGGACAATTACGGGTCGCGAGGCTTCGCAGGCCAGTCCGGCCACCACCGCGCCCTTGGCGGCGGGGGTCAATCCGGAAATAACCGTGCCGCGGTCGCCCGCCGCCACCGCCGCCAAGGCGTCGCGAAAGGCCGGGTGGTTGAAAACCGGGTTGAGGACGGTGCGAAGCTCTGGCATGAGGATTGAACGCCGTTAGCGGAAATTCTTCGCCGCGGCCCGGATAATGGTCGAGGTTGAGAAACCGGGAACCACGGGGAGGGAGAGAACCCGACCGCCCGCCGCCTCCACTTCGGCCCGGCCGACAATCTCGTCCACCCCCCAGTCTCCGCCCTTGACGAGGACCTGGGGAAGCATTCGAGCGATCACCGTTTGCGGTGTGAGGTCGTCAAAAATCGTCACGAAGTCCACGGCCTCGAGCGCGGCCAGTATCTCAGCTCTTTCATTTTCCGGGAAAATCGGCCGGCCTGGCCCCTTCAGCGCGCGCACGCTGCGGTCGCTGTTTACGGCGACAATCAGGATGTCGCCGAGCCGGCGCGCCTCCGCCAGATATCGCGTGTGGCCGGGGTGCAAAACGTCGAAGCAGCCGTTGGTAAACACCACGCGCTTTCCCTGCCGCCTGAGTTCTTCCACCCGTTCGATGGCCTTTTCAAGCGATAGCACTTTTTCGGACGTCATGATCATCCCAGCCAATCCATGGCGCAGCGCCCTTTTGTAATTCTACCATGCGAACCTGTGCTCATCGGCTGGCGAGCCGGGTTCCGGGAGACGTCGCCCAGCAGGAATGCCAAATTTACACTCCTTGTACCGCATGCTATTCTCAGTTTGCGGAGCGGAATACGCGGCATGCCCACAAAATCCCAGGAACTCTTCCGCAAGGCACTTCGATTGATGCCCGGTGGTGTGAATTCCCCGGTGCGAGCTTTCCGCGCCGTGGGCGGCGACCCGTTGTTCATCGCCAGCGGCCACGGGGCGCGCGTCACCGACGTCGATGGCCGCAGCTACATTGACTACGTCATGTCGTGGGGGCCGTTGATTCTGGGTCATTGTCATCCCGAAGTGATGAAGGCGCTGGCGAAAGTCCTCGAGACCGGCACAAGCTACGGCGCATGCACCGCCGCGGAGGTGGAGCTTGCCGAAAGAATTCAGGAAGCATACCCATCCGTCGAACGCGTGCGCCTGACGAGCTCCGGCACCGAGGCCACGCTCGCCGCCCTGCGTGTGGCGCGCGCGGCGACAGGGCGGGAAAAAATCCTGAAATTCGAAGGGTGTTACCACGGCCACTCAGACAGCCTGCTGGTCAAGGCCGGTTCGGGGGTCGCCACGCTCGGGCTGCCGGACAGCCCCGGCGTCCCCCGCGCCCTGGCGGAGTTGACGATCACCGTGCCGTTCAATGCCCCAGACGCCCTCGAGGAGGCCTTCCACCGGCATCGCAACGAGTTCGCCGCGGCCATCGTGGAGCCGGTCGTCGGCAACATGGGTTGTGTTCCGCCGCAGGCGGGCTTCCTGGAAAAACTCCGCGCCCTCACCGCCGAGCAGGGAACAGTCCTGATCTTCGACGAAGTGATGACGGGCTTTCGCGTAGCTTACGGCGGCGCGCAGCAGCTCTTCAAGGTTCGCCCGGACATGACCACCTTGGGTAAGGTCATCGGGGGAGGCCTGCCTGTGGGCGCTTACGGAGGCAAAGCCGAGCTGATGGAGCTGGTGGCGCCGGCGGGTCCCGTCTATCAGGCCGGGACATTGTCGGGGAATCCTCTGGCCGTGGCCGGAGGGCTCAAGACTTTGGAAATCCTCAGGCGGCCGGGAGTTTACGACCGCCTGGAAACACTCACCGCGGAGTTAACCACCGGCCTCGCCGCCCAGGCGGCCGGGGCGGGAGTGGCGCTCACGGTGAACCGCGTCGGCTCGATGTTCACGGCCTTCTTCACCGCCCAGCCGGTCATGGACTACGCTGCGGCGAAAAAATCCGACACGGCAGCGTTCGGCAGATTCTTTCGAGTCCTGCTGGAAAACGGCGTCTACCTGCCACCCTCGCAATTCGAAGCCGGGTTCGTATCCACGGCGCATGGCGAAGACGACATCGCGGAAACGGTCCGCGCCTCGGCAGCCGCCTTCGCCGCGTTGCGGGTTTGAGGCCCGGCGACGAGCATCAGCAAGTCCCCTCAGGCTGGTGCTGCGGGCAACAATGTGCCCGGGCTTACAGGCAGAGTTGTGCCGGTTGGTCTTCAAAATGGAGGCCGGGCCAGAAAACTCCAGGGGGCCCGGACACAAAAGCGCTATCGGCTCTCCGCCATCTTGCGCGCCAAGCCGACGAGCAGCCGCCGCTGACGCTCTTCGATCATCGGCGCGTAACGCCGCATGAGGTTCCAGAAGCGGAGTTGGCCTTTGTCGGTAAGTGTGGAGGCGGTTTTTGCCACCTCCCCCTCGGGCTGGTCAATCAGATTCCCGACGCTGACGTCGAGGGCTTCCGCAATCTTGCTCAGCGTATCCAGGGAAGGGACGGTGTGTCCATTTTCAACTCGAGAGAGGTAGCTCCGAAGGAGTCCGGTTCTTCTTTCGATGTCTCCCTGCGAAAGCCCCTTCTCGATGCGGATGAGTTTAAGCCTTCTGCCGATAGGTTTCATCAAGGGTAAAGTCTCCTCCATAACGATCAACCGGGAGGGCTCCATCTGGAATCAGCGACGAAGAAACCGTCGCCGCAAATGCCGCCTCCATAAAAGCCCCCACCGCCGGTATCTCGATCCGATTTGGAAAGCCATTCACCCGGCTGCTTTGCCGGGTGTCAAATGCTGGAGGGGGGAGTTGAACCCCCATGCCGCTAAGCGGCGCGAGATTTTGAGTCTCGTGCGTCTGCCAGTTCCGCCACTCCAGCGCGATTCGAATTCTATCAATTACCCGCATCGCGCAGCAATATCAAACGCTCGGTCGCCGAAGCAATCGGCGAGCGCCGTTATTTCGCACGAAGATAATACTTGGCTGAACTAAGTAAAGAAGTCATAATTCGCAACAATCGTGGGCGCCGTCTTCCCTGGGCCGGCGCTATCCGAGGCCAGGTGGGGGGAGGGTGACCACCGGGCCGCGGACGCGGGCGTCACCAGAAAAGGCGCAGCTTGACCGTGAGGTACTTCTTGGGGTTCTTTCGAAACTCCGTCAGAAACTCCTTCAAGGATTGGGAACTCTCGCTCAGGTTGGTAAAGAGCGTGGGGTCAGTCGAAAGTTTTCCCAGCGTCCCCTCGCCGCGCTCGATGCGCGCGGTGAGAACGTTGACCCGGTCGAGCGACTCGTTCATGCGGTTATAAAGCTGTGGATCTGTGACCAGCTTCCCCAGGGTTCCCTGACCGTTGTTGATGTTGTCCACCAGAGTGTTGGCGCGGGCGACGACCGAATTCACATTGTCGTAAACGCTCGGGTCGTTGATGAATTTAGCCAGGCTTCCCTTACCGTGCTGAACCTCGTCGAGAATCTGGTCCAGACGGTTGACGCTGGCCACGGTGCGATTATAGAGCTCCTCGTCGGCGAGAAGTTTTCCCACCGTTCCGTCGCCCTTTTCCACCCGCGAGACAACGCGCTGCACGGAGCTGGTGGTCTCGTTCATGCGGTTGTAAAAGGCTTCGTCGTAGATCAGCTTTCCGATGGAGCCCTTGCCAGCCTTCACTTCGGTGGTGATGTCATTCAATCTGGCGCTCAATTCGCGCAGGTTCGAGACAACATCGTTGGTGTTCTGCATGATGCGCTTGATGTCGGCTTCCTGTCGGCTCTTCACGTCGCCGCCTGCGGGAACGACGGGCTGGTCAGGTCGGCCTCGCGTGATGTTGACGTAGGCCTCTCCCAGCAGGCCGGCGGTCTCGAGCGACGCCTCCGAGTCCGTGCGAATCTCCTGCTGATAATCCTGTGGGATGGTCATGATCACTTCCACAGCGCGATCGGGCTCTGAGTACGCCGAAATGTGGACCCGATCGACCGCTCCCACGGGAACCCCCGCGATCCGCACTTGCGAACCGGCGCGAAGTCCCGCTGCTTCGGAGAAGTACGCCTTGAGCTCATACTTGCGGCTGAAGAATCGCACTTCGCCGCTGATAAAAAAGATGCCGATGGCCAGCACCGTCAGGCTGACGATGACCAGACCGCCGACGCGCAGTTGCGCCCAGGTGATTTGCTTCCGCTGAGGCATGGTTCTCTCCCTCCCGATTCTTGGCTGCCGAACTTATTGTAGACCAATCGGGGGGAGGGCGCGAACTCAAGCCAGGAACTTCCGCAGGTAAGGGTCCCGGGCGCGCGTCAGTTCCCGTTCGTCGCCCTGGAAGTACACCGCGCCCTCTCGAAGCACCAGGAATCGCGTGGACGCCAATTCACCCGGCTGGCCGTCGGCCGAAACGGGGACCAGCGCCTGCTGCTCGGCGGAATACACGAAGTTGGCCAGGACGTAAGCGTCCGCCAACCGGTGGGTCACGACGATGGAGCTGACGTGCTGCACATCGCGCAGCTTGGCGATGAGAATGTTGATGGTATGTGCGGTGACGGGGTCCAGCCCCGCCGTGGGCGAGTCGTAGAGCATGATCGAGGGCTCGCTGGCGATGGCGCGCGCGATGGAGACGCGCCGGCGCATTCCTCCCGATAATTCGGACGGCATCTTCTCCATGGCCTGCTCCATCTCCACAAATCGCAGAACCTCTCTCACGCGGCGCTCGATCTCCGTTTCTTCCCGCAAGCCTTCTTCCCGCAACCGGTAAGCCACGTTCTCCAGAACCGAGAGTGAATCGAACAGCGCCCCTTCTTGAAAGACAATCCCCATTCGCTTGCGGAAAGGGTTCAGACGATTCTCGGGGAGGGGGACGATATCCTCGCCGTCGATGAGGATCCTTCCGGAATCGGGTTTGAGGAGTCCGAGGAGGAGTTTGAGCAGCACGGACTTGCCGGAACCCGTCGCACCGAGCAGGACCAAAGTCTCGCCGCGGCCCATCCGGAAAGAGACATCGGAGAGGACTTGCTTCTCCTCGAAGGAGAGCGAAACGTCGCGAAGCTCGATTACCGGCGTCGAAGTCACGGTCTCCCGATTGCCTGCGCCACGGACTGCGGAAGTGGCGCTCCGACGCCCTCGACAACGCTCGGGCGTTCAGGGCACCCGATGATTGTATCGCCGGGGAATCAGAAAAATCCAATCCCGATGAGGAATTTGGTGATGAAGAAATCGAGGACCAGGATCAGGACGGAAGCGACGACCACGGCCCGCGTCGTGGAGCGACCCACGCCCTCTGTGCCGCCAGTGGTGTGCAATCCAAAATAGCAGCCGACCAGGGCGATGACCACGGCGAAGAAAAAAGGTTTGAGCAGTCCCTGGAAACAATCCTCGAAGGTCAGGGCATTATAGGCCGAGGTCCAATACTCCTCGTAGGAGAGCCGGACCGTGTAGGAGCTGACGAGATACCCGCCCAGCAAGCCGCAAGAATCCGCCAGGATGGTGAGCAGCGGCAGAGTGATGAAGGCGGCGTACAGACGCGGCGTCACGAGTTTGCGCAGGGGGTCGGTACCCAGGGCGCGCATGGCGTCGATCTGCTCGCTGACCAGCATCGAGCCGATTTCCGAGGCGATGCCGGAACTGTTCCTCCCTGCCACCATCAACGCGGTCAGGACCGGCCCGAGTTCGCGCACCACGGAAATCGCCACCACCTGCCCGAGGAGTCCCGTTTCTCCGAACGTGGTCAGCGTGCGGTAGGTCTGGAGGGCGAGGACGCCTCCCGTGAAGAATCCGGTCAGCAGGACGATGGGCAGCGACCCGAATCCGATGTTATCCATCTGGACGAGGGTTTCGACAACGTAGCGCGGCGGGCTGAAGATGTGTCGAAACGAACTGACGAGAAGGTGCGTAAACTCCTGGACGGCCAGGACCTTGCGCTTCACGAAGCTGTCGAACAGTGCATTCATCTTCCGGCATCAGCTCCAGACCCGACCGCGGGTCAAACTCGGCTCCCTCGGCACTCTAGCCATGGGCGAATTTGAAGTCAAGGGCTGCGGGTCCGCTTGCGGGGGCGATGCCCGCCCTGCTTCAAGATGGCGCGATGGCCCCACAACTCGCAAAATCCTTGGCCGCCTTCGCGGTTTCGTGTAGGCTTTGCTCCCATGGTCGCTTTGCGGAAATTCAAAGTGGCACTTGTCCAGATGGCCTGCGGGCCGGACGCGGATGAGAATCTGCGGCGGGCCATTGCCCGCGTGGAGGAAGCGGCGCACGCCGGGGCCCGGGTCGTGTGCCTGCCGGAACTCTTCCGCTCACAGTACTTCTGCCAGCGCGAAGACGCCGCATTCTTCGACCTCGCCGAAACCGTGCCGGGTCCCACCACCGAGGCGCTGGGCAAGGTGGCAAGGGGCGCAGGGGTGGTGGTCATTGCTCCCATTTTCGAGCGCCGCGCCGCCGGACTCTACCACAACAGCGCCGCCATCCTCGACGCCACGGGTCAGATGGTGGGGCTCTATCGCAAGATGCACATCCCCGACGATCCCGCCTACTACGAGAAATTCTATTTCACGCCGGGTGATTTGGGATTCCAGGCGTTTGATACCCAGGTCGGCCGGCTCGGCACGCTCATCTGCTGGGATCAGTGGTACCCCGAAGGCGCGCGCCTAACGGCCCTCCAGGGAGCGAGCATTCTTTTTTATCCCACGGCCATCGGCTGGCACCCGGAGGAGAAAGAGCGGTTCGGTGCAGCGCAGCGCGACGCTTGGCGGACCGTGCAGCGCGGTCACGCCATCGCCAACGGCGTGTACGTTGCCGCCGTCAACCGCGTGGGGGACGAAAAGGATGCCACGGCAGGGAAGCAGGGCGGCGCGGGAATCGAGTTCTGGGGTTCTTCGTTCATCGCCGATCCTTTCGGCGTTGTCGTGGCAGAGGCAGCGGTCGACAGGGAAGAAGTTGTTCTCGGCGAGGTTGACCTGGAGCGCATCGAGGAAGTGCGGCGAAACTGGCCCTTCCTGCGCGACCGGCGCATCGACGCCTACGCCGGACTCGACCGACGTTTTCTCGATGAGGGGTCATGGGGCAAGAAAGAGTGAGGCGCCTGTCCCAGAAAGCCTCGAGGGGTTCGGGCCCCAAGACTCCCGCGGCGCTGGGCTTTCGAATGCCCGCCGAGTGGGAACCGCACGAGGCCACCTGGATCGGCTGGCCCTCCAACCTTACCGACTGGCCGGGGAAATTTGCGACCATCCCATGGGTTTACGGTGAAATCGTTCGCAGGATCGCTCCCGGCGAAATTGTTCGCATCCTCGTCAATTCGAAGATCCACGAGACGCGCGCGAGGCGTATCCTTAACCGCATTGGGGTGGACCTTTCCCGCGTAGAATTCTTCCGCTTCCCCACCAACCGTGGTTGGACGCGCGATTCGGGACCGATTTTCGTAAAGCGCAGCGGTCCCAAGGCCGAAGTGGCCATCGTTCGCTTCCGCTTCAATGCCTGGGCGCGCTACCCGGACTGGCAGAAAGACGACGCCGTCCCCGAACGCGCGGCGCGGGCTCTCGGCTGCCGCTTGTTCCGCGCCACGGTGCAAGGTCGCGGGCTGGTGGTCGAAGGAGGAAGCATCGACGTCAACGGCCGGGGAACGCTGCTGACCACCGAAGAATGTCTCCTCGACCAGACCAAACAAGTCCGCAACCCGGGTCTCTCGCGGGCGGAAATTGAGGCGGCTATGTTGGCCTACCTTGGCACTAGCAATGTGCTTTGGTTGGGGCGGGGAATCGCCGGCGACGAGACGCACGGGCACGTGGACGACATTTGCCGGTTCGTCGGCCCACGCACGGTTGTCCTCTGCAAAGAAGAGGATCCGCGCGACGCCAACTACCGTCCGCTTGAGGAAAATCGCGAGCGCCTGGAAGGCATGCGACTCGAGGATGGTTCAAAGATCGAAGTCGTGCCTCTGCCCATGCCCGCTCCGCTCTGTCTCGACAGCCAGCGGCTGCCGGCCAGCTACGCGAATTTCTATATCTCTAACGCCGCCGTTCTCGTCCCCACCTTCAACGATCCCAACGACCGGATCGCGCTTGGCACCCTCACCGACCTGATCACGGACCGGCCGGTGGTCGGCATCCACGCCGTGGACCTTGTGTGGGGTCTCGGGACGCTTCACTGCCTGACTCACGAACAGCCTGTTGTGTAGGCGGCGCTAGTGCCGTTCCAACTTTTTCGGCCTAATGCGGTGAGGAGTAACCACAATCCGCCAACTGGCGGACCGAGACCTTGCGATGTCCGTCAGCTGGCGGACACATTAAGTTGGAACGGCACTAGACGATTTCTTCCTTGTCAGGGTCCCAGCGAACCTTGCGTCCCTGCTTGTAAGCCTCGACCGACATCACGATCGCCACGGCCTCCTCGAAGGCGCGGTCCACGTTACAGCGCGGCAGCGCGCGGCTGCGGACGCACTCGAGAAAGTCCTCCATGTGCGACGTCACCTTGATCTCTCCCGGCTTGTAGGAATACTCGGGCGGGACAACCGCTTCCTGGGGACTCATGCCCAGTTTCATTGCCGCCTGACGGGCTTCCGACAGCTTCTGGCGATACTCCGGCTTCCATTCCGAGCTGTAGGTGCGGCAGAACTCCGGTGAGACTTCGAGCGTCAAATCGCGGCCCAGATACTGCGCCATCTCCCCGACGTGAACGTTATGAAACGTGCAGGTGAAATGCACTCCGAGCTGTTGCTTGGGATAGTCGAACAGGACCGTCCACTGGTCGGGCACTTCGCGGTCGTTCGTCCAGAAATAGAGCCCGCCTTGCGTGACGGCGCTCTCCGGGATTCCCATACCCATCACCATGTTGACGGAATCCCATAGGTGGCTCATCAGGTCCCCGGCGATTCCCGTGCCATAGTCCCAGTAGCATCGCCAGGTGAAGAAGCGCTCGGGGTCGAAGGGCCGTTTGGGCGCGTTGGCGAGGAAGCGGTCCCAATCGATGGTATCGGGCCCCGCGTCCTCAGGCATCTTGTTGATGTTGTAGTCGGTGTAGAACTTCCATTCGGGGTATTGTGACGTCCGATCGATGTATGTCCTCACCAGCGCCACCTTGCCCAGCGCGCCGGACCGGAACAGCTCGCGTGCCTTGTGGAAAGTGGGCAAGCCGTTGTAGTGGTGGCCGAGCTGGAGCACGGTTTTGTTGTCCTTCACCGCCTTGCGCATCTTCTTGGCTTCGTCCAGCGTGAGGCACCAGCCCTTTTCGACGTAGATGTCTTTCTTGGATTCGGCCGCGGCGATGGTCATGGGTGCGTGCCAGAAATCCGGCGCGGCAATGGTGACCACGTCGATGTCGGGATCGCTCATCACCTTTTCCCATTCCTTCACGAAGCGCACGTTGGGGTTCTTGCAGAGTTTTTGGGCGCGGGCGACGTTACCCGTGTAGAGGTCGCTGATGACGCGGATTTCCGCGTTGGGAACGGCCTGCGCCAGTTGCATCAGGCGATGGCCTTGCGTTCCCACACCGATGCAGCCCACTCCAATGGTTTCATTGGGGCTTGGGCTCGAAAGCAGCGCCGGGGCGCCTCGAAGCCCTGCCGCCACGCCCGCACCCCCTACTGCAAGATCTTTCAGGAATTTCCTTCTTTGAATGGGTTTCCCTTCGCTCATAAGTGCTCCTTTCCTTGAAGAAGATATTTCGTATTCGGCCCCGGGCTGGGATTTTCGCCCGCAGGTCGGCATTCAGTCCCGACTTTCGGCGGGGGTCAGTATCCCAACGTCTTGCGAACAAATTCGCGGCTCATCCTCAAGCTTTCGCGCAGAGGCCGCGTCAACTTGAACCCGCTTTCGTGTGCAAGCTCGATCATCGCGTCGCCCGAGAAGTTGATTTCATGAAGCGCCTTCCCGATCGCCACGTAGTCCATATCTCCCTCGCCCATGGCTTCGGACCAGGTGCCGTCGGCTTTCTGGTCGCGGAGATGGAGAAAGATGATGCGGTCGCCGTAGCGCTTGATAAAGTCCACCGGGTCCACGCCGGCGCGGACCAGCCAGTTGAGGTCGGGGCCGAGCTTTACATCGGGGATGCGGGCGAGAGTTCCTTTCAGGTCGTGCTCGTTGTTTTCGACCTCGTAGGTGTGGTTGTGCAGGTTGAGAACCACGCCATGCGATTCGCAGAG
>DATKYV010000142.1:0-9973 GCA_035528275.1 Terriglobia bacterium | reverse complement strand
CACGCCTTCACTGCCCAGGTTGACGATATAGCCGTCCGTGTAGCCGTCGTTGTTGTAGTCGGCGAAACAGGCCCCGCGCCCGATGTGCTTGGACTTGAAGTAGCCGCCCGCCTGGCGGGAAACGTCGGTGAAGGTCGAGTCGCCGTTGTTGCGGTGCAGGGAATCCTCCATGGGCACCATCCAGTGCAGCCCGCCGTTGACGATGAAGATGTCTTTCCAGCCGTCGTTATCGAAATCGAAGTAGCCGTTGCCCCAGGCTACGTACTGGCCGCTCGTTCCCGCCATGCCGGTTTCGACGGTCGTGTCGAGGAAATAGGGCTGCTCGTCGCCCGGATTGCGGAAGAGGCGGTGGTAGCGCATGTCGGAGACGAACAGGTCCTGCCACCCGTCGTTATCGTAATCGCCGAAGATGGGGCCCATGGAAGATGTGTTGTCGCCGTGCGCCCCGTAGGCGACGTTGATGTCCTTGGCCACGTCGGTGAACGTCCCGTCATGATTGTTCCGGAACATGTAGCTTTCCATGGTGTCGTTGGCGACGTAGATGTCCGGCCAGCCGTCGTTGTTGTAGTCGCCCACCGTAATTCCCATGGCGCGGCCCAACGGGTTGGCAATCCCCGCCTTCTCCGAAACATCGGCGAAGGTCCCGTCGCCGTTGTTGTGGAAGAGACGGTCGGCATCGCCTTCGTAGTCGAGAGGACCGGGGAAACCCTCGGCGGTGAAGTACAGCATCTTGGCGTTGGGATCGAACTTCAGGTAATTCCCCACGTAGAGGTCGAGGAAACCGTCGCGGTCATAATCGAAGAACGCCGTGCCGACGCCGAAGTGCGGGTTATCGACGCCCGCCTTGGCGGTCACGTCCGTGAACGTTCCATCGCCGTTGTTGCGGTAGAGCACAGCGGACTTGTAGTTGGTGACGTAGAGGTCCTCGTATCCGTCGTTGTCGAAGTCGCCCGCGGTCACCGCCATGCCGAAGTCCTTGCCAGGAACGCCCGCCCTTGCGGTGACGTCCACAAAGGTTCCATCCCCATTGTTTCGATAGAGCTTGTTGGTGGCGTCCCGGCCGGCGGGCTTGGCAAATTTGGTGACGCCCTCCATATATCGTCCGCTCAGCACGTAAAGATCGAGGAAGCCGTCGTTGTTGTAGTCCACCCAGGCGCAACCGGAGCCCGTGGCTTCCATGATGCTGCTCAGCCGGGTCTCTCCGAAGGAGTGGTGGAAATCGATGCCGGCCTGCTGGGAGACATCCTCGAACGCCGGGAGCGCGACCGGCTTGGTCGCTGAAGGTTTGGCCGTCTGAGCTGAAAACCTCGAGCCAAAACCCAGCAGCCCGATGACGACGAGCATGAACAGAAATCTTCGAGATAGCGTGGTCATAGTTTTCTCAATGAGCCGCCTGCATCGCCGGCTCGACGCCCAGGTGAACAGGCGTATCCAGCCGGCGCAGAACTTGTGGCCAGCGATTCGGCGGGGCCATCGCCTTATCTTCGTGGCAACCGACGCAGGCCGCTTCTTCACCCGGCCGAGTCCAGATCCAGCTTCGCTGGGCTCGAATCACCCTGCCCTCTGCGCTCAACAGCTCGAAGCGCATGGGACGGTCGGGCGGTACGGCAATGTAGAAAGATCCATCCTTTTCCACCGGGGCTATGCCGAGGACCTTTTCATGATTGGATTGCGGGTCGAGCGTCAGGACGCGAACCTGAGCGATGGGAGTTTCCATCCGTCCATGCGGAGCGTCCGAAGATAGATGGCTGTTGAGGCAGATGAAATAGCCGGCCTCTGACTCCGGCTTCACGATGCTCCAAAACCATCGAGGGATAGGCCGAGGCGCAACCGGCACCGCCTGCACACTGGAGAGCTTTCGGTCCTCATAGATGAGGACGCCGAATTCTTCCCGGGCAGAGTCGAAGGCGTAGAGATCGAACTTCGCTGCGCTCCCGCGGGGGGAAGGGTTTTTCCGCGCCACGATGAGCTTCTGCGAACCGTTGGCCCGCGGGGAGAGAAAAATTCCCTGGGGGCGAGTCAAGGCGGAGTTGTGCAGCGCTCCGCGGCGGATCTCCGCCAGTTGGCCGCCAACCTCTTCTCCTCCATGGGCCTTGACGAAAACCAGCGAGCCGTCGTCCAGCTCCGTGGCCTGGTCGCGCACGGCGCGCTCTCTGTGGTCGCAGCGAAAAGCCGCTAGCGCCGTTCCGTCGAGCCGCACGGTGTAGAGCTGCCGGGAGCCCGATGCTTCCGGCCCACCCAGCAAGGGGGAAGAAGCGGAAACTAGAATGCGGCCGTCGCGCAGCACCGTCTCCACCCGAAAATCGCCGGGGCCGAAGGTAATGGGCCGGACCTCGCTCCCGTCGAGCTGCGCGACAAACACCCGGGAGTTTGCGCCTGGGCTTTGCGTTTCGACCTCGGTGTAAACGAACTGGCCGCGGGCCAGGTAGGCGGGCCCCAGACAATCGCCCGCACAGTGGGTGACTTGGCGTTTCGCGGCGCCGCCGGTATTCATCTCCCAGATCTGCCACCGCGCGTTGCGGGTCTTTCTGGCGGAGAAGAGAATCCTGCTTCCGTCGAAAGAAACCTGCGGATCGCGAGCGGCGAAGAAACCGCCCGTCAGAGGAATGACCTTTCCGGCGGATTTCCCGGGGTCCAGGAGCACCAGACGGCTGCCTTTGGGGAAGCAGTCGATAGGATTGCCGGCCGCCACAATTGGCGCCTGAACGAAGACGATTGAGGATGAGGGATTATCGGAAACGGCGGCGGGTCTTTCCAGGGAAGCTCTGGGAACGGCCGCAAGCACACTCAAGGCGAGTGCGAGCAGTGCTCCGGCGCCGAGCTGGGGAAACCTCATCCGTGTCATTCGGGACATCTGGACGCGTCAAAGTCGAGCACCCGGTACAACCGCCTGGCCTGGGTGCGATCCCCGACGAGTACGCAATTCACCTTCGCTGTATCTGAGGAACTCCAAGACCCGGCACCCGACGCGATCGCCAGATTATGGAGATGCGGAAGGCCTGTCGATGAGGGGAAACAGGAAACGGCCTGACCGCCGTCAATCTCCTGCCTTCTAAATTCTCTTTGTGGGCAAACTAGTAGCTTCCTGGAGAGCAGGATGTCCACATGCTACGGCAGTTTGTCGGTTTTCCGGCGGATAGGGGTCGGGAAGGCAGCTCTGAATGGGGTCGGGTGGTTGTCTTCAGCGATGCGCGGCGGCGCGCAAGGCTTCGACATCGTGAATCGTCAGGCGGCGCCCTCGCGCCTCAATCGTCCTGTTGCGTCGGAACTGGCCGAGGGTGCGGCTCACCGTTTCCGGTGAGAGCTCCAGGATCTCGCTGATCTCCTGGCGCGAAAAAGGCAGGGTGAGAGTGTAAGGGTAGCTGGACGACTCTGATTCAGAAGCAATGAGCGAAAGCAGGAAGGTCGCCACCTTCATGCGCGCGTCCTTGAAGCTCATGTCGGTGAGCTGGGATCGGACGCGGGAGATTTCGCTCACCAGGAACTGCACCATGCCCAGGCAGATATCGGGATTGCTGCGAAGGAAATCGGTAAATTCTTCGCGGTCCGCGGCGCAGATTTCGCAGTCGCGGAGGGTGACGGCGGTCAGCGGATAGAGAGGCTCGGCGAGCGCCTCGATGCCGAAGAGTTCTCCCGGGAACAGGACCCGCGTGATTCGCTCCTTGCCGTTTTCGAGGGATTTCGCAATCTTCACCAGGCCCGTGTGCAGCGCGAAAACGTGCTGGGCCCTTCCCCCCTCGAAAAACAGGATCTGATTCCGGCGATATCGCGCGGGCCTGAACACACATCCCAGGCGCATGATCTGTTCGTCGCTCAGGCCCTGAAAGAGTAAACCCTTCAGGACAGGGCACTCCGCGCATTCAGATCTCATGCCATTCTCCTGCTTCGTCATTCGACGTCAAGTCAGGCTGTCTCTTCACCACCGTTTCAGTCCGCCGCAGCCGCCGGTCAGGCGGCGCGGCGGGCGGCGTCAAACTGCGATCGAATCCAATCCGTGCTCACCGACTTGGGCCGGGTGATGGGTGTTCCCAGGGCGCGGTTGATGACCAGTTGTGAGCACATCCCCAGGGCCCGCGAAACGCCGAAGAGCACCGTGTAGTAGTCGAGCTCCGTCAGCCCGAAGTGGTAGAGCAGCACACCGGAGATCGCGTCGACATTGGGCCACGGGTCCTTCGCCTTGCCTTGCTCCTTCAGAACTCCCGGCACCACTCTGAAGATTGCGTCCACGATCCGAAAGACTTCGTCCTTGGGGCAAACGCGCGCGCCGAATTCGTGGAAGGCGGTGTAGCGCGGATCCGTGATGCGCAGCACGGCGTGGCCGTATCCCGGAATGACGTGTCCGTCCTTCAGCGTGTCCCAGGCGAACTGTCGCAACTGTTCGTCGGTCGGGGCACCCTTGAACCTCTTCTGCATTGCCAGGACAAAGTGCAGGCATTCCTGATTGGCCAGCCCATGAAGCGGTCCCGCCAGGCCGTTCATACCGGCGGATACGGCGTAGTAAGGATCGGAGAGCGCCGACCCGACGGTGTGGCAAGAAAAGGCGCTGACGTTCCCCCCCTCGTGGTCGCAGTGAAGGGTCATATAGAGACGGATGAGATTGGCGAACTCTCCCGTCGGATCCGGCAGGCCCAGCATCTGGGCATAGTTGGCGCCCCAGTCCAGTTTCGGGTGGGGAGGAAGGGGATCGCCCTTGCGAGTATGAATCCGGTAAATGCCCGCCGCGATGTTCGGCAGCTTGGCGATCAGTTCCAGTGAGTCTTCCAGGGCCGCCTCCCAGTACTCTTCCTTGTGCATGCCCTCGGCGTAACGGCGGCGGAAGACCGAGTCGCGCTCCATCACCATGATCGCGGTGCTGAACATGGCCATGGGATGGGAGTCTGCGGGCATCGCTCTGAGCACGTCCCAAACGTAGGCTGGGACTTCGGCCCGCTTGTTGAGATCGGCTTGCAGCTCTCTCAGGCTTTCGGCGTCGGGGAGTTCGCCCGTCAAGAGCAGCCAGAGAATCTCCTCCGGCAGCCGGTTGGCGATCTGGCCGATGGGTCTACCCCGAATCACCAGACCTCTATCCGGGTCCACGACCGAGGTGTCGCACACCAGGCCCTTGACACCACGCATGCCACCGAAAGCCTGGGCGATCGTTACTTCAGAAATGCTCTTGCTTCCGTGTTCCTTGCCCAACTGATGGACCTCGTCTCGGAGGCCCGGGATTTGACTTGCCAACTTTTCTTTCAACGTGGCCATGTATTCCTCCTTGGAATTAGAACCTCTCAGCAGCCTTGTACCGGCCCTCGGCGCGTGTCACGGCGCGCCGCTCGATACGTCCAAAGAGCCCCCTCAGGCGAGGGCCGGGCGAAGGTCCATCAGGCCGCTCGGGATGCCCAGACTTCCGCAAAATGACCAACGCGCGGCTTGGCCAGTTCCACGAAGTCGGAGTATGCGATTCGCACCGCGTCAACGTGCGTCCCCGCGGTAAAGACAATTTCATCTGATTCGGCCACCGCGCGGTCCACCCAAACGTCGATCCCGTACAGCGCGCCGAGGGGCGGAATGGCGCCGAGATCGCAGTCGGGGAAGAGCTTGGCCAATTCGCTTTCGGGCAGCATTTCGAGGCGCTTTGCCCCGAGTGGCGCCTTGAGCTCATGAAGGTTCAAGCGATGGCTGGCAGGGAGAACCGCCATCACCAGGCGGCCGTCGGCATCGAGAACAACCGTCTTGGCGAGCCGCTTGCCCGAAACGTGAAGTGAATGGGCAACTTCTTGGGCGCTGAATGCCTCAGGGTGGGGAAGCCATTCGAAAGTGACGTTGTTCGACTCCAGGTATTCGCGTATCCGGCGGGGAATGCTCATCGTCATTCCTCCTTCCGCAACGAGATACAAATCACCCTGATCGATGCGTATCGCAATCCCCCTGCCATACGGGAACTCCCCTGTTTTCGAGCTGAGGAATCCTCTATCCTATTGACAAATATGAACGTATGTCCCCGAGCCGGGGCCGCGGGTGATGCTTGCGGGTGGAGCAGTTTGTACCACATGCGGCCCAAAATCTTGAAATGCGAAATTCGGCGCACGAGTAGGGGGCAAATCTTCTCTGCTCCTTGTGGAAATCCGGGAAAGAAACGGCTCTTTCGCGTTTCGCTCGGTCCGGACATAATGTCTTTTCTTGCGCGAGGAGGCTCGCCGGCCCGCATAATCCGGGTCTTACATTCTTCTTGAGGAGAACATCGTGAACCGGCTTTTCACCGGGTTTGGCTCCGAGTCTTTCGCCTTCTTTCACGACTTGGCGCGAAATAACAACAAGGCATGGTTCGATCAGAATCGCGGCCGCTATGAAGCTTACGTGACCGGGGCATTTCGTGCCCTGCTGGTGCAACTCGAGCCCTTTCTGCTGAAGCTCAACCCGCATTTCGAAACCGGCGGAAAGACCAATCGTAACTTCTCCCGCATCAATCGCGATATCCGATTCAGCAAGGATAAGAGCCCTTACAAACCCAACTTCTACCTTTACGTCTTCGAACGCCGGCGCGAGCGCGACAAGGACGGGCGCCTCTACGTGGGGCTGAGCGCCGAGTGCGTGACGGTGGGTTTCACGATTTACGGCACATGGGATCGCGGGCCCAAGGGCGCCCTGGAAACCGTTTTCCGCAAGCGGTACGCAGCCCGGCCGAAGGCTTTCGACGGGCTAGTTCGCAACATCGTCAAGCGCGGGCGATACGAGACCTACTGGTATCGCCAGGAAAAGAAGGAGTGGGTGATGCGCCCGGGCCTGCCCAGGCGCGGCGAGGATTGGCTGAGCTTGCAAGGATGGGTGGTCCGCAAAGTGTTCGAGCCCAACGCGCACGATCTCGGCACGCCCCAATTCGCGCGGCGGGTCGAAAAAGTGTTCGCGGAACTCTATCCGCTTTATGCCTTCACTTCGATCGCGGGGCCGCGCTGGCGAGCCGAGGTAAGAAGGAAAGTCCCAGCTCTCAAATGAGCCTGGTCTCCGCGTGGCGCCTTCCGCATGTGACGCTCACTCCAGCCACTCCGAACCCTTTTGCGCCCATTCGCTCTGTGGACACAATTTCGGTTGAATTTCCTGTCGCCGCCGCATAGCATGATTGCTCTTTCGTCTTCGACACCGAGTCTCCTTGCCACGGTCCGTCGATGAACTATCCTGTCTGGGAACCGCCCATGCTTGGGGGCGGGCTCATTATCGGCATCATCGCCGTCCTTCACATTTTTGTCTCCCACTTTGCCGTGGGTGGCGGGCTCTTCCTGCCCCTGACGGAGCGCAAGGCGTATCGCGAGAACAATCCCGCCCTGCTCGAGTATGTCAAATCTCACACCAAGTTTTTCGTGCTGGTCGTGCTGGTCTTCGGCGCGGTGAGCGGTGCGGGCATCTGGTGGTCCATCGGGCTGGTGAATCCCGAGGCCACGGCGACGTTGATCCACGTTTTCGTGTGGGGCTGGGCCATCGAGTGGGTGTTCTTCATCGTCGAGATCGCCGCAGCGTTCATCTACTACTACGGCTGGGACCGCATGGACGCGAAGACCCACCTCACCGTGGGCTGGATCTATTTCGTCTCGGCGTGGATGAGCCTGTTTGTCATCAACGGCATTCTGGCCTTCATGCTGACGCCGGGAGCGTGGCTCGAGTCGCGCAGCTTTGCGGCGGCGTTCTTTAACCCCAGCATGCTGCCTTCCTGCGTGGTGCGGACGGCGGTTTCGGTGGCGCTGGCGGGCGTCTACGGGCTGGTGACGGCGGCGGCAATCCGCGATGTCGCCCTGCGCATGGAAGTGGTCCGCTACGCGGCCAAGTGGGTGCTCGCCGGGACGTTTGTGATTCCCCTCGGCGGCGTTTGGTACATCGCCACGCTGCCGCAGATGGCGCGGGAGATTTCCATGGGCGCCGCGCCCGCCGTGACCATCTTCGCCGGACTGTCGATTTTCTTCTCCTTGCTGGTGGTCCTCTTCACTTTCTTCGGCCCCTATGAACACCCGCGCTACTTCAATCTGACCTCCGCCTTTGTTATCGCCATCATGGCGCTATCCACCACCGCGGTCACCGAGTGGGTGCGCGAGGCGGTGCGCAAGCCGTACATCATTTACGACTACATGTACGCCAACACGCTGCGGCTGGACGACGTGGCGCGCGTCCGCCAGAAGGGAATCCTGCGCTCCGCGCTCTGGGTCCGCAGCCATGAAGTTGATCCGGCGAATCCGGCGCGCAGCGGGGAGGACATTTTCCGCGTTCAGTGCGCTCTTTGCCATACCGTGGACGGCTACAACAGCATCCGTTTCGCCGTCAAAGGCTGGAGCCGGCAGATGATCGATTATCAGCTCCTCCATCTGAATGAATTGAAAGGCTTCATGCCGCCCTTCATCGGCACTGAGGAGGAGCGAGCCGCCCTGGTGAAATGGCTCGAGGAATTGAATCCCCAGCCCCGCACGCTCGAGCCCAGCTATCCCGGCGAGAAGGCGCGCGCCGCGCCCCAGGCCGGCCCGGGAGGCGCGCAACGATGAATCTAGTGATTCCCGGGCCCGTTCCCGTCCCGCTGCCCGCGCCGGCGTGGCTGCTGCAGCTCCTTCTGGTCTTCACCTTCATCCTTCACCTTCTGCCCATGAACCTCCTCATGGGAGGCGCAGCCATGCTCGCCGTCTCGAGCTACGTGGGCCGCAACAATCCCCATCACCGTGAATTGACGCGTCGCGCCTCGCGCCTGATGCCGCCGGTCGTGGCTTTTTCCATCACGCTGGGGGTCGCGCCCTTGCTGTTTCTTCAGTTGCTCTACGGCCAGCTTTTCTATACCTCTTCGGTGCTCATGGCCTGGGCGTGGCTGGCGGTTATTCTGTTGCTCATGCTCGGCTATTACGGGATCTACTGGTTCAGCATGCAGCAGGAGGAACTGGGGACGCGGGGATTCTGGGTAATCCTGGTGACGGCGATCATCTTCCTGCACATCATGATGATCTTCGTCCAGAACATGAGCCTGCTGGAGCGCCCGCAGGATTTCTACTCGGAATTCATGGCCCGCAGTGTCGGTGCCTACCTCGGTTCGTTGGACGCTCTGACGTTGGCTCGATTCTTTCACATGCTGGTGGCGTCGTTTGCCGTCGCCGGGCTGGGAGTGGCGCTGGTGTCGGGCGTCTGGAAGGGGGAAGCCCCGGAATTCGCCGCCTGGGCGCGCCGCTACGGCGTGAAATGGTTCCTGGCGTGGACGGGCGTACAGTTCCTGGCCGGCATCTGGTTTCTTTTGGAGCAGCCCACAGGGATTCGTGCCCGTTTCCTGGGCGGGGACCGTCTGGCGACGGCGCTGCTCGCGCTGGCCATCGCCCTTGCCGTGCTCGCCATGCTGGCCGCGTCGCGCAGCCTGGCGGCCAGTTGTTTTGCCATCGTGGGCACCATCAGCCTGATGGCCGTCATCCGCCACCTCGTTCGCCTCGAGCGCCTGCGGTCCTACTTCGACGCGCACACCCTGCCCGTGGAAGGGCAGTGGGTGGTGTTCGGCATCTTTGCCGTTCTGCTCGTCGCCGGCCTCGCCACCGTCGGCTGGATGCTCTACAAATTCTTCCGCGCCGCTTCCGCCCCCACCGCCTCGGCGTAAAGCAACGATCCCGAGAGGTGTCCCTGACCTGGTAGCCACCCGCGCGAGTTCGAACACGTGGAACAGACCCTTTCTCACCTCCGTCGTGACTTGGCGACGGCATCGAGCAACGCGGCGCGGACGCGCGCCGAGGGCCGGGGAACTTTGCCCACGCCGAACCGCCGGCAGGCTTCCGTCGTGGCCTTGAGCGTTTCGAGGTAGGCGAGGCAGGGCTTGCAGCCTTGCAGATGCCGTTCGAGCTCGCGGCAGTTGCGCGCCGGCAGTTCGCCGTCGAGGTATTCCGAAAGCGCCGCGAAGATTCGCTTGCATCGAGGGTCAGCCATCGCTCCTCCCCCCGCGCTTCGACTCAGGCCGAAAGTATTTTTGCAGCGCATTCCGCTCAGAAACTCT
>DATKYV010000141.1:0-3325 GCA_035528275.1 Terriglobia bacterium | reverse complement strand
TTTACGAACTGCTTGCCGCCCCGCCTTTCAGCACTGTGATTCCCTGGGAGCGCGTGCACCTGTTTCAGGTTGATGAGCGATGCGTTCCTCCCGAGGATCCTCAGAGCAACTACCGGATAATTCACGAGACTTTGCTGCGCTATGTGCCGATTCCCGAGGCGAACTTCCATCGCATGGCCGCCGAACTGCCGGACCGGGACGAAGCGGCGCGCACCTACGCTGCTGAGCTGGCACGTACCCTCCGCCCCGGCCCACGCGAATTCCCGCGGCTTGATCTGATGTTTCTAGGCATGGGGCCGGACGGGCACACGGCCTCTCTGTTTCCGGGTTCCCCGGCGCTGAAGGAAGAGACTCTGTGGGTGCGCGCGAATTTCGTGAAAAAACTCGCGACCCATCGGCTCACCCTGACATTCCCGGTCTTGAACGCCGCCCGGCGGATAGTCTTTCTTGTTTCGGGAACAGAAAAAGCGGAGACTCTCCGGCGGGTGCTGCAGCCCGACACTGATGCGATACCGTTGCCCGCCCGGAGCGTCCGGCCGGTGGATGGCGAAGTGAGTTGGTACGTGGACGAGGCGGCGGCGAAATTCCTGGAGTAACAGATTGCATCCCCTAAACGTGAAGATCGCTCCGTCGATTCTCTCCGCTGACTTCGCGCGCCTGGGCGAGCAGGTTCGGGCCGTCGAAGAGGCCGGCGCCGACCGCGTTCAGGTGGATGTGATGGACGGCAAGTTCGTGCCCAACATCACGTTTGGCGCCTTGGCCATTGCGGCACTCCGGCCGCTCACGCGTCTCACGCTCGAAGCCCACCTGATGGTCGAACCGCCGGAAGATTTCATCGGGGCGTTTGCGCGCGCCGGCGCCGACACCATCATCATTCATCAGGAAGCCACGCCGCACCTGCACGGCGTCATCCAACAGATTCACAGCCTGGGCAAAAGGGCGGGCGTTGCCCTCAATCCCTCCACACCCGCCGCGACACTCAGCGAAGTGCTGGATAGCCTGCAACTGGTGCTGGTGATGACCGTGAATCCCGGTTTCGGCGGCCAGGTTTTCATTCCCGAAACGCTCGGCAAGATCCGGCAAGTTCGCCACGCCATTCGCGAGCGCGGGCTCGATTGTGAAGTTGAGGTGGATGGGGGCGTCAACCTGGAAACCGCGCGGTTGGTCGTGGAAGCGGGGGCCGACGTTCTGGTCGCCGGGTCGGCGGTCTTCGATTCCAAGGATGGAGTTGCCGGGGCCATCCAGGGCCTCCTCGCGAGTGCTCGCAAGGGACTCAAGTAGCGCCGGAGCCGATGATTGACCCCGGGGAACTGCTCCTTGGCGGCTACAGGCGCAGGTGGGGATTTCGTGCGGACGGTGTAAATAGAAACCCGGCTCCGCGGGACCACAATGCGTGGTCCCAGGGGGGCGGTGTCACGACATCTTCCTCAAAAGCCAGGACTTGACCTTAGTGGGGCAGAAACCTCGAAACGTACGGCGAGTTGCGTTCCGAGCCTGTCCCGGAGCGGCGGTAATGCCCTGAGGGGCCCTCGCCGAGGAACTCTGAGAACCACGCTTCGTGCTCGACTTCCTCGTGCAGGATCGCGAGCGCCAGATCGTAGGTCCGGTGGTCCTTGCCCGCTGTCAGGTTGCAGACCTGGGAGTACCCGGCCACCGCGCAGCGCTCCGCTTTTACCAGAACTTCCAGCATCGCCTTGATATCAGTGGGGTCCTTGGGCAGCAGGGCAGGCGGGCATGCCGAAATATCGTGGAACTCGTTCATGCCCTGCGGGAGTTTCCCGCCCAGCTCGTAAATCCGCGGCACGAGCGCCTCGAAGTGGTTCCGATCTTCGATGCGGGCGTCCTCGGTGATTTCCTTGAGACCTTCCCCGTCCAACCCGATCAGATTGACACGCAAAATGGTGTAGTAATAGTAGGTGGTCAGTTCGGCCGAAGCGTTGCGGACCAGCAGGTCCAGCAGCTTCTTAACGTCGACCCCGGCCTTCTGAACCATTTCCCGTGCTACTCTCGCCATAGTCCTCCTCCTTGGGCCGCGGGGGGCCATGCTTCGCTAGAAGTGCTTCGGGTCTCCGCAGCGTTCGATTGTGTGCAGCGCCATCAAGTGTGCCTTGCCCGGGACCATAGGTCAAGTATATGATTCCTATGTTATCTATAGGATTTGGGTATGGAACTTCATCAGCTGCGTTACTTTATGGCGGTCGCGCGCTTCGGCTCGTTCACGCGGGCGGCTGAGCACGAGCACGTTGCCCAACCTTCTCTCAGTCAGCAGATCCGCAAGCTGGAGGACGAACTAGGCGTGCGGCTCTTCGACCGTCTCGGTCGGCGGAGCAAGTTGACCCCGCTCGGCGTCCGGTTTCTGGAGCACGCCCGGCGTGTCCTGGCGGAAGTCGAAGGGGCGCGCCAGGAGGTGGAAGAGTTGTTGGGTTTGCGGCGTGGAACCGTCTGGGTGGGGGCCATCCCGACTGTGGCGCCTTACCTTCTCCCGAAAACCCTGGCGGCTTTTGCCAAGGCGGACCCGGAAATCGCCGTGAGCGTGAAGGAAGACCTGACCTAGTCGTTGCTGAGCCAACTGGCGGCCGGGGATCTAGACCCTGCAATCCAGCGCGACGTTCCGGAGATTGTCCGGGAGGCGAATCGGCAGGTGACCACCGCATTGTTCTCCGCCCGACAAGGAGAGGAACGAGGAGGAACCAATGAGTAAAAGAATTTTGGTGCTTGCTTTTGCAGGTCTGTGTTTCAGCTTTTCAGGGGCCGCGAAGGATAAGCCAAAGCAGCCAGAGATTCCGGGCTGTCCCATATAGATGCTCAGCGTGGGGGCGCATGCGATTGGGCCGTCTAGGTATGCGGGTCTTTATTACGCCGGGGTCGAGGTAAAGTACCAGAACACCAGCGGTAAGAGAATTCGATCCTTACGCTTTGAGGGGAAGCTCTTCAATGCGTTCAACGAAGTAAAAAGGCTGGAGCTAAACGACTCTGATGAACTTGCGCCTGGAAAAACGACAACATCCCTTTGGACCACGACTTGCTTGTCGCACCCAGTCAAGAACGGAGCAGTCGTGATTCTGATTAAGGTTGCGTTTGACGACGGGACTATATGGGAGCAGACGGGCGATTCTCCAGTCTGTGAATGGAAAAACGATCGCGACATCTCAACATACAAGCTGTCTCCGAACAGGCGATGAGACGTTCGAAGCTTATTGGACCCTAACGGACCCCCGCGGATCAAAATCGGGTCTAAGTCTGCCGGTGAGACGCCTAGAGCTTGTTGCTCAACCGCTACTTGTGGAGAAGATGTTATTGGCCGTCGCTACCAGCCATCGCCTGT
>DATKYV010000140.1:0-3040 GCA_035528275.1 Terriglobia bacterium | reverse complement strand
TTCTGGGTGGTGGAGCAGCGCGGCGGCCGGCCCGGCTCGCATAACGAGACCCTGGCGTCCGCGCCCGGCCTGTTGACGCTCTGGGCCTGGAAGTCGTACGCCCACGGCGCCGACGCCGTCATCTACTTCCGCTGGCGGACGGCGGCGCGGGGCGGGGAAGAATACTGGTTCGGCGTTCTGAATCAGGACGGCCGGCCCAACCGTGGATACCGTGAAGTCTCCGAGATGGGGAAGAAGCTTGCGCGGGTTAGCAAGCTGCTCGAGGGCTCCACGGTGGTCTCACCCATGGCCATCTACGTAGACTACGAGAGCGAATGGGCGAAGACCGCGCCGGACGTCCGGGCGTTTGACGACCGCCGGGCGGATTACTACAGAGCGTTCAAACGCCAGGGCGTGAACATCGATATTACCGGGCGCGGCCGCGACCTCACGCGGTACAAGCTCGTCTTCGCGCCCATGCTCTACATGGTCAACGACGAAATGATGGAGCAATTCACGCGCTTCGTTCGCGGCGGCGGAACGCTGGTCCTGACCTTCCGTTCCGGCGTCAAGGAGTGGGACAACTCGGTGACCACGCTGCCGCTCCCGGGCAAGCTGCGGGAGCTTGCGGGGATTGAAATCGAGGAATACGAGCCATTACTGGAGATCGATCCTGACTTGCACGAAGGGCAAATGCCGCTCGAGGGAACCGCGGTGCCGTTCGCGGGGCGAACCTCCTCCGGCACCATCTGGGCCGATATCCTCGAGCCCAAAAACGCTCAAGTGCTGGCCAAGTATGGGAAGAAGTTCTATTCCGGGAAGGCTGCGGTGACCTCGAACCGCGTCGGTGATGGCCGAGTGATTTACGTGGGCACTCATCTGGCGCAAGACTTTGGCGATTCGCTGGCTTCCTGGCTGCTCGAGCAGAATGGCATTTCAACACCGCTGAGTCTTCCCGAGGGGGTGGATCTCAGCACCCGGGAGAAGGACGGCAAGAAGATTCTTTTCGTCATGAATTTCAATGACACAGCTCAAAGCGTGCGGCTCCCCCGGACTTATCGTGATGCTTTGGCCGACCGCAGCGTATCGGGCGCATTGGCTATTCCACCGCGAGACTTGGTCATCCTCGCAGAGGCCTGATCAGCGCTTGATTAAGCACTAACAGGGAACATTTGCCCGGCCCTTATCGTATCTTGGGATGAAGATGAGACTCATTCGAATTGGGCATTCCCATGTCCCGTTCGCGTTTCATTCCCCCAGCTCATGAGGGGCTCACGGTGGTCGAGGAGGGCTATATGTCTGTTCGCAGAAAGTACCGGCTTGGGCGGTTTGTATTCATTCTCATCGCGTTCGTGGTTGGAGCCGCTGCTGTAACACCTGCGGTTGCGGAGCTTCCGCCGCTGATTCCACGCGAGACACTGTTTGGGAACCCGGATAAGGCGCAGGCGAGGATTTCCCCCGACGGGAAGATGCTCGCTTACTTGGCTCCGGATGAGAAAGAGGTGCTGAACGTCTGGGTCCGCACTATGGGCCAGGCGGACGATCACGTGCTCACTGCGGACAAAAAGCGCGGTATCCGCTACTACGACTGGCAACAGGACAGCGAGCACATTCTCTACATTCAGGATTTCGACGGCGACGAGAACTGGCACGTCTATCAAACGAACCTGAAGACCAAGCTCACGCGCGATCTCACTCCCTTTCAAGGTGTGCAGGCGCAGGGTTTTTCCACGGATCCAAATTTCCCTGACCGGATCGTTGTTCCCCTCAACATCCGCGACCGGCGCTTTCACGACATATATCGCGTCAATCTGAACAACGGCGCGGTGGACATGGACACCGAAAATCCTGGCGACGTGGCGGGTTGGACGCTGGACAACGATTTCCGAGTGCGAGTCGCTCAGGTCTTCTTGCCCGACGGCGGCAATGAAATCCGAGTCCGTGACAACGAGCAATCCCCCTGGCGGACCCTTGTGAAGTGGGGACCCGATGAGACTTTCGGAGGGGTTGCCGGGTTCACGCCGGACAATCAAAGCGTCTATCTGATATCCAGCGTTGGAGCGAACGCCGCGCGCCTCACCGAGGTCAGCGTGGCGAGCGGCGAAAGCAAGGTGGTGGCTGAGGACAAGCAGTACGACGTCTCTGATGTCCTCACCCATCCCAAGAACCACACGCTGGAGGCAGTGCGGTTTGTCCGCGAGCGCAGCGAGTGGGGATTGGTTGACAAGTCTCTTCAGTCGGACTTCGACGCTATTCGCCAATTCCGGCAAGGGGACTTCTACGTCGCGAGTCGGGACCTCAAGGACGATAAATGGATCGTGATCTACGTCGTCGATAACGGCCCCGTGCCTTATTACGTCTATGATCGTGACACCAAGAAATTCACCTTCCTTTTCACCAACCGGGCGGACCTGGAAAAGTACACCTTGGCCAAGATGCAACCCATCTCATTTCAGGCCCGTGACGGGATGACAATTTACGGCTACCTGACGCTCCCTGTGGGCCTTGAACCGAAGAACCTGCCCATGGTGCTCAACGTTCATGGCGGCCCGTGGGGACGCAATACGTGGGGTCTGGACAGTGAAGCCCAGTGGCTGGCCAACCGCGGGTACGCGGTTCTGCAAATCAACTTCCGCGGTTCAACGGGGTACGGGAAGGCGTACGTGAACGCCGGCGACCGGGAGTGGGCCGGAAAGATGCACACGGATTTGATCGACGGCAAAGACTGGGCCGGGAAGCAGGGATACGCCGATCCCAGCAAGGTGTGCATCATGGGCGGGAGCTATGGTGGTTATGCGACTCTGGTGGGCTTGACATTCACCCCCGATGCATTTGCTTGTGGAGTGGATATCGTGGGCCCGTCGAACCTGGTCACGCTCCTCAGCACCATTCCTCCTTATTGGACGCCGATTAAGTCGCTTTTCAAGAGGCGCGTGGGAGATGTTGAAACGGAGCAGGATTTCCTCAAATCGCGCTCGCCCCTCTTCAAGGCGGACCAGATCAAGGCGCCGCTGCTCATTGGTCAGGGGGCCAACGATCCTCGGGTGAAGCAGGCCGAAAG
>DATKYV010000139.1:0-23741 GCA_035528275.1 Terriglobia bacterium | reverse complement strand
GCGCGGCGCGAGGCCAGCGGATGCGCGAGGTGCGAGCCGTCGTAAAGGCCGCGGAGATTGCGAAGCAATCCGAGGCGACCGATCGGTCCCCAGCGGACATACTCGATCAGACCGTCCGCGGTGTCGGCCTTCGGGGCGATCATCATCGTGCGCCCGGTAAACTTGCTGTTGTTGAATGTCAGGAAGAGGCAGTGCCGGCGGTCGACTTCAGATTCGTCATCCACCCGCGTTGGAAAGGCGCGGCGATCGAGGCGAATAAGGCAGGTCATAACACCGAAAAGATATCCCAGGTGGCCGAGGCGCTTGAATTTCCGATTGGTCACCGCGGCGGCATCCGCCGCGAACCCCACGCTCAGCAGGTTGATGAAGTGGATCACTCCCTCGCGGTGAATCATCCGCAGCACGTCGCAGGGTCGTGAGCGGCCCGCAAGCAGCGCGTCAGTGGCGAACTCTACAGCGCCTTCGGTGACGAAATCGCGCAGGAAAGAATTTCCTGTGCCCAGCGGCAACATGGCCAGAGTGGGTGGCGCGTCCTGCTCCGCACCGGGAAAAAGACCGTTGACGATCTCGTAGGCGGTACCGTCGCCGCCCACGGCGAGAAACCGACGGAAGCCCTCTTGATATGCCTTTCGAACCATCTCGATGCCGTGCCCGGCGAAGCGCGTTTCTACGACTTCGAGTTTGAGCCCCGCGGCCTGGAGTTTCTGGAGTGCCGGGTGCGCAAGCCTCCCGCACTTTCGATGTCCCGCTACCGGATTAACGACAGCGAAGAATGCGTCCTTCACAACTTCACCACGGCTGATTTGCGATCCAGCTTCCTCCGGATCTGCTCCGCCAGGATGTGCCGCTTGATCTTCATCGACGCGGTGCGGGGAAAATCCTCCTCCCACAAAACGTAGCCGCTCACTCGCTTGAAGTCCGGCAGCCGGCGGTTACGGGTGGTAAGCTCATCGCGCAGCGTGTCGGTCACCTCCTGCCCCGTTTCCGGATGAAGGACCACGACCAATTCTTCGTGCCCCAGGCCGCGTTCCGGCCAGAGGTAGTTCGCAGCGAAGGCGCACAACTCCTTGACAGCGAGACCTTCGAAAGCATTCTCGATGTCCTCGGGATAGATGTTCTTTCCGCCCTCAGTGACAATCATGTTCTTGACGCGCCCGAAAAGCTGCAGGTGCCCGGTGGGATCGATGCGGCCGAGGTCACCGGTCTTGAGCCACCCGTCAACGAAGGTTTCGCTCGTCAATTCCGGATCGTCCAGATAGTGGGACATCACCGTCCTGCTGCGCACGAGCACTTCGCCGATTCCCTCCGCGTCCGGATTCAGTATTCTCAGTTCCATCCCCGGAAGCGGCTTGCCCACGGTATCGGCACGGAAGGGTTTGAAGTCGTTCACGGTGACAGCCGTTCCTGCCTCGGTGAGGCCATAGGCGTTTGCGACCGGAATGCCGAGGTCGAAAAAGAACTGTAATGTGGCAGGATCGATAAACGCTCCCCCCACGAACAGGGCCTGCAATTCGCCGCCGAATGCCGCATGAACCTGCCGGAGGAGAAAGCGGCTCAAGGTGAGATTCGACCGGTTGCCGGCCAGCAAGCGATTCAATCCAATCAAAGAGTTGAGCAAGGATCTTCGGTGCGGGGGCAGTTCGGCAAAGCGGGCGCGGAGCCCACCCTCCAGATTTTTCAGCACCATGGGAACCAGTGTCATGTAGTTGATCTTGAAACGCGGGAAAGCGTCGCGAACGAACTCGGGCCGCAGCGTGCGCAGATGAACCACCGTCGCCCCGCAAGTGAACGGGCCAATGAAGCCCACCATGAAGTCAATGGCGTGATTGGTGGGCAGGACGCTCAGGTAGCGCACGCCCGGCCAGAAAGGGAAGAGCGAAGTCAGCGCCACGCATTGCTCGAGATAGTTGTCGTGAGTCAGGACGCAGCCCTTGGGCCTTCCGCCCGTGCCGGAAGAATAGACGATGCACGCCGGGTCGTTGCGTTCACGAGGGACGAAGGTTGGCTCCTCATCCGCGCGAGTCTTCTCCCATCGCCGCGCCCCGGCGAGATCGGCGTCTGCCGGTGCCTCGGTAACGAGCACCGTTTCAACCTTCAAATCCTTGAAGCCCTCGTCGCGGGTGATGGCGCGCCAGAGGTGGTTTTCGACGATGAGAACATCGGCCTTGCAGTGCGCAAGCAGCTGCAGGTGTTCGCGGCTGCTCAATTTGTAGTCGAGCGGCACCAGCACGCCCCCGCAGTAGAACACCGCGTAGGCGGAGATGAGCCACTTCGACTGATTGGTCATGATGATGGCGGCGCGGCCGCCGGCGGGAAATCCCAAATCCTGAAGCGCGCGCGCTAGAGGAAGCGCGGCCTCTTTGAATTGACGGTAGGTCAGGCGGCAGTTCTCACGGTCACGGTCCGCTTCGATCAGACAGACTTCGTCCGGCCAGCGGTCGAGCGCGTCGCGCAGCGCGGCGCCTAGCGAAGAGTATTGACGAAGGTCCAGCATGCGTTAGCCACGGAGGCACGGAGTCACTGAGGTGCGAGAATTAAAGGGCGTTCACAGGATGAATCTCTTGATGCCATCTCGCAAGAGGCGGGAATTGAAATTGATCAACAATCCCACCTTGGCGCCAGTTATCCTCAGGTAGGTCAGGACTTGCGCTTCGAATACGGGATCGAAACGCTCGACGCTCTTTATCTCGATAACGACCGAATTCTCCACGAGTATGTCGAGCCGATATTCTCCGATTGTTCTGCCCTTGTAGACAACCGGATATGTAGGCTGGCGCTAGAATTTCAAGCCGGCCTCTTCGAATTCGATACAGAGGGCAGACTCATAGGTCGCCTCCAGCAGCCCAGGTCCCAATTCCCGGTGTACTTCTATGGCGCACCCAATGATCCTTTCGGTGGCTTGGTTAATCTCTTCCATTCTCCGTGTCTCTGCGTGTCCGTGGCGCTTACAGTCGGGCTTGAATGCGCTCGGCCAGCGTGCGGAAATCGCTGACGCCCTGCAATTCGTAGTCGGGCAGCTCGACGCCGAAGTGATGCTCCAGGCGGGTGAGGATCTCCAGGGTCTGAAGGCTGTCAATCCCGAGCTTCTTGAAGAAATCATCATCCGGTGAAAGTTGCTCCCGAGGTACCTTGAAGTGCTTCGCTGCGAGATCGAGGATTTCATCGAGTGTTTGTTCCGAGGTTCGCATTCGTTTACTCCAAGCCTCTGCCGGGAGATGCGAGAGAGCCAATCATTTCGGGTTAGACCCGCCACCCGCCCGGGAATAGGCCTTTCTCTTCACGGCAAGTAGGGCTGAACGTCAGTGCTCTCCACGAACTTGCGCAACCCTTCAGCGACCGCCGGCCGTTCGAACAATTCGCAGAAGAGATCAATCTCCCGTCGTAGTTCATCGTAAGGAACCGGCTTGATGAATTGCTTGGCGGTGGCGGCGGTCTTGCGGTCGAACTTCTTGAGTTGAGCCGCTGCGGACCGCGCCGCACGCAAGGTTTCACCTTCCGCGGCCAGTTGAGCGACCAGGCCGACGGCATGCGCCCTCGCCGCATTGATGCTGCGGCCGGTCAGGAGCAGGTCGCGAACCACGGCATTCCCGAGGTCGCGCTTCAGACGCGGGATGCCGCCGAAGCCGGGGATCAATCCCAATCGCAGCTCGGGAAAACAGAAGCGCGCCATCTTGTCGGCGACAATCAGGTCGCAAGCCAACGCCAGCTCGAAGCCGCCACCGAAAGTGACGCCGTGAACCGCGGCGATGGTTGTGAGCGGTGCGGCGTCAATGGAATTGAGCACACGATGAATCCGTTCCAGAAAGTCTCGAAGGTGTTTCGCGCGCTCTTCAGCCGTCACTTGTTGGGAGCGGGAATACAGTTCGCGCAGGTCCGCGCCCGCACTGAATCCGGATTTCAGCGTGCTGTAGATGATAAGCGCGCTGACCTTCTCGCCAGCTGCGTCGAGAGCTTCTACGAAACGTTCGAACTCCTGCAACGTGGACGACCCAATCTCGTTGCACGGCTCGTGGTGCAGTGCCAATTCCACGACGCTGTCCGCCAACGTCCAGGAGAGCGTCTTGCCGGCAAAATCCTTCATGCTTTCTTATTCGCTTCTGTAGATTCAGCGTTTTGCGCCGCAGAGGCGTTGCGGTAGATACTTTCGATCCGTGACTGCAATCGCTCCGCGATCAGCTCGCGTTTGAGTTTTCCATTGGCCGTGAGCAGTCCGTTCTCGATGCTGAATGGTTCGTCGTGGACGTGAAAAGCCCGTACCCGCTTGTAGTGGGGCAACTGAGCATTCAACGATTCCAGCGCCTCCTCGACCTTTTCCCGGCCGGCACTTCCGGTGATGATGGCGGCGAGAAAGGGCCTGCCGTTCCCGACCAGCACAACCTGCTGCGCTCCGGGAAGCAATCTGAGCAAACTCTCTTCCATCGGCTCTGGGGCTATGTTATGGCCGGAAGCGGGAATAATCAAATTCTTGACGCGGCCAATGATGCTCCATTTCCCCCGCGCATCGACCTCGCCCTGGTCGCCGGTGTGGAACCAGCCGTCAACAAGCGCTTGTGCGGTTTCCTCGGGCCGGTTCCAATAGCCCGGAAAAATGTTCGGCCCGCGCACCAGGATTTCATTTCCCTCGCCGAGTTTCATTTCGATGCCCGGAATGGCCGGCCCCACGCGCCCCGGGACGACATCGTGAGGATCATCCATCGTGCAGATGGCCGTCGTTTCCGTCAAGCCATAGACCTGCAAGACGGGAATTCCCAGCATCATGAAGAAGATCTGCGTTTCTACGGCCAGGGGCGCGGAGCCGCAGATGAGGGCGCGAAGTTTTGGACCGATTCTCTTGCGAATGGCGCGAAACACCACGGCGCGTGCTATCGCTAACCAGAGGGAGTCGAGGGCGCGAGCATTACCACTGTGGCGGCGGAGCCATGCACTCTGTCCACACCCGAAGAGCGCTTCGGCCACGCCGCCTTTCTTCACAATCTGCTCCTCAATTCCCGTGCGGACTCTCTCGAGCAGCGCAGGGACGTTAAGGAAGTAGTCGGGCGCGGCCAATTTCATCTCGTCGGCGAGTTTGCTGAGGTCGGTCGAAAGCGTGAGGATGCTGTTGCGAGTCAGGCAGGTGAGCAGCAGAATCCACGAACCGGCGAAGCAGGTGGGAAGGTAATGGAACACCTGGTCGGGCACCGCGCGCGGGGCCATCAGCTGATCCAGCCGCGCGTTGGTGCATGAGACCATGTAGGTAACGTTGGCAACGGTGAGGACCACGCCCTTGGGCTCGCCGGAGGTTCCGGATGTGTAAATTATGGTCAGCGAATGGTCGTCGGCAGGGCCCTGGGGACTTGCGCAGGCGGCAGCCTTTCCAGGATTGTATGCCAGGACTTCATCAAAAAGATGAATGGGGGGCGGCTGGGACCAGTTCTTTCTGATGCCGTCCGCCAAACATTCGTCACCGCAGAGAATGATGCGAGGCGAGCAATCCTGCATCATCTTCACCAACTCGTGCGGTGCCTGGCGCGCGTAGAGCGGCACCACGATGATTCCCTCCGCCATGATGGCCAAGTCGATGGCGGTCCAGCGGATGCTGTTCGGAGCAAGCAGCGCGCAGCGGTCACCCGGTTTGAGCCCCGCCCTGCTCAGAAAAGCGCGCGCGGCACGGACGGAGGTGGACAGCTCCTCACAGGTGGCAGGCACAATGCGGCCGCCCCGGGTCTCTTGGAGAACCAGCCTGCCGGGCTCCTGTTCGAGGCGAAGGAAGATATCTTCGAGAAAGTTCATGATGGAAGGAGGCCAACGCCCAATGTCGCATCGGAAATCTGGGCAATGGCGCGCCGATTCACTGGCTCATTGAGACGACGCCGCTCTGCCTCGGCGTCTCCGCGGCCGCTTCGTAAGTCTCCACCAGCTTCCGCAAAACGGGGCTGAGGGGAGGCAGGTAGTCCTCCCACGAATGGATTCCCGTGCGAATGGGAAAATCCGGATAACGGCGGTGGAGGTGTTGTTCGAAATAGACTCCCATTCGTGCCATCAACTTGAGGTTCCGCGCCACGGTGCGCCCGATGCCATCGCGGATGGTCTCGCCGTTTTTGCGCAGGGTTTCCATCGCCACCAGCAGCTTCTCTTCCAGGTCGGCGTCGTCGACATTCATGAGCAGGTGCTGGTGACCGCGTTCGCGCATCAGGTTGCGGATGCGCTCGTCCATCGTAACACCGGCCGAGGGAACGAGCGCCGGCATGCAGGTGACAATACCGTGATATCGCGAAGAGACCATCATGTGGCAGGCCCGCAGGATGCTCACCAATTGATACATGTCGTAATCATCCGAGGTCACGACAGGAACGCCATCCAACCGCTCCGTCATGTGATGGCACGCTTTCGCATCCAAACGCTCCATGGCCGCGAGGACGACGAAGACGCCGGTCCTCTTCCGGAACGCATCGACGGCGTTTGAGAGGGCGGTCAGATAGTGATCGTAAGCGGCGACCGCCTTGGGTCCCCAATTATGAAAATAGACCGTGCGGTACTGGGTCTCCTTATAAGCTCCGGTCAGCGTGCGGGCGGTGAGCTTGAACAATGACGGCCGCACCGGCCACCAGAAGGGATTGATGGGGCACACCACAAGAACCGGTTTGGTTCCGTCCCATCCTACCTCGCGGAGGACCTGATTCCCATATTCCGGTCCGAGAGGCTCGAACGTCCAGCCCGTGTCCGTCCCGAGCTCGGTTGGAACGCCGAGTTTGCTGAGCACCGCCGTCGATTCTTCATTCCGGGTGATGATGAGGGATTGCCCGCAGTACCGACGCACCATGCGGGCAAGCATGGGGTCCATGGCTCCGGCCTCGGCGCCGTAACCCACGGAGAGCTTGTTCATGGCGGACGCGATGCCGAGCGAACCAATCATCATCGTGGTAAGGGCGTTGGCGAACTTGCTTTTGAACATCGAGCCTTCGCACGCCACCACGCCGTCGTGGCGGGGGACTTCGCGGTAGAGAAAGGGTGGAAAGATGTCGGGCAACTTTACCTGCCGGCTCCCCTGGAAGTATCCCCGAGAGCGGTCGAAGTTCTGCGACATGACGCTGAATTCAGCTTTATCGGCTCCCAGGATGTGGCGGATCTGGCGCAGCATCTCCTCGACGCGGACGTCGGCGCCGGTATTCCGCGTGCCGTTGTAGCCGGCAAAGAGGAGCCTGAGTTTCTCTCCCGGTCGCCAGGGCTTGCCGGCGCCGAGCATCCATTTCAGTTTGGAAAGCTCGATGAGACCGCTGACCCAGGATTCCAGAACCAGGTCCATCATCGGACGGACCCTCCTCGAATTCCGGCATCTCTGCCGTGGCTGCCTTGATCGGATGAAGGGATGTGTCCTCTCCTCAAGGCCACTAGAATACCAGCCGCTTCGCCCCTTGCCAAATCACAAGAAGTTGCGGGAGCGCGGGGCAGGCCGGGCAATCTTCCACGCGCCAAGGCACGCTTAAGCGTACGACGGCCGGGAATCATGTTCGGATGCTCTTCGCACTGTCATCATTCTGGACTTAACGTTCGAGCGACCTTTGGGGTGGGCGTTTGCCCTTGTGACCGGGATACGCAACCCGCAGGCACTACTTGCTGGGCCATTCCTTGTAGGGGTACTTAAACCGGCCCTCTCTGCTGAATTTCAGCAGTGGGTAGCAATAATCGGAAAAGGGGACGGGCGCGCGGCCGGTCTCGCTGACGACACGCGAGTTGTCGAAGACGGTGTTGTAGACCAGATAGGGCAGGAAAACCTTGAGGAGCGATGCGCCGAATCCGATCGGCGTACCGCGCCGGCTGGCCAACTGGTCGACCATCCAGGAGAAAGGGCCTTCCAGTCCGGGTGCGAAGATGGGTGGCAGCTTCCGTCGGGCCCTGGACAGCGCGCCGGTGAGTTGGCGATAGGTCTGGGAAGCGGTCCCCGACGACAGATGATAGATACCATGGTTCGGTTTTTCCTTCTGGTGGAGTGTGGCAATCGAATCGGCGACGAAATCAACGTTTACGATGTCGAGCCGGTCGTCAGGGCGGAAGGGAAGGACGGGCAGGCCCGCCAGAAAGACAAACGCTCGCACCATGTCGAACTGCGTGGTCTCGGCATAGCGGCTGTCTCCCAGGATAATGCTGGGCCGGAAGATGGTATGCGAGACGTCGGGCAGAAGCTCGTGCAGCATGTGCTCGGAAAACTTCTTGGTGCGCGCGTAGGGATCGTAGTCGGAGCGGTTCCAATCGATGGCCGCGTCTTCGGTGACGACTTCATTTGCGCGGTGGCCCGCCACGGCCACGGTGCTCACGTGGCTGAAGCGTCGGAGGCCGTGGTCGTCGCGGGCCCGCGCCGCGCAATTGATGACCTCCAGCGTTCCCCGCAGGTTCACGTTCAGGCAGCTTTTCTCGGACTTGCGGTTCAGTGAGGCGGCGCAGTGAATGACGGAATCGGTGGTTTTTATCAGGCGCCGGTAATCGCCGTCCGAGAGGCCGAAGTGCGACTCGGTCAGATCTCCTCGAAAAATGTGAATGCGCGATTTCAGAAATTCGGAAAAGCGCGGAAAATCCATGTGCAGTTGCAGCGCATGCCAGAGGCGTACCTCCGCGTCGTGCGCGTCCTTGCCACGAACCAGCAGGTTTAGCGAATCACCGTGGCTCGTCAGCAGGTTCGCCGCGACGTGCGCGCCGAGATACCCTGTCGAACCCGTAATGAAGATGGCCATATCGCTTCAGCGCCGACTATCGGGCTCCGGGGTCGATGGGCTGGAAACGGGGAAGACGAATCGCGAGCCGCTCCCCCTGTCTTTCCGGGTGCCGAAGATCTTTCTTACAGATTGATGGCCCATTATACCGTAATTCCATCAGAGCTCCGGTTCGGACCGGCTGCGGGAACTTGATGGGCGAGTAGTGATCCACCCTCGCGTGATGAAGCAAACTGATCTTGTTTTTCCGCGGCGCTCGGCCTCCCTACGCGACGGGGGCGTTCTCAATCACTTCGAGAAGCTTGTCCACCGACGGCAAGTCGCCGGTGTGTGCGCCGCGGTGGAGCCAGAGGATTTTTCCCCCGCGAGCCACAAGTGCGGCTCCTGGGAGCTGAAGCACGTCGCTGTGCTTTTGAAACGTCCCAATCAGGCTGACCGAACAGCCCGCGGTTTTGGCCTCTTGCCGCCGTCGGCGAAGGTCGTCGGTGGCAAACAGGATATCCTTCCACATTCGTCCGAGGGAAACCCATGGCGTGGTAGCTCTGCTTCTCCGGGTCGGGGATGCAGTAACCCTCCAGGCCGTGGCGGCCGCAAAAGCGTGCTGCTTCCCGCGTCGTCGAGAATTTTGAACCATTCGCCCCAGGTCTTGCCGGTTCTCGTCTGTACTGCCGCGTCACTCATCAGCCCGGCGGTTTTCGTGCCGGTTGGTGTGCTCATGATTTGCCTCTCCTCGTTGACGTCCGCGGAAAAGGGCATGGGGCGCTATCCCAGCGTTGCCGATTGGTTGGCGGACATGTTTTCCTGGAGAAAGAGTCGGTATTGTTTTCCGGGGAATTCCATGGCCACTGCCCGGGTGCGGCACCTGAACGTCGACCGGTCTTTGCGGACGGCGACAAACTCTCCGTTCCACGAACCTTGGGCTTGAAGGTGATTCACGATCTCTTCAGCCAGCCGGTCCCGGTCTTCAAAAGGCTGGCTCTCGAGATTAGCGAGAAACCGGCCCATTAACTCGCCCTGCTTATAGCCGAGCAAGGCGTCTTCCGCGGGGTTGGTATAGAGAATGATTCCGTGGTCGTCGGTCAGGCAGACGCCTAAGGGGAGGTTTTCGAGGACTCGCGCGTTGACGCGGCGTTCGATTCCCTCCCACTTCTGCTGGGAGGATCTGCGATAGAGCAGCAGCGCCGCCAGGGCGACCAGCCAGAGCGCCAGGATTTCCCAAAGCGTGGTCATATACGAGGCTTTGTCGGCGAGCGATCGCGCCAGGGCGTTTCGCTCTTTTACCGTGGCAAATTCCACGGCTTTGATTTCTCCGGCTATCTTGCGGATGTCGTTGACGAGGCTGCCTGCGCCGGCGTCGGGTGTCTTGGGAACCTTCGCCTGCGGCTTCCCGGCGTTGCCGGGAGTGGTGGCTACCTCGCCAGACTGAATCCTCTTCTCGATGAGCGCCTCGAGGACCCTTAGCCTCTCGCTCTGGCGAGGGTTGGGTGCGGTCAACTTCCGAACGTGTTCGAGGTGGCTGCGCATCTCCGCTCGCGCGTCCTCGGGGGAAGCCACGACGCCGGCACCCAGGCCGAGCGAGCCTCCCTCCGACATGGGAGTGGCGTTCTCCAGCGATGCAACCATTGCTTCGATCTCGCCAATCGTCTCAGCGGCGTGCGCCGCTTGTTCCTGGACGCGGGTGAAGTTCTGGAAGACTCGAGACTGCATCAGGCCGACGATCGCCAGGATGGGCAGCGCGATCAAATACCCGATAGCGATCTTCTTCCCTGCCGACGGTTTCATACCACCTCCGTGGTCCACGTTTCTGGCCGCGACAACCTGCCTTCGACAAGCGACGTCCGGCCAGCGCGCCTGATCTCCTGGGCACGCCTTCGGCGTTCGGAAGGGCGAATTGCCGTATCTTATCTGGGCGGATAAGTTTTTGAGAGCCCGTTACGTGCGTTGGTCACCGTGAACGAACCGTCCGAATCAACCGACAGCTTCAGCCCGTAACCCTTGCAGTTTTCTTCGACATTGGCAATGAATTGAGGGGGCGCGTTGTTTCCGTCCCCACCCTCGACCGAAAAGTGGAGCTGCCAGATGTCTTCGAGCCCGGGGGAACTCCGCAGCACCCGCCACACGTCCGGCGCGCCGCCTTTTCTCGCCCCATTATTCATAACCGCCACCTGCGGGTGGAGAGCGTGAACCATCGCCGCCGGGCCGGACATCTCCGACGCGTGGTGCGTGGTCAGATAGACATCGACCGTCCCGAGCCGGTGGTCAGGGCAGGCGAGGTCCAGTTCCCGGTTCCAGCTCAAGTCACCCAGGTCGAGCAGGCGAAACTTGCCGTAGCGTATCATCATTCCGATGGATTGCCCGTTCTCGCCCGGGTCGTCGTTACCACGCTGGGCCTCGGCGCACAGCGGATTTGGTGACCCGGCGCCGGCCAAGGGAGCCGAGATCAATTCTCCAGCGGCCGAAAGGATCTCCACATCCAGCCCTTTGACCGGAATCCTATCCCCCGGCTTCGCCAAGATATGCCGGCCCTTGGCCCGCACCTTTCGATATGCCTCGAAGAGATCCTTGGCGGCTTGGCTGGTCTCAACGCTCGGCCCGAGGTCCACAAAGGTCCCGACGGGGATCCTCTCCGCCAGTTCCGGAACGCCGCCGACATGGTCGCGGTGATAGTGGGTGACGACCAAGTAGTCGATCTTCTTCAGACCTGCCGATTTCGCCGCCGCCGCTATCCGTTCTGCGTCCCGGCCTTCGAAGTCGGGCCAACCGGCATCCACCAGCAGCGACTCGCCCGACGGCGACACCATTAGGGTGGCTTGGCCGCCTTCAACGTCGATGAAGTACACATCGAACGTTTGGGCCGCACAAGCCGCAGCGAGACCTAGGAGAAAAGAAAAGCTGAGCAGGCAACGTCGCACGGCGAAATCGTATCACGGCCTCGACCGCCCCGCAAAATCTAATGGGTCACGGCCAGGAGCCGCTCTCTTCGCCGACGGCTCATAGGGAATCGGAACGATCGGCCTGCCTTTGAATTAGAATGTGACCCTCAGTGTTTAGGGATTTCATCTCTCCAAGGAGCTTACGACCGTGAAGAATTGGACCTTCGGCCGGCTTGTGTTTTGGCTCGTGGCGGCAGTCGTTCTAGTCACGGGTGCGGGACTGGCAATTCGAGGTGTGTTGCCACCTCTGCTTGACCGTTTGGGGTTGGACGTCCAGAGGGCGTTTACACGGCCTTTCTTCCACTTGGGAGGCCTGGGGATCGCCCCGGTTTTCTTGTTGAAGTCGATTTGCTTCCTGCTGATTCTGGTTCTGGTCGCACGGGCCGCCCGGGAGTTTGTACGCACCCGCGTGGTCGCCCGGACATCGCTCGACCTCGGACAGCAGGACGCGGCGGCCCGCATCACCGGGTACCTGGTATTTTTGCTGGGGCTGGCGATTGGGCTGCAGTCGGCGGGCGTCAATTTGAGCAGCCTGGTCGTCGTCGGTGGGGCCGTCAGTATCGGCGTGGGCTTCGGCCTTCAGACCATCGCCAACAACTTCGTCTCCGGGCTCATCCTCCTCGTCGAACGCCCCATCAAGCTGGGCGACCGCGTGGAGGTGGGGGAAATCAACGGCGACGTGGTGCGCATCGCCGCGCGCAGCACCTGGGTTCGCACCAACGACAACGTGGTCATCATCGTGCCAAACTCGGAATTCGTTTCCAACCGCATCACCAACTGGACGGCCAATGACCGTCAAGTGAGATTCTCGGTGCCGGTGGGCGTTTCTTACGGGAGCAATCCGGAAGAGGTGCGCGACGTCTTGATCAAGGTCGCCCAGGACCACCCCGATGTCCTAGATCAGCCCGCTCCCGAGGTGCGCTTTGTGGCGTTCGGCGACAGCTCACTGGACTTCGAGCTCCGAGTCTGGACCATCAAGCGGGTCCAGACACCCAAGACGTTGACCAGTGAACTGCTTTTCTCGATCTTTCGCGCTTTCGGCGAGCACGGCATCGAGATTCCTTTCCCGCAGCGGGACGTGCATCTGAGATCGGTTGCGGCTTCGATCCCTATCTCCAATGTTCCCTAGAGATTAGGGCAAATGTCGGGACTGCGGACCCGGGCCAGAGCGCGACATGGGAGTTCCCTCGGAGCAGGGAAGTCCTTAGCTTCCGGTCCGCAATGTGGGCCGTAGCCTGATGGCTCGATCGGGCAAATCGGCCACCGGACCCGCCCGCAACGCCGGACCGGCGTCGAAAACAAAGTCCTTGCAAGGAAAGGCATTGCTGGCTAGTCTTTGGGAGAAATCTGCTGCTCATCGGCACTGGCAGTCCTGATTACCTTCAGGGGGAATAAGGTGCGAAAGAAAAAACATGTCGTTGTCAATGGCGTGCGCTTCCGCCACGGTGAAGTCGATTGGGAAGACGCCTTCACCGCTTCTCGCCAAAAGCTGCCTGATTTCAGTGCCTTGCGCCAGCGCGGCCAATACCTCGGCAAGAAGGTGACGACCGTCGGACTGGTGGCCCGCATCGGCTACTATCTTGTGGTGATTCAAGAACGCGACGAGGAGCAGGAGGAATTTGACTACACCCTGATCCCCCTCCGCGCCAAGACCGAAGTTCGCTACAGTTAATCCTTCACCTCGACTACGATCTCCCCGCTGCCTCGTTGGTAACGCCGGGCCATGAGCCGAACTGTCGCCGATTCGGCTATACCTTAGCCACACACCGGATTTCAATCATCAGTTCGGGGAAAGCCAGGCGCTGAATCTGCACGATGGTGCTGGCCACAACTGGATCCGCGGGATAGTGCTCCTTTCTGGCTTTCGGTGCCGCGGCGAAGGCGGCGTCCATATCCGTCACGAAGAGGATCTCGTCGACGACATTTTCCATCGTCGCCCCGTACTGTGCCAGGACCTTCTTGAGGTTGACGTACGCCTGGCGCATTTGGGCCTCCATGTTTCCGTGGCCGACGATATTGCCCTGGTCGTCGTGGCTTACCTGCCCGGAGATACAGATGGTGTCGCCGACCTTCACGGCCTGAGAGTAACCGTAGTCTTTCTCCCATGGCATGCCGAGATTCTTAGGGTCTTTGCTGATGGCCATAATCCCTCCTGAACACGATGCATGTGGTGTCGGGTGTTACCACCTCATCGGGGTTCGGGCATCCCAGCCCGGCGAACTTGCTGATTTCACTTTGCTCTACTTGCCCTGCGAGGGCTCTATGTTAAACCCCGAGAATCCGACGGGCAATGCTCGATTGTGGAACTCCCCGAGCGAGACAAAATCCTTCGGAGGCGGCAGAAGTCTGCCCAGTTGACGCGTTGCCTATTAGGGAATAATATAGGCCCGCCTTGGATTGATCCTGCAGACTGGGGCTGAGATGAGCTGGCGGACCTTCGTGCGACGACACAGCGAGCTCTTTCTGGTTCTATCCGTCCTGATCGTTATATCGGCAGTTTTTCATTGGATCCCTTACAAAATCGCCTTTCTCAACTTTTTTTCGTTCCGGTCCTAGCGGCTGGCTACCTGATGGGCGCCCGGCGGGCGGTTCTCAGCGGGGTGATGTGCATCCTCCTGGTTCTCACCTATTACTTCTACATCTGGACTAAGGGTGACCTTGACGCGGGCTACCAGTGGGCAACCCTGATGAGCGTCTTCAGCCAGCGGTGGGACACATTGCTGAGCATCGCCATGTGGGGTGGTTTCCTGATCCTGATCGGCTGGGCCTTCGGGCTCATCCAGGAACGGGAAGTCACCTCCCACAATCGGGCCCGGGAACTCAATGAGGTGTTGCAGGCGCAAGCCACCGAATTGCGCGAAGTCAACACGGCGCTGGAGGAATCCAGCAGCCAGCTCAGGCAGCAGGCTGAGGATCTGCACCAGAAGGGCTTCCAGATTGAGCAACTCAAACAGAAGTTGGAGGAAACCCTCTATTCGGCCATGGACTCCACCGTGGCTCGCTTGTTGATTCAAGGTCGGCTCAGGCAGGAGAAGCGCGACCTTTCCGTGCTCTTCTGCGACCTGGAGGGCTTCACGAACTACGCTCACCAGCGCAATCCGGAAGTCGCGCTGGAAGACCTGAACCGTTTCTACGAGGTGATGGAAGGGCTGATCGAGACCTACCACGGGCACATCGACAAGTACCTGGGCGACGGAATCATGTGCGAGTTTGGTGCCCCGGTGGATTACGAGCAGCACAGCTTGCAGGCGGTGGTCGCCGGGCTCACGATGCAGAAGAGTTTTGCAGATAAGAATTTCCCCTGGCGCTTGCGCGTCGGGATGGCTTCCGGCGAGTCGATCGTGGGACTGCTGGGCAGCCGCCGGCGCAGCTATTCCTGCATCGGCGAAGTGGCGAACCTGGCCAAGCGCCTGGAGGAATTATGCGAGGGCTCGTCGGTATACCTGGACGAGACGGCGAACGAAGCCGTGCGGCACCTCGTGGAAACCGAAAGGGTCCGCAACCAAGGGGGGCGCCGCGCCAGGGATAAGGAGGTTCTGGAGGAGATCGCGGAGAAGGAGCGCGAGCTTCAGAGCTCTCCCCAGAACGCCGACCTGCTATTTGCCATCGGAGAACTCTACTTTCGCGTCCGCGAAGCGTCACAGGCCGTCGCCTATTTCCGGCAGGCCATGGAGCTCAAGCCGGACGACAACGCCATCAAGCTGGCTTACGCCGACGCCAGCGTGAAGCTCGATGACTATGAGAAAATCACCATCCGAGGTCTTGGACAGAAGCAGGCCGTTTTCAGGGCGGTGGGCCTGGTCGACCCCTTGCTGAACCGGGAACGATTTCCCCAGGGATTTTACGATCGCTATCACCATGTTCCGGGATTGATTGAAATCCCCGAAGACGTAGTTCTTCCCACCGAAGTGATGGACGGCTGCGTGGGGCATTCCTTGAGCGTGGCGGTGCTCTCCTACGCGCTGGGAGACCAGCTCGGTTTGGCGGAAGAGCCCAAGCGCCATTTGCTCGTGGCCGGCCGCCTCCAGGACCTCGGGAAGTGCATCGTCTGGCATCATATCCTCAACCGTCGCGGGGTGCTTTCCGAGCAGGAGAGGAAGGACCTGGAGCGCCACGTCGACGAAAGCGTCTCAATTGCCCGGCGAATGGGGTACGAGGATCCCCACACCGTGGAGATCATTGCCAACCACCACGAGCTCCTCAACGGCGAGGGCTACCCCCGACGCCTGAAGGGAGAGGATATCTCCCTCGGTGGGCGCATCACCTGTGTGGCCGACGTCTACTGCGCCTTGACCGAAAGGCGTCCTTACCGCCGCGCCTGGGATTCCCGCGTCGCCTTGAGCGAAATCCACAAGGGCGCCGCCGCAGGAAGATTCGATCCCCAGGTAGTCGATGCCCTCAATCGATTGATGGCCTCCGATGCCCTCAATCGATGGATGGCCTCCGCTGCATGAGGGCCCACCCCGCTGACTCCCAGGGCAGGAGTCGCACAAATCATCATCCCACGGCTTGAAATCTGTTGCCGCTACATACGACAACCCATCGTCGCGCCGCATTGGTCTCGGCCAACGAGAAAGGGGAGCACCTTCAGGGTGCTCGTGCCCTCCCCCAACACGACGACGCCGGGTGCCAAGCAGATGGGACTGTCTGCGATAGGTTCGAGTTCTTCACCGGCGCAGACTGAAAAGGTCAGCCCCATCCCGCGTTTCCACATGCTGTCACCCGCCTCTTGACCCGCCGAGTGCGCGGTATTAATTTGCTTGCGCTGCAAGCCCGCGCGGCGTTTTCCTCTTCTGCCGGGAGAAAAAGGAGAAACAGTCATGAAGCATTCGATCAGAGTCATCGCACTCTTCTCTCTGCTCATTATTTCAGCCGTCGCCAGTGCCGGCGTTCCCGGCCCCATCAAGGTGAGCGCCAACGGCCGTTACTTCGTGGACCGCGAGGGGAAGCCGTTCTTCTGGCTGGGTGATACGGCGTGGCCGCTGTTCTCCCGCTATTCGAAGAGCCAGGCCGAGGTGTATCTCCGCAACCGCGGGGAGAAGGGATTCACGGTGATTCAAGGCGTGCTGGCCTGGGTCCTCCCCGGCGGGCACGACGACGTCAACGACGTGCCGCCTTCTTCCGACGAGCCGCAGCCCAACGTATTCGGCGAGCGGCCTTGGCTCAACAACAATCCCGCCACGCCCAACGACACGTACTTCAAACACGTGGATTACTTGGTGGAGTTTGCGAACCGCCAGGGGCTAATCCTGGCGATGCTGCCCACCTGGGGCCACTTCGTCAACCAGACGAAGACACTCAACCTGCAGAACGCGCGCGCTTACGGCCGCTGGCTGGGGAACCGATACAAGGACGCTCCCAACATCATCTGGGTGAACGGTGGGGACCGGGTTCCTGTCGGATTCGAGGATGTGTATCGCCAGTTGGCGCGCGGGCTGCGGGAGGGCGACGGCGGAGCGCACCTGATTACCTTTCACATCTGCGGCTGGCACTCCACGTCGCAGTTCTTTCATCGCGAAGACTGGCTGGACTTCAACATGATCCAGACCTGGACCGACTGGCCGAAAATCTATCCGGCGGTGAGCGCCGACCGTCAGCCGACCCCCATCAAACCCGTGGTGCTGGCCGAGGGCGCGTACGAGGACGGACCGGAATATCCTCTGGGACCCATCACGCCGCTCATCGTCCGCCGCCAGGCTTGGTGGACGGTGCTCGCCGGTGGGTTCCACACTTACGGGCAAAACCAGATGTGGCGCATGGGAAAGGATTGGGAGGCCAGCTTCGACACGCCGGGCGCGGCGCATGTTTGCAAGATGAAGGAAATCTTCACCGCGCACGAGTGGTGGGATTTGATTCCCGACCAGGGTCTCTTTGCCGCCGGCGTCAGCAGCGAAAGCACTCTGAACGCCGCGATGCGTTCCGTCAACGGAGATTACGCCATCATCTACCTGAGCAGCCAGTGCCGGGTGTTTGTTCACCTCGACAAGATTCTGACCAAGAGCGTGAAGGTTACCTGGATAGATCCCGCTACCGGTGAGCGTCGCGACGCCGGGTCGTTTGCCACCGGGAATCTGACCGGCGCCCTCTTTCCTCCCGCGCAAGTTCAACTCTTCACCACGCCGGGACACTGGGAAGACGCGGTGCTGGTGCTCGAAGGCTTTTGAAGATCGGCGCGCGAGACCTTTTGCGCGATACGATGGACATCCGTCCGGCGGAAGGTCACCTCGCGCGAGCTGCGCTGACGCGCGAGGGAGTTGGCGATCCTCGAGTTCTCTTCGATTTCAACGACATGAAATTCGAGCCGCGCACGGCGCCGTATTGAGCGTGCACCGTGGTCCTACCCCTATCAAGCCAATTGACAATCCTCGCCTGATAGTGTAGACTACTACCCTAGCCTAACGTTGGAGGGGCACAGAACGGGCCTTGTGCTACGTGGTGCCGCAGGGAATCGACGCGGGGCGGTATGGGCATGGCGCGCCATGCCCCTACAAGCTGGGATGAGGGCGCAAACAACTAAAGATGTTAAAATGCAAAAACGAAGCCATCCGTCAGCTGACGGATTATTGAAAACAAAGGATCGGCCTTGGCTTCGTTTGTCAAAATCCGTCAGCTGACGGACCGAACGAACCCATTCTTCTCCCGAACGAACCCCAAAAGCCAGGGGCTGGAGACTGGGGGCTGGGGATTGCGGCTCGAAAATGCCGCCAAGAGAGAACAGGCCTTTGGAGGACCTTACAGGGCGTCAGTGTTGGATCGCCAAAACGCGAAAACAAGGCCGCTAGGTGTATGAAAACACAGGGCGAGTTTCAAAAACGTGCTATGCCCCGCCGTTCGTGGGGACGTCGAGGTGAAATGGCCGCCGGGGGCGGGATTCGAGCGGCCTGCCTTCGATCAAGGGATAAGTCCACCTGCGCAGCGCCGGGACGTGGATATTGATCCAGTATTCCCACCAATCGATAGCGTGGGCGTCGTAGCCGAAGGTTACTTTCTCCTCGGGCGGCAGGACTTCCGAAAGCGCCTCGACGTTCTGCGCCTCGAAGACGTGTTCGTTGTGGAGGATGAACGGCTCGTAGAGCTCGATCAATTTTTCCAGCCGCTCCAGATCGCGTTCCTTGCGGATGAGCGGCGAGCGCACGAAGGGAATGGGCGCGCTGAAGCGCCGGATGGCTCGCACCATCTTGCGCTGCCTGGGGGCGGAGAACCGCTGGTAGCGCTCCTTGGAGACAGAAATGGTATCAAAGCGCGCGCGGAGCCAGTGCTCCAAGCCTTCCTGGGCACGGTAGTGCTTGCGGTGCGCGAGGCAGGTGAGCTCGATCGAGCGGCGCATGTCGCACGGGTTGCAGTCCGAAGTCGCCAGTTGATAGACGCGCTGGTGGCGCCGCTTGACGAGGGCGGCGGCGATCAGCGTCATGCCGCGCGAGACCAGGTCGACGGGAATCAGGTCCAGGCACTTGCGCTCGTTCGAGGGGAGCTGGCGGAAGAAAGTTCCCAGGAGATAAGAAAGCGGCGCCGACGTGTTCACGCCCTCGTTCCAGCCGCGGAAGGGTTGATGCGTTGAGGTCTCGGTGATCGAGGGACGGACGACGGCCACGGGCAAATCGGCGCCATACTTGGCGATCATCGACTCGCCCAGGCTCTTGGTGAAGCAGTAAGTGTTCTGCCAACCGAGCTCTTTGGCGCGGCGCATCCCCGCCTCAACCATCTGAGCCCGAATCCAGCGCGTGCGGTACTTCCTGAGGTGCGCTTCGAGCGCGTCTTCAGAGAGGTTCTTGGTGCGCTTCAATGCTTCCCGCTTCAACTCTTCGGTGACTTCGGCTCCTTCGGCGCGTTGTTCGATCTCTCGCACCATGGCGTGAAGCGACCGCCGCTCTTGCTCGGCGTCAAAACCGGCCACGTGGCCCGGCGTGTAGTCAGGGCGCAGCTCTTCCGCGACGCGCCCGTCGCGCTCGCCAACCACATAGCAAGTGGAAAGGTGCAGCAGCGCGGCGTGGTCCGTGCGGTGGATGAAATTCAGAAGATGGACCATGCCGTCAACGTTGGCGGCGAGGGCGATGTGCAGTTCGGGGTTGAAGTCCGTCAGCCCGGCGCTGTTCACCACCAAGTCGAGCACCGGAGCCAGGCGCGCGCAGGTAGCATCGTCGAGGCCGAGGTTGGGCCGGGTGACGTCGCCTTCCAGCACTTCAATCCGGTCGCGAAAGAAATCCGCCATGCCGGCGCCATGGCGCTCGTGGAGCGGGTCAAAAACCGGCGACTCTTCAACGATCCTTTCGAAGCGGCGGAGCGCCGTCGCCGAACGCTGGCGGCGAATCAACAGGTAGACCTTGCCGATATCGGGAATGTCTGTGAGAAGATTCGTCAGCCAGACTTTGCCGATGAATCCCGTTCCGCCGACAAGCAGGATGCTTTTTCCTCTTAGCGACTCGCGAGGGGAAAGCCGCTCGACGCGGCCGTCCGTCCGGAACAGGACGATGGAATGCGACTTGAAAGTCGGTTTCCGTTGAGCAGTCATGAGGGCGCGCTGGAGGGATCCCGGAGCCGATTTGAGTCCCAGGGATTCAGCGCACTCTTCCGAAGTGTTTCCGCATTCCGCCGCGCCACTCTTGAAAAACCCGAAGATGCCGCGGGGGGGGATGACCGGGTCGAGCAATCGCCCCGTGGCCGAGCCGTCGCGGAACTCCAAGCGGTTGGCCAGCAGCCACTCCACGCCCAGATGGTTGGCCATCGGCCGCACCACGTGGTCGAGCCCATAGCTGACCAGGACCACCCGCTCCCCGCTCGTTATCGCCTTCTTGATTTGCTCGGTAGCGCGCGGTTTCAGTCGCGGCTTGAGCACATATTGGAAGTACTCTTCGCCCAGCAAGTCCAGCCGGTCGCGACTGACGCCGCGCAGGAATATGTGCAGCAACCGCGTAGCGAAACGACGATGGACCGCATAGAAGAAGGGCAGGCCAAGGGCGGTGAACGCGAGGGCCAGGCGCCGCCTCCAGCGCTCGCCGAATCCCTGGGTGTTGCGCGTGAAAAACGCCACCTGCCGCACCGCGCTGAAAGTCAGCACCAAACCCCCAACGCGGTAAAACTTCCATGCGGTCGTGGCCGCCGAGCCGTGGGCCTGTTGCTCGACAGTAATGCTCAAAGGGTTCAAGGCGTGTGTCAGTTCCTCTTGGCGATTGAGCGAAAATGATACGTCAGCGGCAAGCGCGATTCAAGCACCCAGCGGTGATGGAACAGCCTTGGTACATCGTATCCCCCCTGTGGGGTTGAAGTGTTTGAGTGAGATGAGGAGAAGAGAGATGACTGTCCGTCAACCGACGGACTGGGAGGAGAGCAAGGCAGTCGCCGCGCCGGCAGGAAGATCGAGGGCGAACTCGAGTCGGCGCTCGACGCGCGCACCGCGAAGCCGGGAGACGAAGCCACGGCCCGTGTCACCAAGGACGTAAAGCAGGAGGGCCAGAAAGTGGTCGAGAAGGGCGACCGCCTGATTGGCCGGGTTACTGAAGTCAAGGCGGAAAGCGACGCCAGCGGCGAGGGAGACGCACCGCCACCGCCTCCCTGGTGCGTAAACGGGAATCCCTGAGCGTTCGCCAGGTCAGGCTTACCGTCGGGGCCGACGGCGACGATGGTGTAGATCAGTTGTCCGCCCTGGAAGCGTAACTTGAAGAGGCTCGATTTATCCTGGACGGAAGCGATGCCAATCGCTTCATTATTCTTGATCTCTCCCGCGAGCTGGAAAGTTGTGCCGTCATCAAGCTGCAGCGTGCCCCGGACTTTCCCTTGCGCGTCCTGCTGGACCGTCAACACGGTGTCGCCTTCGCCTGATTCGAGCACATAAGTTCTCGAAAAATTCTGAGCCACGGCTAAGCTGGAATACACCAGCACGAGACTGAATGCGGTCGCCAGGCGCTTCATGGGTGTTTTCTCCTTCACTCGAGCATCCGGCCGCGCGGACGAATCGTTCCGCCGCGCGCGGAAACGGTGCAAGAGTTTTACGTTGCTCTTCCCGGTCTCAGTCTGAAATGCCCTTGGTCGGTCATGCTTGCACCACGTTCCACCTTTGTTGACAATGCCCGGTGATTCATCTGCGGGTCATTTAGAAATTGTGGGAGTGGATACAGCGAGGGGAGCTCTGTTGCTCGCCTTGCCAGAGTTTATGCTCTACGCTCTGAGCTGGGGGCGCGGACATCGCCGAACAATAATGGCGAGGTGTCTCTGAAGGAGAGTGTGCCCAGTTACCGGGACGAAAGCGCGTATGGCCGGAACGCTCGTGGCCGACCGAATTCGTGCCCAACCGCTTTCACGGCTGGACCAGCTTGGTCTTCACGTTCCAACCCTGCACTTCCACGATCGTCGGGGACTGGCCGAGGTCGTTTGTGTTGTAGGTCGCGGTGACTTTGCGGCTTTCGCCGGGAAGCAGCGGGAAGTAGTTGTCCTGCCACAACACCGGCAGCACCTCGTCGTCAGCCGATTCCCCGCGGCCGCCTCGGCCGCTCGATGCCTTTCGCACCTTCAGCCGGATGGCGAAGGCGAGCGTCTGACTTGGATTCCTAAGGCTAACCGTGGTGGAGCTCTCGGATGCCCCGCGCTGTGATTGGGCCGTCACATCCAGATCAACCTGGGGCAGGGTGTTGAGGGCGGTATAGTCAGCGAACGTCGCCGAAGGGGTCCACGTCGAGATGGCATACTGGGGAGAATCTGCTTCGGACCGGTCCCAGTCGACCGTCTCGGCCCGGGTCGAGAGCCAGTAGAAATTCCGGCTGACCAGGTTTCCCGAGGATTCAAGCCTCAGGTCTACGAAGTAAGTTGGGCTGAGACCCTCGATCTCCGGCAATGTGAAAACCCGCGTGCTGCTGTCGGGCCCTGCGTCGAGTGTGGCTTCGCGCGAAAACTTCTCCGTCATGTCAAGGTTGTAGACCTTGGCCGCGACCTTCACGTTGGGGAAAGACTTGTAGTACGAGTTCACGACCACGATGGAGCGGTCGTCATAGGAATACTGCACGTGCAACGGCTCGCAGGCGGCCTTCACACCAAAGTACGAACCACCCGGGCGCAGATACCAATCGAAAAGGTGCCAGATCATGCTCGGCCACGCGTTGTTCAGCATCCACTGGATGATGCCGGTGGAGGTGTATTTGTTGCGCCCATAGGCTTCCATCATGGCGCGATGGCCCTCATAGGCCTGCACCTGGGCCTTGCGCGTGTACTCTTCGACGGAGGCTGAGGCGCCGTAACGCTCGTTAAGAGCCTCCGTGAAAATGCCCAGGGTACTGGACATCCCCCCGGCGTGGTATTCCCATACGGAGTCGACCGGCCAGAGGTGGTCTTCCGGCAGCATGCGGCGCAGGCTCTCGAGGGGTGGGATCGCAGGCCCGGGACTGGTCTCGGTGTTGAAACCCTGCGCCCCTCCGAATTGGGTGTCGAGATACCAGAACGATGGGGCCACCCATTCATAGGGCCCCGTCATTTTGACGCCGCTTTGGCCGACGGTGGTCGTCCCGCTTCGCGCCGAGGAGACCGTGGGATTAGGCCAATCGCACTCCTGGAAGATCTTGAGATACATCTTCTCAATTTTGGGTGGAGGCAGGAAATCACTGCCATACAAAAACGTCAGCACCGAGGGATGGCGCTGCAGACGACGGGCCTGGTCGCGCAGGGATTCGGCGGCGATCGTCTCGTCTTCGGCGTCCCAGCTCTCCCATTTTTCCCACTGGTCGCAGCAGCACCAGCCCGGCATCACCAGGATGCCTAACTGATCGCAGAGCTCAAGGAAGTGATCATCCGCAAGCTTGCCTTCCAGCCGCACGGCGTTGAGGTTAACGTCGCGAACATACTTCAGCTGAGCTTCCTGCCGTTCCGGGGAGGAGCGCAATAGCATGTCGAAGGAATAGCCGGCGCCGCGGATCAGGATATTCTTGCCGTTGATGTGGAACAGGCGGTGCCCTTGGGCGTCGATTTCGGAGGTCACCTCGCGAATCCCGAAGCGGAGGTGGCCGGAATCCGACACCTTGCCGTCAACCTCCGCCACCAGGTCCAACGGATAGAGGTTCTGCGGCCCCACCTGCGCCGGCCACCACAGGCGAGGATTCGCCAGCTGCAACTGCGGGAATTTCTCCGGCGTGAAACGGACGAC
>DATKYV010000138.1:0-3407 GCA_035528275.1 Terriglobia bacterium | reverse complement strand
CTCGCCGCGCGGGCGGCGGCGCTCGCAACGCTGGCTGAAGCTCCATCCCGAAGGAAGAAGAAATCTTGACCGACCCAGAAGTTGCCGACCTACTCCGCAAACTTGCCCGGGAGGCCCAATCGCTCCAGACCTACTTTCGTTGTCTGCTCCTCTACGACCCGGCACTGGCGGTTGTCAATGCCCGCGCCATCCGGGACGTGAACGCGCGCTTGGCAATACTGTCTTGCAGGATGGAGAAGCTGGCAGGGTTTGCGGAGTCAGCGCAGGACCCGCCACTTTGTGATTGACTCCGGCCGCCGTCATCTTCCAAAAGACTGCGGACGGCGCGGCATGGCCGCCCCGTCGCGCCAAGCGTCGCGCTCCTACACTCGCTCGAGCTCGCGCAAACAGTTTCCCAATTCGGTGAATTCGCTTTCGGTGAGCTCGGGTCCCCACGGGTCGTGTGCGGATTCCCGTCCGATGACACCTTGATGGACCAGCGCCCAGAGCATGCGCCGGATGTAACCTTCCATGGGGGGAATGAAGGTGACCTGGGAGAGGCGGTCGACGGCGCGGGAGAGCTCCAGGAACTCCGCCGCGCGGCCATCGTAGTAGGCCCTCATCATGTTGGCCTGCAAACTCGTACAGGCGGCGCCCATGCCAATGAGCGCTGCGGTGGCGCCGCACATCAGGCTATAGCCGAGGAACCGATCTTCGCCGGTCAAGATGAGCTTCTGCGGGAATTCCTTGGCGATCAAGTTGGCGAAGCCCTGAAAGGTCATCACGCTGTCGAGCGTGGCCAGTTTGATTCCCGCAACTTCGGGCAATGCCAACAGGCTGCGCAGATGCTCGGCGGTGTAGGAGAAGCCTCCCGCGGCCTCGTAGAGATAGAACAGGAATTGGGGAACACCCGTCGAAGCGATTTCTCTGTGGTACGTCAAAAGCAGCTGGCGATTGTCGGCGACATGGTGGAAGAGCCGCGGCGGATGGACAAGGAAGGCGTGGGCGCCGGCGTCGAGCGCGTCGCGAGCCATTTCAAGCGCCGAAGCAATGTAAGCTGAGAAATCCGCAGCCTGCTCGGGCCGCCCGCCCACGCCCGCCACGACGACCTTTTTGGCATCCAGTCCTGCAACCCAGCTCCGCAAAACCTGGCTGCGCTGCTCCCGGGAGAGGTGTAAACCCCGGCCGGTGTGCACCCACACCGCCACGCCGGCGATCGGCTGCTTGGCCATCCAAGCCACGTAGCGAGCTTGGGCTGCGCTGTCGAGTTCGCCGCCGGCGGTAAACGGCACCGGCACGGCAGGGATCAGACCATGCCACAGGCGACACTGGCACTCACCGGTGGTCAGGCGGCTCATACGCGAAACTCCTCAATCCGGACTCGATACTTGGCGACCTTCTCGACGTCCACAGTGTACCCCGTACCGGGTCCTTCCGGCAGGTGGATCAGCCCTTCGCGAGAAACCTCAATCGGCGGCGAGATGATGTCATCCACGTACCAACGGGAAGAAGCCTCCACGTCCGTGGGATAAGTGAAGCTGGGCAGCGTGGCCAGATGCAGCGCCTGAACCGAAGCCACGCCCAGCTCGGGCATCGTTCCGAGCCAACAGGGCATTCCCGACGCGCGTGCCGCATCGTGCGCCTGTCGCGCCGGCACCAGGCCTCCCATCCTCTGCACTTTGATGTTCAGGATGCGCGCGCTGCCCAGCCGGACGATGGTCTCGATGGCTTCAGGGCTTTCCGCCGACTCGTCCAGGCAGATCGGCGTCCGCAGTCGTCGCTGAAGGTCCGCGTGTTCCTCGAACGCCTCGCGCGCCAGCGGCTGCTCGATCATCATCAGGCTCAGGCGGTCCAGCTCTTCGAAGATCGGAAAGTGCTCCGGGCGGTAGGCGGCGTTGGCGTCGACCATGAGGGGGATGTCGTGAAAACGCTGGCGGATCGCCCGCACCAGCTCGATGTCGCGTCCCGGTTCGATTTTGATCTTGATGCGCCGGTAGCCCTGGCCCAGGAATCTTTCCACGCGCTCCAGCAACTCCGGGACGCTGGGCATCAGGCCGATGGCGGCACCCGATTCGATCGGCCGTCTTGTGCCGCGAAGCTCCGAGTAAAGCGGCTTGGCGCGCTCTTTCGACCATAGGTCCCAAACCGCGCCCTCCAGGCCGGCTTTGGCAAAAGGCTCGCCGGGGAACTGGGCGACGTAGTCGTAGTAACCCCGCCGGTCGATTTCCGGCCGGGCGAGGAGAGCTGGAATCAGGCGCGTGCGGAGGAACTGCCAGGTGCTTTCGGGCGTCTCCGCCGAGTAGAACGCGCCCGCCATCGGAGACGCCTCGCCCCAGCCCACCAATCCGGAGGCTTCGAGCTCGACCAGGATGGCGTCCTTAACGGACACCTCGCCGCTCGAGATCCGGAAGGGTTCGTGAAATGGCACCTGAACCCAATGCAATCGGAGGGAGGTTAATCGCATACAGGGACAGCGAGTTTAGCCGAGATTCGATGCAAGCGGCAAGGAAACTTGCAGCGAGCCTCCGCCGGGCTTCGCGAGTTGGAGTCAGCGTTATTCCCACGCGCACGGCGGGTTGCCATTGACGCCGGCGTGGGCAAAGTGTTAGAAGCGAGAAGACGCCGATACCTGAATTGGCAAAGAAAGCAGGCGCGGGGAGGAAGCAGACTATGGATCGAAGAGATTTTCTGAAGAAGGGGACCGTAGCCGCCGGTCTGGCCGCGTCCCAGAAGGTACTGCAGCCCTTGGCGGCTGCCGGGGCGACATCGGCGTTCCCGAAGCGCGCTTTAGGCAAGACGGGCGAACACCTCTCCATCATCGGTTTCGGTGGCATCGTGGTCACTGACACCGCGCAGTCGTTCGCCAACAACATCGTGGCGGAGGCCTTCGACCGCGGCATCAACTATTTTGATGTCGCGCCTACCTACGGCAACGCCCAGGAGCGATTGGGGCCGGCGCTCGAACCCTACCGGAAGCGCGTCTTCCTGGCCTGCAAGACCACCCAGCGGAGCCGCGCGGGCGCCGCAGCCGAGCTCGAGGAGTCGCTCAAGCTCTTGCGAACGGACCATCTCGACCTCTACCAGCTCCACGCCTTGACCAAGATGGACGACCTCGAGACCGCCCTGGGGCCGAACGGTGCGATGGAAACCTACGTCAAGGCACACAAAGAGGGCAAGGTGCGATTCATCGGCTTCTCGGCGCATTCGGTGGAGACGGCGCTCGAGGCCATCAACCGTTTTGATTTTGACACCATTCTCTTCCCCCTCAACTTCGTGCTCTTCTCGCAAGCCAACTTCGGCCCGCAAGTGCTGGAAGCGGCGCGCAAGAAAGGCATGGGCGTCCTGGCACTGAAGGCCATGGCCAAGACGACTTGGCCCAAATCGATGAAGCACGAAGACCGCCCGCAGCCCAAGTGCTGGTACCAGCC
>DATKYV010000137.1:0-26320 GCA_035528275.1 Terriglobia bacterium | reverse complement strand
TTGTCCGCCAGGGTGCGAAAGTGCGCGGCAAGAGCCGCAGAATCCATGCGCGACTTGTAGTAGTTGGGCGTTACGGCAAGGACGGCGTCCGCGCCGCGTTGGAAGGCCTCGCGGCTTAGGTCCAAGGTTGCGCGGGTGCTCTCCAGCCCCGTGCCGACGATCAACAGTTCCGGCGGCTTCAGGACCCGGCGGGTGATTTCGGTCAGGCGCAGGCGCTCAGGCCCGGTAAGATACGGCGCTTCGCCCGTCGAGCCCGCGACGACGATTCCCGCGAGTCCCGATCCCCTGTAGCGCTCCAGGTTTTCGCGGTAAAGCCCCTCGTCCACATCCCCGCGCCGTGTATAGGGCGTCACCACCGGCGCAAAGATTCCTTGCAAATAGGTCGTGAATTGTTTTCTGGTCATGTTATTGCCGATCCGTGGTCGCAACGGGGCTCTCCGCCGCGGGCTGACGAGCGGCACGGGCGGCTTCATGAAGCTCCTGGAGGCTACACACCTGGATTCCCGTATTCTGCTGGGCTTTGATACCATTGACGGCCGCGATCGCCGCCGAAAGAGTGGTGATGCAAGTTATTCCACCTTGCACGGCGGCGCGACGGATGGCCTTTTCATCAAAGCGTGAAACGCGGCCGAGCGGCGTGTTGACAATCAAATCGATCTTGTTGCTCATGATGAGGTCGACGACGTTCGGCCGGCCTTCGTTCACCTTGTAGACCTTCTCGACCTTGATGCCCGCCGCCCGCAGCTTGGCTGCGGTCCCGCGGGTCGCCACCAGCTTGAATCCCAGGGCCACCAAGTCTCGCGCCAGGGGCACGGCGAGCGGCTTGTCATGTTCATTGACGGAGATGAATACCCGCCCACTGGAAGGAATCCGCTGCAGAGCGGAAAGCTGGGCTTTCCCGAAGGCGAGGCCAAAACTTCGCCCCACTCCCATGACCTCCCCGGTGGACTTCATTTCCGGCCCCAAAATCGTATCGACGCCGGGAAACTTCTGGAAGGGGAAGACGGGCGATTTCACAAAGTAATCATGAACGGGAAGTATCTCGCTCAATCCGAACTCTGCAAGTTTCCGCCCCACCATCAGCAGCGCCGCCACCTTGGCCAGCGGAACTCCCGTTGCCTTGCTCACGTAGGGGACGGTTCGCGAGGCGCGCGGGTTCACCTCCAGCACGTAGACCTTGCCGCCCTGGATGGCGTATTGGACGTTCATCAGGCCGACCACTTGAAGTTCGCGGGCGAGCCTCACGGTGTAATCACACAGGGTCCGCCTCTGCTCTTCGGTAATCCCGACGGAAGGCAGGACGCACGAACTATCCCCCGAATGAATGCCCGCTTCTTCGATGTGTTCCATGATGCCGGCAACGACGACGTCCTCGCCATCCGCGAGTGCGTCCACGTCAACCTCCGTGGCGTTTTCCAGGAAGCGGTCCACAAGAATCGGGAAGGCCTTGTGTAACTCTTCCGCGCGGCGCACGTAGTCGCGCAGCGTGGTTTCGTCGTAGGCGATAACCATGGCGCGCCCGCCCAGCACGTACGAGGGCCGCAGCAAAACCGGGTAGGCGACGCGCGCGGCAATTTCCACCGCCTCATCCACGTTCATCGCCCCGCCGCTATCCGGTTGGGGGATGCCCAACTTGCGAAGCAGCTTCTCGAAGTGCTTGCGGTCTTCCGCCAGATCGATCGATTCCGGCGTCGTCCCGACAATGGGGACTCCGGCGGCTTTGAGATCTCGCGCCAGGTTGAGCGGTGTCTGCCCGCCCAATTGGACGATGACACCGAAGGGCTTCTCCACCTCGACGATGGCCATTACGTCTTCAAAGGTCAGAGGCTCGAAGTAGAGGCGGTCCGAGGTGTCGTAGTCGGTTGAGACGGTCTCCGGATTGCAGTTCACCATCAGCGTCTCGTAACCCGCCTCCTTGAGCGCGAACGCGGCGTGGCAGCAGCAGTAGTCAAACTCGATGCCCTGCCCGATGCGGTTTGGCCCGCTACCGAGAATCATGATTTTCTTGCGATCGGTAGGCTCCGCCTCATCCTCCGATTCGTAGGTGGAATAAAGGTACGGAGTGAACGATTCAAACTCCGCCGCGCAAGTGTCCACCCGCTTGAACACCGGCCGCACGCCAGCGGCAAGCCGGCGATTGAAGACCTCCTCCGCCGTGACACCCCACATCTCCGCCAGCTGGAGGTCCGAAAAACCGAAGCGCTTTGCTTCGCGAAGCACGGGCGCGGGGACGGACCGCAGGTCGAAGCGCTTCAACTCGCCTTGCATTTCGACGATTTGCTGAATCTGGTTCACGAACCACGGATCGATGCGCGTGATCTCCGTCAACTGCTCCGGACTGTAACCGGCCTGGAAGGCATAGAAGATGTCCCAGAGGCGCTCGGGATGAGGCGTAGCGAGGCGCCGGAACAATTCTGCCGAATCGGCGGGAGGCGCGGGGTTCTTTCGCCCCGTTTCGAGTGATCGGATGCCCTTCATCAGGGCTTCCTTAAAAGTCCGCCCGATGGCCATCACCTCGCCGACCGATTTCATCTGCGTGCCCAGCGTGTGGTCGGCGTCGGGAAATTTCTCCTGCGCCCACTTGGGGATCTTGACAACCACGTAGTCGATGGTCGGTTCGAAGCACGAGGGCGTTTTCTTGGTGATGTCGTTGGGGATCTCATCCAGGCGGTATCCCACAGCCAGGCGGGCGGCAATCTTGGCGATCGGGAATCCGGTGGCCTTGGAGGCCAGCGCGGAGCTCCGCGAAACGCGCGGGTTCATTTCGATCACCACCATGCGGCCCGTCTCGGGCTCCACGGCGAACTGAATATTCGACCCGCCGGTTTCGACACCCACGGCGCGGATCACCGCGAACGCCGCGTCGCGCATCCGCTGGTATTCCTTGTCGGTCAGCGTTTGCACCGGCGCCACAGTGATGGAATCACCGGTGTGAATGCCCATGGGGTCAAAGTTTTCGATCGAGCAAACCACCACGGCGTTGTCCGCGTGATCGCGCATCACCTCCAGCTCGAATTCCTTCCACCCGAGCACCGACTCTTCGATCAGCACTTCGTGAACGGGGCTGGCCCGCAACCCCCAGCGCACGGTGTCCTCAAACTCCACGCGGTTGTAGGCCACTCCCGAACCGGTACCGCCCAGCGTGAACGACGGGCGCACGATAATCGGAAACCCAAGCTGGTCGCTGGCCTTGAGCGCCGCTTCCACGTTGTTCACCAAAACGCTGCGCGGGACATCCAGCCCCACCTTGTGCATCGCGTCTTTGAACCAAAGGCGGTCCTCGGCCATCTTGATGGCGTTGAGCGAGGCGCCGATGAGCTGCACGTTGTAGCGGTCGAGGATTCCCTTCTCCGCCAGCTCCACCGAGAGGTTCAAAGCCGTCTGGCCTCCCACGGTGGGGAGAAGCGCGTCGGGCCTTTCGCGTTCGATGATGGCTTCGAGATACTCGACCGCCAGCGGCTCAATGTAGGTGCGGTCGGCAAAGCCCGGGTCGGTCATGATGGTGGCGGGATTGGAATTCACCAGCACCACTTGATAGCCCTCGGCCTTCAGCGCCTTGCACGCTTGCGTGCCCGAGTAGTCAAACTCGCACCCCTGGCCGATGACAATCGGCCCGGAACCGATGATCAGGATTTTGTGAAGGTCAGTGCGTTTGGGCATCTGAAAAGCAATGATGAATTATGAATGTTGAATTCTGAATTGCAGGAGCGCAAAACCAGATAGGGTCTCTGGACTCCTTAGCCGGTCTTTTCATAATTCACAATTCAAAATTCATAGTTTTCGAAATTCCTCCATCATCTTCACAAACTGGTCGAACAGATACGCCGAGTCGTGCGGGCCGGGCGAGGCCTCGGGATGATACTGGACGCTGAACAACGGCAGTGACTTGTGACGCAGCCCTTCGAGGGTGTCGTCATTCAGATTCCGGTGCGTCAGGATAACGTCGTTTGCGTTGAGCGAATCAGGGTCGACGGCGAATCCGTGGTTTTGCGCGGTGATTTCCACTTTCTGAGTTTCCAGGTTCAAAACCGGATGATTCCCGCCGTGGTGACCGAACTTCAGTTTGTAAGTCTTTCCGCCCAGCGCCAGCCCGACGATCTGGTGACCGAGGCAAATGCCGAACACCGGCACCCGACCGAGAAGTTTCTGGACCGCCTTGGCGGCGTATTGCAGCGGTTCCGGGTCTCCGGGGCCGTTGGAAAGGAAGACCCCGTCGGGCTTCAAGCTGAGGACGTCGTTCGCCGAGGTTTTCGCCGGCACCACCGTAACCCGACACCCCACATCCACCAAGCACCGCAGAATGTTCTGCTTGATTCCGTAGTCGTAGGCCACCACGCGGAATCGCGCCGGAGCTCTTTCGCCCGTGTTCTCGTGGAAAATGTCTGCAGAAGGCTCGCTCCACTCATACCGCGAGGGCGTCGTCACGCGGCTTGCGAGGTCCAATCCCACCATGCTGGGCGCCGCTTTCGCCTTGGCCACCAGGCGCGCGTCGTCCCGATCGATCGTGGAAATCACTCCCTGCTTCGAACCGTGATTGCGCAAGTGCCGCACCAGCGCCCGTGTGTCGATATCCGAGATTACCGGGACGCCATAGTTGGCCAGGAATTCCGGAATTTCTTCCACAGAGCGCCAGTTGCTGGCCAGCTCACTCAGTTCGCGGACTACCAGGCCCTCGGCATAGGGGCGCGCCGCTTCGCAATCCAGCGGATTGGTCCCGTAGTTCCCGATGTGCGGGTAAGTGAGGATGACGATCTGGCCGGCGTAGGAAGGGTCGGTGAGGATTTCCTGGTAGCCGGAAAGAGAGGTATTGAAGACGACCTCGCCAAAACGTTCGCCCGGCGCGCCGTGGCCGCGCCCGCGGAAAACCTTACCATCCTCTAAGGCGAGAATCGCCTCCATTCACTCTCCATTCGCACTCGATGCGCGCCTTTCATTGCTTGCCTTCCCATCCCGTCGATGACGGGCAAGCCCCGGCCCCATCAGGGCCCGGCTCACTCCACCGGTCCCATCTGGCTAAAAGGCCAATAAACGAAAACCGCTTTGCCGTAGATATACTTCCGGTTGACGGTTCCCCACATTCGGCTGTCATTTGAAGACTCGCGGTGGTCCCCCAGGACGTAATATTCGTTCGGCCCGACGTGGACCGGCGGGTAGCTCTCTTCATCGACGAACGATCGGCGAAGGTAAGGTTCCGTGAGGGGCTTTCCGTTCACCAGCGCGCGGCCCTTGGTCACCGTCACCCATTCTCCGGGTAAGCCCACGACGCGCTTGATATAAGACTTCGAGGGGTCTCTGGGGTAATTGAAAACCACGATGTCTCCGCGCTCGATCGGCTCGAAATGATAGGCAAACTTGTTGATGAACAGCCGCTCTTGATGGCTCAGGCGCGGCTCCATGCTCGTCCCTTCCACCTTCACCGGCTGGTAGAAGAAGAAGATGACGATAAAGGCCAGGAGGAGCGAGAGAATGAGGTCGCGAAGCCAGTACCGCGTGTCAAAGAACCGGCGGCGCGTTTTACCGGAAGGCATCGGCCCATCATTCATTGTGGATTGGCACCGGATTCGACCCTGCATCACTTCTGTGAATTCTTTTTATATCATATCTTCACCGTCTCTACCAGAGTCTGCGCGCTCGCCGAACCGCCTCGGCGTTTCGCTTCTGATAGAATGGCGCGCCCCGGAGGCTTTTCGAGACATTGTCCGCGCCTTACGCACTGATTATCCCGGCGCTGAATGAGGCGGAGTCAATTGGGCCGCTGCTCGCCCAAGTCCCGCCCGGCCTTTTTTCGCAGATCATCGTTGTCGACAATGGAAGCCGGGACGCCACCGCGGATGTAGCGCGAGCCGCCGGCGCCCAAGTGGTCGTGGAGCCACGCCGGGGCTACGGCCAGGCCTGCCAGACCGGTCTCGCCCATCTGCAACCCGAGATTGCCGGCATTGCCTTCATGGACGCGGACCTTTCGGACGATCCCGCTAATCTCCTGAAGCTTGTCGACTGCCTGGAAGAAAACGAACAGGACCTGGTCATCGGCTCGCGCGTCCTGGGAAACCCCGAGCCGGGCTCGCTGACCTTCCTGCAACGATTCGGCAATTGGCTGAGCACCCGGCTCATCAAGCTGATTTGGGGCGTTCCGTTCACCGACCTCGGCCCGTTGCGCGTGATCCGCCATCAAGCGCTTCGTCGCCTCGACCTCCAGGACCGTGACTTCGGTTGGAATGTGGAGATGCAGGCTAAGGCCGCCCGCCTGCGCCTCAAAGTGACAGAGATTCCGGTCAACTATCGGCGCCGGAAGTTCGGGCGGTCGAAGATTTCAGGAACTTTGATTGGCAGCGCCCGGGCGGGGTTGAAGATTCTCCTCACCATGTACCGATGCTGGCGGATGCCCCGCCCGGCAAACACCTGATGCGCCTTTCGCCTCGGGATGCCGGGCCACGTCGTTCTTGATTTTCTTCGGTGGATAGGATAGAAACGCGGCGTTGGTTCTGCTCCGCGCGAACCCGTTTGGCCGGCCACGATTGAATCTCCCACACCTTTTCCGCCTGCCACAGTCTCGCTTTCTACTGCTTCTGGCGATCCTGACCGTGTCATCGTGGATGCCGTTTCAACTGCGGGCGCAAGACCCCGATTCAACCCCAACAGCGGCCGAAGCGGGCCGGAAGCCGGCCCCCGAATCCCCGGAATTCTGGCAGAACCGCGGCCGATGGAATTTTGGTTTCCAGGTCGGCTACGCGGTCGAAAACGCCATTCCCCGAAATATTTCACACATCAACCTGCTGGTCGCCCAGCCGCAGGTGGGCCTCATTGCTCACGAATTCCGACGCAGTCCGGTAAGCCGGTTTGAAATCCTTGGCGAAGGCATTCTGGGCAACGCTGTCCACCCCGGCGGTCACCTGCTGGGCACTTCCTTGTTTTTTCGTTTTGACGGCAAACCCCACGGACGCTTCGTCCCGTTTCTTGATGTAGGCGCGGGGATTCTGCACACCACGCTCCGCACGCGCGCGCCCGAGTTGAGCGGCAACCTCCAATTCTTTCCGCAGGGAGGACTGGGCGTACACTACTTCATCCGGCCTCAGCGCGCCTTGATCTTCGAGTACCGTTACGTCCACATGTCGAACGCCGGAATTGAACCGCCCAATCACGGATTCAACGCCAGCATGATTACCATCGGATTCCGCTGGCTTCGGCGGCCGTAGGCTTGCGCTTGCCGCCCGAACATGGATTTCGCGGTTGTTGTGCGGGGCTGAATGCCTTAAAGGATCTGCAGGCGGGCGTAAGGCGATCCCTACTCGAAGAAGCTTTTTACCTTTTCGGCCAAGCGTTTGGCCAGCGGCTTGTTTTCCACCGCAATCGACCCTGCCAGGGATTCCAAAAGCCGGCGCTGCTCGCGCGACAGGCGTTGAGGGACCACCACATGCACTTTCACGAACAGGTCGCCGGGGCCTCGCCCATCCAAGCTGGGAAAGCCCTTGCCGCGAAGGCGGAAGACCGATTCGGATTGCGTTCCTTCCGGAATCCTCAGCCGCTCCTCACCCTTCAAGGTGGGCACTTTGATTTGCGTCCCCAGGGCCGCTTGCGCGACGGAGATGGGAATGGTGCAGTAAAGATCGTTGCCCTGGCGATCGAAAAACCGGTGCTCGCGAACCTTCACGACCACATAGAGATCGCCGGGGGGGCCGCTCAGCAGCCCGGCCTCCCCCTCGCCGCCCACGCGAAGCCGGATTCCGTCGTCGACGCCCGCAGGAATCTTGATGGAAAGAATCTTCTCCTGTCGCACACGCCCTTCGCCACGGCAGCTCGGGCAGGGGTCGCGAATTACGCGTCCCGCTCCCGCACACTGCGGACACGTCCGGGCGATGCTGAAAAACCCCTGTGTCTGCCGGATGCTGCCCCGCCCCCCGCACGCCGAGCACACCACGGGATTGCTGCCCTTCTTGGCTCCGCTCCCATTGCAGGCGGGGCAGTTCTCCCAGCGAGGAATCTTAATTCTCGTGTCGAGACCCGAGGCGGCTTCTTCAAAGGAGATCTCCAAGTCGTAGCGCAGGTCCGCGCCCCGCCGAGGTCGCGCCCGCCGGGGCCTTCCGCCCCCGAAGATGTCGCCGAAATTGAAGAAGTCGCCCAGGATGTCTTCGAAGTCCGTGAAGATACTGGACGAGAAGTCGGGGGTCCAACCACCGCTTCCGCCGAAGGCCGCGTGCCCGTAGTGGTCGTAGGCCGCGCGCTTCTGAGGGTCGGCGAGAACGCTATAGGCTTCGGTGAGCTCCTTGAACCTCTCTTCCGCGGTTTCCTTATCGTTGGGATTACGGTCCGGGTGGTGTTGCAGCGCAAGTCTCCGGTAGGCGCTCTTGATCTCCTGTTCCGCGGCGTTGCGGGTTACGCCCAACACCTCATAGTAGTCACGTTTCTGGTTCAAACCGAAAACCTCATTTCGTCGAGCGCCCTGATGCTCTCAAAGCCCTTCCCAACCCACAGCCCGGCGGCATTACTGTGGCCCAGTCGCAGAGTCCGGGTCGTCCCGCGGGTCGATGGCTTTATCCTCCTCCGGCGCCACGGCCACCCGGACGATCGCCGGACGAAGCAGACGTTGCTTCAATTTGTATCCGCGCTGCAATTCCTCGACGATTTCGTGGTGGCGATGCGTGCGGGAGCTGACGGTTTCCACGGCCTGGTGCAGGTGCGGGTCGAAATCCTTGCCCACGGTTTCGAGCGCCGTCAGCCCCGCGCGTCCCAGGACTTCCAGCAACTCGCGATAGATGAGCTCGATGCCCTGCTGATATTCGGGCGGCACCCCCTCGTCGCGGTGTTTCAGGGCCCGCTCGAATGCATCGAGCGTGGGGAGGAGCGCCCGCACCAGGTCCGCCGTGGCGTGCTGAAGAAAATCTTCCTTCTCGCGCTTCGAGCGCTTGCGAGAGTTCTCCAGCTCAGCCTGCTTTCTCAGCAGCCGGTCGTACCACTCCTGCTTTTCACGCTGTAGCTCGCCATAGGCGGCGGGAAGGTCGGCGGGCAGCTCTCCTCCTCCGGAATCCGTGCCGGCGGCCTCCGGCTTCGCGACGGCGGATTCAGCCCCTTGATTCTCTATTTCATTCTCGCCGGCCCCGTCTTCCGGGGGTCGGCCCATTGAATTTTTTTTGTTCTCCATGGCTACTCGATTCTACAACTTTTTGGCAACCTGCGGACTTGACGAGCCTGCACACCAAACACGCCGGGGTTCGAAAAAAAAGGAACGCTCAATTGGCGCTCAGGAGTCGGCTGCAAAGGCGGGCGACATAATCCACGGCCGTAATCGCGCGGTCATACTCCATGCGGGTGGGGCCCACGACGCCCAAAACCCCCACCACCCTCGCACGATAGTGGTAGGGCGCCACCACAATCGCGCAGTCTTGCATCTCGCGGTTGGGATTCTCCCGCCCGATCACCGTCCTCACGCCCGGTTGCGAAGATTCCTGGCAGGCGCTGAGGATCTTGATTAACTTGACCTTCTCCGCGAATGTTGCCAGTAGATCCCGGACGACGCGGAAATCCTCGAAGCCCGCCTGCTCCAGGAATCTGGCCGTCCCCTCCACAAACAGCGTGCCCGGTTCCTCGTCGCCCAGTGCGCCCGAGACAAACAAGGTCCCGATGCTGGAAAGCAGGCGATCGCAAAGCGATTTCATTTCCGCCAGGCGGCGGAAGATCTCCAGGCGCACGGTGCGCAATGACCACCCGCGGAATTCCGCGTTGAGAAAATCCGCCGCCTCGTCGAGCTCTTGCTGGGAGAAATCCTCCTCCAGACGGATGACCTTGTTCTCGATAAGGTCAGGCTTCGAGACGATCACCGCCAGAACACGCCGTTCCGGCAGCTTCACGAACTTGATGTGCTCGAGCAGCTTCTCTTCGAGTTTCGGTCCCAGCACCACACCCACCTGCCGGGAAACCTCCGCCAGGACGTGCGAGGTCAGGGCCATCAACTGTTCGGGCGTCGCCTGCTCGGCCGTCAGAGCGTCATGAATGAACTGCTGAGTCTCTTTTCCCAGCTGCGTGGCGCCCGTAGTCCAGTCAACGTATGACCGGTAGGCCTTGTCGGTAGGAACGCGCCCCGCAGAAACATGCGGTTGAGAAAGGTAGCCGGCATCTTCCAACTCCGCCATCACGTTGCGAATGGTCGCCGAGCTCACAGCCTCATCCAGGCCGCCCGCAATTGCTTTGGAGCCCACCGGCAGGCCGCTAGAAATGTACTGTCGCACGATGGCGGCCAGGATCTCCCGCTTTCGGCCTCGAATTTCAGCTTCCTCAAACATGGTGCGAATAAGCCTTGATAATTCAGCGGATTACAAAAACCTCGATAAATAAATCTTAGCCGCCTTTCGAGCCCCTGTCAAGAATCGCGCCCCAACGCCCGGCGGGGTGAAGAGATTCCTGGTATTCTCGACGGCCTTCTCGCAAGTTACGGTGCCACGCGAAAACTTGACCCCATACGTGTTCTAGCCAGTCAATGCTCCGCGCAGGCTTTCCTCCAGCGCCAAAGGGTTTCGGAAGTTGGAGGGCGCAATCTCAACCTCTTCGCCAAAGGGATTTGGACCATCGGGGTGACCGGTCAGCGTCCTCACCCGTCTCCCCTTGGCAAGAAGGCGGGCGGTGATGTATCTGCCCGTGAAGCCAAACGCTCCTGTGACGACATCCAGTTCAGTAGGCATCCACGATTCACCCGGGGGGAGATGGAGTGATTTTACCAGAAGATTATTCGTAGCGGAGCGCCTCAACGGGATTGAGACGCGAGGCCCGGATGGCTGGCACGGCGCCGCTCACCGCGCCCACCAGCATCAGGATCAGGGTGGAAATCACCACGGTGTGCAAGGAGATGCTCAGGTGGATATCAGCCGCCCCGGAGGTGTCCTGGTAAAGGGGCCCGAGAAGGGGGAGGGTTCCCACCCCGGCGGAAATCAGGAAGGCGAGCAGGATGCCGACGCACCCTCCCATCAGCGTCAGCACCAGCGCCTCGGCCAGGAATTGTGCCTGGACGTGCCAACGCCTGGCGCCCAGGGCGCGCCGCAGGCCGATTTCGCGAATGCGCTCGTCCACCGAAACCAGCATGATGTTCATGACGCCCACGCCGCCGATTCCCAGCGTCAGCGCGCCGATGAACAAGAGAAGCCCTTGCAGGCCGATGGTCAGACCATCGACGATGGGCCGCACCATGAAGGCGCCGAACATCATCATGGCCCGCTCGTCAGTGGGTGAGAATCGCTGGCGCTTGGCGATGGCTGCCCGCACCTGGTCCATTGCCGGCTTCTCGAACTGTGGGGCCATCGGCGAGAAAACCAGTACGTCGGCGTAGCGGGTGTTCCACAAGTCCCCCGCAGAGGTGTAAGGAATGAAGGCGCATTCCTCGTCCGTCTGGAAGTAGCTGCTCAGTTGGATCTTGCGGTCCATTACCCCGATCACTGTGAAGCGCACACCAGCCACACGCACCGTTTCGCCCACCGCCGGCCGGCCGCCGAAAAGTTTCCGCGTCAATTGTCCGCCCAAGAAAACTACGCGACGGCGTTCCTGAAAATCTTCCGGGCTGATCCAGCGTCCCTGGGCGGCCACCTCGTTCCGAATCTCGCCGTATTCGGGATAGACTCCGCGAACGGCGGTGTTCGCCATGTGCTCCCCATAGCTGACGCTCAGCCAGCGCAACGTCTCCAGGCTGGCTCGCTTGACCAGTGGGGCCTCGCGGAGAATCGCCTCGCGATCCTCCTTTTCGAGGCGTACATGCCGGCCGGCGCGCTCCCCACCCGCCTGCTCACTGGTCTGGCCGGGCCAGCAGACGACGGCCGTTTTTCCGAAGGCCTCGAAAGCCCGAACCATCACGTCGCGAAAACTGCTTCCGTAGGCCAACAGGACCGCCACCGCGACGATTCCCCAGACTACGCCCAGCATGGTGAGGAAACTGCGCAGCGGCTGGCGCCGCAAAGCATCCCAAGCCTGGATGATGATTTCGCGAAACATCGGCGATTCCTATCCTCCCGGCTCGAATCGTAGGGCCTCAATCGGGTCTATGGAGGCGGCGCGACGGGCAGGATAGAGTGCCGAAAGCACCGCCACAGTGCCCAGCAGGAGAAACGACAGCACCCCGGATTCCCAGGTGGGCAGCAATCCGGCAAAATACGCCGGCTTGGGCAATAGGTTGACCAGAGCGCACAGGCCATAGGCAAACGCCAGTCCCGAACCGCCGCTCAGGAAGACGACGATGAGCGTCTCCACGAAGAACTGCCGAAGGATGACACCCGCGCTCGCTCCCACCGCTTTGCGCACGCCGATTTCCCGGGTTCGCTCCCTCACCGAGACTAGCATCACGTTCATCACCCCAATGCCGCCCAGGAAGAGCGTGGCCAGACCGATCGCCCCCAGGAAGAACTTCATGCCGTCAGTCATCATTCGAAAAGCCTTGGCCTCTTCGACAGTGTCCCACATCCCCGCCGCCTCTTTGTCGTGGGGGTCGAAGTTGTGAAGGCGTGCCAGCGCCTGCCGGACTTCCCACTTACAGGCTTCATGAGTTTCCAGCGCCCGGGGAGCGATGAGCAACCGGCTGACCGTGTCCGGTTCCGACGGTGGCTTGGCGGGAAAGTCGCGCAGCATGGCGCTGAAAGGGATGAAGACCTTCCGAATGTCAGGGCCATCATAATTCGAGTCCTGGTCTTTGTGACGCATGACCCCAACGACCGTGTAAGGAACTCCGTTGATCAGAATCCTCTCTCGCCAAGCCTCCCGCGTGGCAAAGAGCTGCTCTTTGACGTCGCTGCCCAGCACCGCCACCCGGCGGGCCAGTTGCTCGTCCTCGTGGTTATAGAACCTCCCCACTTCAATCGGAATGGTCCGAAGGTCCGCGAACTCCGGGTAAGACCCGGCCACCAGAATCGTGGCGCTGTTGTACATGCTGCGCACGGGAAGCTCGGCCCCCAGCTCGGGCATCACGTACCGGCATGAGGGAGCCTGCGCCAGGACAAGCGGCGGGTCCTTGGCCGTCCACTGGATCATTCTCCCGGCACGCGCTCCGCCGGCCTGCAAGCTGGTGCGGCCGCCGAACGCGATGATCAGGTTCTTGCCGAAGTTCTCCTTGACCGTCGCGAATCCCACCGCCAGCCCCTCGCCCGCCGCCACCATCAAGGTGATGGAAACGATTCCCCACGCGATCCCGAACATGCTGAGAAAGGTCCGCAGCTTGTGCGCCCAGAGTGTTTGGACTGTATCTCTCAGCAGGTCGCGAAAAACCATTGCAAATCCTCTGGTCTTAACTACGCACTTTTCACATGCGGCGTTCCAGAGAATTGCTTGTGACGAAGGTCTGAAACGAAACCTCTCCCACAATTCGCCGACATTCTGTCTGCGAATCGGAATTGACGGAAGCCAGGCAAGCCCACACGAAAATGGAAGGAATGAGGCGGCGGAAGGACAGAGAAAGAGCCTCGGCTTTCCTTCAGTTAACCCGCTGCGGAAAAACATCACAGCAGCGTGTTAGGTCAGTTTCCAAGGCTTGCGGTAGCGACGAGTGATCATTCGGTTGGCCTGCGAGTCTCGCACCACGCGCTCCCGGGCGTCGTCCCACGTGAGCCGGCGGCCCATGCGAAACGCCAGGTTGCCGAGCAGCCCGGCCTTGCTGAGCCGATGCCCGTACTCGATGTCGCAGGTGGTGATTTGCCGGGACTTGATGGCATCCAGGAACTCGCGGAGGTGACCGGGCGAATCGGGGATGCTCGGTTCGGGACGCTTGAAATCTTCCACTTTCTTGCCCTTCACATACAGCTCGTGTTGCGAGTAGTTGGTCACCAGAGTCGCTTCGGTGCCCTGAAAGGCGCAGCCGATGCCGCCCATGTGCTGAAGTCCCGGCAGACCCGCGGGGCCCAACGTCCAGGTCATGTTGATGCCGGGAAATTCATAGACCAGGTCGAGGGTATCCGGGGTTTCGGTGTTGTCCTGCCAGAAGAATCGGCCGCCTGTGGCGGCAACGCTGGTGGGCGCCTTCAGATCGAGCGCCCAATAGGCCACGTCGGTGATGTGACACCAGAAATCGATGAAAATGCCGCCCGAATAGTCCCAGAAGTAGCGGTACGTCAAGTGTGACCGGTTGGGGTTGTAAGTCCGCTTGGGCGCAGGACCCAGCCAGAAATCGTAATCCAAACCCGCCGGAGGCGTGCCGTCGGGAGGATTGTCGAGGTCGGTCTCGGTCGGCGAGGTTTTCCAGCAGGCCACGCGCGTGATTTTGCCCAGCATCCCGGAGCGGACGATTTCCACCACGCGGCGATAGTTGGGTAAATCGTTGTGAATGTGATTGCCCATTTGCGAAACGCGTTTGTTGGCGCGCGCCGCGCGAACCATCGCCCGGCCTTCACCAATCGAGTAGCTGAGCGGTTTTTCGACGAAGACGTCTTTGCCGGCCTTGAAGGCTTGGATTGTCGGCAGGGCGTGCCAGTGGTCCGGCGTGACCACGGCCACGGCGTCAAGTTCCTTCATTTCCAGGAGTCTCCGGAAGTCACCGAAAGCCGCGGGCTTGCGTCCCTGCTTCTTTTCCGCTTCCGTCAGCGCCGCGTTCAGATGGCTCTCGTCCACATCACAAATTGCCGCCACGCTCACGTCCGGGTGGCCCATGAACTCTTTCAGCCGCCCCATGCCCATTCCACCGACGCCGATGAAGCCCATTTGAATTTTGTCGCTCGGCGGGACGCCCGCCAGCGCCCGATAGTTCGACGCGGTCAGACCTAGCACCAGTCCCGCGCCCACACTCTTCAGGAATTCCCGGCGCGATGGCTGGGCGTCGCCGCGACCCGGCGCCTTCGATGTGTCGCGAGTTTCCGCACTTGGGCCGTTTGCTGCAGCAGGCCACATGCTGCTCCTGTCGCCACGAAGATCCTTCATCTCCATCCCCCCCATCATGAACAAGCTTCTTCGCCCGCCTTGGATAAACTGCCCTGCCGAATCGGCAGTCGACGATCTCTCAGTCTTGCGAAAGCGCCCGCGTCTATCGGCTTGTGGCCTCATACACTACCACCCTTCGACCATTTCTCGACCGTTTTGGGCAAACGCAAAAGGCGAACCTTCCGAGACAATTAGCGCAAAACAAACCACTTGAAAAAATCTGTCTCACTGTTCTCACTGTTCGCCATGGGAGCAGGGCGATGTGTTAGCGTGGAAATGGAAGCGGATAGGAGTCAGGAGACAGGTCTTCTCTGCGCCCTCTGCGTCTCTGCGGTGGGGGTGGATGAATACAGGAGGGAGGGTTCGGAATTGTGAATTGTGAATGGTCAATTGAAGGACCCAAGGCCGAAAGTTGGAGGCACGAGACGGGAGAATGACACCCAGCCTAGCAGGCGGGCGAGGATTAACAATCAGCGCTCAAACGCTCGAAAACGCAAAAGCAAAGCCGCTATGTGTATGAACACACACGGGCGGTTCAAAAAACTCGAAGGAATCTCTTTGGGCAGGGGAAGAATCCAGAATGGCGGAGCTTTGCTCGATCACCGGCATCTGGCCCTGTCTCGCCAAAACCGAGAGCGCCCGGGCCGCCTTGCTGGGAGTGATCCCGTCTGCTATATTTCGACTTCGTCCGACCGGGATCAGAGTCAGCGCGCCTGCCTCTCGACCCTGCCCGAGCAAATACAACCGGAGGACTCATCCATGGCCCCACCCAAGGTTTACAAGAACTTCATAGACGGCGAGTGGGTCGAAACGGTCAGCGGAAGGACTTTCGACAACCTCAACCCCGCCGACCGCAACGAACTCATCGGAATCTTTCAGAAATCCAACGCCGAGGATATTGATAACGCCATCGCCGCGGCCAAGAAGGCGTTCAAGTCGTGGCGCCTTATGCCTCCCCCCAAGCGCGGCGAAATTCTTTATCGCGCCGCGCGCTTGCTGGTGGAACGCAAAGAAATCTTCGCTGAACAGATGACCCGCGAAATGGGAAAGATCCTGGACGAAACGCGCGGCGACGTCCAGGAAGCCATTGACATGACGTTTTACATGGCGGGCGAAGGCCGGCGGATGTTTGGCGAGACCACACCCTCGGAGCTTCCCAACAAATTCTGCATGACGGTGCGCAGTCCCATCGGCGTCTGCTCGCTCATCACGCCGTGGAATTTTCCCATGGCCATTCCCTCCTGGAAGGTTATGCCGGCGCTGATTTGCGGCAACACGGTGGTGATGAAGCCCGCCACCGACACGCCGCTTTCCATGTACAACCTGGTGAAAGTGCTGGAGGAAGCCGGCGTGCCGCGCGGCGTGGTGAACTACGTGACGGGCGGGGGCGGCGAGGTTGGCAACCGCCTGATGACCCACGAGGACGTGAGAGTCGTTTCTTTCACCGGCTCGACGGACGTGGGCCGCAAAGTCTCCGAGGCCTCCTCGCACTCCTTCAAGCACTGCTGCCTGGAGATGGGCGGCAAGAATTGCATCATCGTCATGGACGACGCCAATATCGAGCTGGCCGTGGACGGCGCCATCTGGGGAGGCTTCGGCACCACCGGGCAGCGCTGCACCGCCGCCAGCCGCGTCGCCTGCCACAAGAAGGTCTACAAGGAATTCATCGACCGTTTTGTGGAGCGCGCGCGCTCCCTGAAGGTGGGCAATGGCCTCGATCCGACCGTGCAAATGGGTCCTTGCATTAACGAAGGCCAGTTGAAGACCGTGGAAGAGTACGTGGAGATCGGCCGTAACGAGGGCGCGAAGCTCCTGTGCGGCGGCCATCGCCTCACCGGCGGCGGATACGATTGCGGCTGGTTCCACGCCCCCACGGTCTTCGGCGATTGCAGCCCCAAGATGCGCATCTCGCAGGAGGAAATCTTCGGCCCGGTGGTCTCCGTCATTCCGTTCGACTCGCTCGAGGAAGCCGTCGAGATCAACAACGGCGTCATCTACGGACTTTCATCCTCCATCTACACCCGCAACTTGAATCGCGCCTTCCAGGCGATGCGCGACCTGGACACGGGAATCGTTTACGTGAACGCGCCGACCATCGGCGCGGAGACTCATCTGCCCTTCGGCGGGACCAAGCAGACGGGCAACGGCCATCGCGAGGCCGCGGTCACGGCGCTCGATTTCTACTCGGAATGGAAGAGCATCTACGTTGATTACAGCGACCGGCTGCAGCGGGCGCAGATTGATACGTAAAAGAGGAGCCAGGAGACAGAAGCCAGAAGCCCGTGGTGAGTTCTCAGTGGGCCGCCACGATGAGCCCGGGATCTCAGCTTGGCCACGGTTTACTGGGGCACGGCTTCGGAAGCGGAGTCTTCGGATGACTCCTCGTCCGGCTCTTCGAGTTGCTCGAGGGCGTTCGCGGTGCGAGCCTGAGCCCGCATGGTCGGGTCGACGTCGGCGGGCAGCGGATGCGGGCCCAGGCCGAGTTTCATGAGCGACTTGGCTTCCGGCAGTCCGGTGGAGGGAAAGCTGTGGTCGGTCTGGTAGCGGAGCATCGCGTCGCGGGTTGCGGTGTCCCACTTGCCCGTCGGCTCCTGATGGAGATAATTCGCGTCGATCAGACTCCGCTGGATTTCAGCCACCCGCTCCGGCTGCAATTTCATCCCGGCGATCCTTCTCTTGAAGGACGACCGCCGACGGCGCCGATGTGACCTCGAGGACTTCTTCGTTGACTTCTTGGAAGTGGAAGCTGATGCCTTGCTCTTCGCCGCCGGCTTTTCGGCCGCGGCGGCCTTCACCTCAGGGACCGCGCCGAGGTTGGTTGGCAGCAGGAGCCAGGCGGTCACGATGAGCAACAGGCTCCGCCAGATATTTTTGTCCGCTAGCCTCAAAATCCGCTCTGCTCCTGTTTCACGGGAGACGATCGGCAAGATACAAGGTTGTAAAGGTCCGCTGAGTCCGCCGACCGATGAGAAACAGGACGTCGGCCCCCGACTTCAGCTGGCTCTCGATCCGGTAAAACTCGTCGGCATCTTTCACCGGTTGGTGGTTCACGCTCAGAATTACATCTCCGCGCTGCACGCCCAAGTCCGCCGAGAATCCGCCGGCCTTGGCGCCGGTGACCAGCACGCCCTGCGGGGTTGTCAAGTGCAGCTCGTCAGCCAGCTCGTCGGCCTGCTGGCGGGTGAGACTGCGCACGGAAACACCCAGGATGCCGCTCCCATCTCCGGGCGCTTCTTCACCTTCGTCCCCACCGGGTGCGCCTCGCAGACGGCCGATAATCTTGTTCCGATCGCCGACTTCAATGTCTGTGGACATCTGCTTCTTGTCGCGCAGGTAGTCAAGGCGGAGTTTCTTTCCGATTTCTGTTTCGGCAACGATAGCCACCAGCTCGTCGCCCTTGTTGATGGGCTTCCCGTCCACCGAAGTGATGACGTCGCCGCGTCTCAGACCGGCGCGCTCCGCCGGACTGCCCTGCTCGACGCTATTCACCACGACGCCGTGGTCGGCGCCAAAGCTGCGCAGCAGCGCGGGGTTGGGCTGGCCGTAGAATGTGACGCCGATGGCGCCGCGCTCGACGTGGCCGGTGGTGATGATGGAATTATAGACTTTGCGCGCCGTGTTGGAGGGAATGGCGAAACCCACGCCGTCGTAGCTGCCGCGATTGGTGGCGATGGCGGTATTAATGCCGATCACTTGCCCCCCCATGTTCACCAGCGGTCCGCCGCTGTTGCCCGGGTTGATGGCGGCGTCGGTCTGGATGAAGCGTTTGAACTGGCCTTCGGGCCCGCCCTCGATATCCCGTCCCTTGGCGCTGACGATGCCGGCCGTCACGGTTGAGTCCAGCCCGAAGGGGCTGCCGACCGCCAGCACCCAGTCGCCCACCCGCATGGCGTCCGAATCGCCGAAGCGGGCGGCGGCCAAAGGCTTGTCGGTCGAGATTTTGATCACCGCAAGGTCGGTCTCCTTGTCGGCGCCGACGATCTTGGCTTCATATCCCTTGGGATCGTCATCCCCATGCAGTTGGACGCGGATGCGGTCAACCGGCTTGTCTTCGCCCTCCTGCATGTTCATGACCACGTGATAGTTGGTGAGGATATAGCCGTTCTTGTCGAGGATGACCCCGCTGCCCAGGCTCCGCTGGGGAAGCTCACTCATGGGAGATTGGGGGCCGAACTGGAAAAAGCGGTCAAAGAAATCGCCCAACGGCGAGTCGTCGGGGGCGTGAAACTGCCGCCGGCTGACGCGCACCGTCGATTCGGTGTTGATGTTCACCACGGCAGGCTCAATATCGTCCGCGATTTTGGCGAAGGAGTTAGAAAGCTCGACGGGCGAGGGCATCGGCAAGGGTTGGGCATCGGCGACGGCGCCCCCTACCTTCGCCGCCCGGACGCCGTTTGAAACCAGCGTTCCGATCAGGATTCCCACTGCCAGCGTGATGGCGATGAGAATCCCCGGAAGATATCGTCGTCCATTCATGGTCATGTCAGCCTCACCCCGAAAACCCTTTCTCCAAAGCTTTGATCTTAATCCCTCATTATACACCGATACTTCCCTAATGGGATGCGCTGTGGGCGCCAAGCGGTTGCCGCCCCGCGCCCTGCCCTTGGTTATAGACGGATCGTCCGGCGGGTCGTTAGCCTGAAAAGCGCCCGAATCACCCCTCGACGGGCGCGGGCGCGGTGCCCCCCCAAAGCTCTGAAACCACCATTCCCCCCAGAATCAGGGCCGAACCCAGCAGGACTTTTCCGCCCAGGTGCTCACCCAGGACGACCCTCGAAGTCAGAGCTGCAAAGACCGGCTCTAACGCGAAGATCAGCGCCGTGTGCGCGGGCGGAGTAAACTGCTGGGCCCAGTTCTGCACGGAAAAAGCGAAGCCCGTCGCCAAAAGTGCGGTGACCAGCAGGGCTGCCACCAGCCCCGGGCTCCAATCCATGCGCATTTCGCGATCAAACGGCAGGGCGAGCGTGGCCAGAGCCCCGGCCGTCAGGACTTGAGTAGGGACCAGGTGCCGAAACGAATAGCGGCGCGTGTAACTGCCCACCAGGACGATGTGCACGGCAAACGACATTGCGCCGCCCAGGGTGAGGATGTCCCCTTGATTAACGGAATCAAGGCCCGAGGGCAGAACCAGGAAGTAGATCCCCGCAAAACCCAGCAAAGCGCCAAGCACCGTCGCGGATCGTAAGTGGAAGCCGTGGAACACTTGGACAAACGGAACGAGGATGACGCCGAACCCGGTGATGAAAGCCGACTTCGAGGCCGTGGTGTAGACCAGCCCCCAGGTCTGAAACAAATAGCCTGTGAACAGGAAGAATCCGAGAATCACCCCGGCGGAAAGGGCACGGAGGTCCATCCTCCCTCGGGTCAGGACCAAGGTCAGAAGCAGCCCGGCCAGCGTGAACCGCACAGCCAGGAACGGCAAGGGCGAGGCAAGCGACAGCGCCGACTTGACGACCACGAAGGTGCAACCCCAGACCATCGTTACCACCACCAGCAGGAGTTCCGCCTTGGCTCGCTGACTCAATTCAGTTCTCTCCCCTCAAGTCCAAAACCCGCTTTGTTAATCTCCAGTTTGCCTTTGGTTGACCGCAAGCGTACAAAATCTCTCGCGATCATGTCAGGCGGGAATGGTCTTCGTTCCGGGTTATGCTCAGTTCGAAACGCTCCACACGCTGCACCCCGCGCGCTACTTCGGCTGGCCGCAGATTTCCAGAATCTCCGAATCCGTCAACAAGCGGTTGGCTTGTTTGGCGCGGTCGAAGATCTTCTCCACCAACCGGTCCGACGGCTCGATGTGCCGCCGCTCGAGCCAGTAGATGACGTTGGATTTCCCGCTCATGGGGCCGATTTCAATCTTCTGGTCCATCCCAAACCAGTGCGAAGGCACGCCGGAATAGACCTGGTTGGCCAGCTCGATGTCCTTTTTTCTGAAGGCCTTGATCACCGCCGCGGCGTGTACGCCGGTGGCGGTGCGGAAAGCGTCGGAGCCGACGACGGGATAGTTGGGCGGTATCGACACTCCCACAGCCTGCGATACAACCTCGCAGTATTCCTTCAGCTTGCTCAGGTCGCGCTTAATCGCCCCGAGGAGCTTCAGGTTGACGAGCATCTGATCCATGGGCGTATTTCCCACGCGCTCGCCGATCCCCAGCGCCGCGGCGTGCACCTGGTTGGCGCCCGACTCAAAGGCGGCCAGCGAATTGGCCACCGCGAGGCCACGATCCGAGTGCCCGTGCCAGTCCACGCGGATATTCGCGCCTGCGGGCTTCACAACCTCCTCCTGAATGAAACCCAGAAGCGCCCGGACTCCCCGCGGCGTGACGTGGCCGACCGTATCACACACCACAATCGCCTCTGCGCCGCACTCAATCGCCGTGGTGTAAAGCTTTTTGACCACCTCGGGCCGGGCCCGCGTGGTGTCTTCGGTCACGTACATGACGCTCAGACCCAAGCTGCGCGCGAACTTCACGGCATGCTCGGTGGTCCGAAGCAGGAAGTCGAGCGTCCAATCCTCGGCGTACTGGCGTATGGGGCTGGAACCGAGAAACGTGGCGGCTTCAATCGGCACGCCAGTCGCCTGGACAATCTCGGCGATGGGGCGAATGTCCGCCTCCGTGGTTCGCGCCGCGCAGTTAGGCCGGATCTTGAGCTTCGCGGAAGCAATCTCCTGCGCCAGGCGCAGCACGTCTTCTTTGGCGCGGGGGCCCGCACCCGGCAGACCCAGATCAACCGAGTCGATGCCGAGTTTTTCCATCAGATGCAGGATCTGGATTTTCTTTTCAATCGAGGGGTCGAGCACGGAGGGTGATTGGAGCCCGTCGCGCAGCGTCTCATCGTCGAGCATCGCTTGACGGCAAGTGGCGAGCTCCGGGCCCGCAACGCGGTTCCAGTCATAGATGAATTCGCTCTTGTCGGTCATGCATGAGAAGGTCCAGAGTTGAGAGTTGAATGTTGAGAGTCAGGCGACGCAGTTCGGGCAAGCCCCGGAGGACCTCCTGCACTCACCTTCCGACTCTCAACTCTCAACGCTGAACTCTCAACCGTCCGCTCTCGGCAATCGGGCCGCCGGTTGGGGACTAGCCGCGCAGTTTCGGGAGGAAACTCCCGAGGATATTCACGGGCTGCAACTCGTACCTCTGTCCGGCCGTCGAGCGGTCCTGCGGGGCCGGACGGTACAGCGTGTGGCAACGCTCGCAGCGGTAGACTTCAGCGTCCTTGCCAAGTTCCCGGACGACTTCCTCGCTGGGCGTGTACCAGCGCTTCAGATGCCCCACACAGAGCTTTCCCTTGTCGTCCTTCTCGTCACAAGCCCGCTGGCCGGGCTTTTTTCCCTTGAACGTCAACGATGATGGGCTCACCCGCCGCTCCTCCTCTGCACTCTCGCTCGACTCCGCTCCCCGTTCGGACAGAACCAACTGGCACACCAAACCTCAGTCAGGTTATATTACTTGAACCGCTTTCGGAAGTCCAAGGTAGCGCCGGGCTTTAGCCCGGCACGTGCCGCCCTCCCGGCCTCGCCGGGACAGGTTCCGGGCGGCGCTACAGCAGGCGGGACATTCAATACTCCACCTTAACGAGGCAAAGTCCCTGCGCGGGTGCCGTCGGCCCAGCCTGGGTGCGGTCGCGAGCTTCCAGGACTCGCATCACGTCGTGCGGCGCCAGCTTTCCCCGGCCCACTTCCAACAAGGTGCCGACAATGTTGCGCACCATGTGGCGTAGAAAACCGCTGCCGCGAACTTCGTAAATCAATATGGATGTCCGCGGCCGCCACAGAAAGCGCGAAGAAACAATCGTTCGCACCATGGAGTGGGGTGCCGTCGGAACTCCCTCTTCGGCCTCATCTGTGCGGCCCTCCGAGCCGGCGAAGGATGTGAAATCGTGTTCGCCCTCGAACAAAAGTGCTGCTTCGTTCATCTTCCTGCGGTCAAGCGGGTACGGATGATGGCAAACGAATCGCCACAGAAACGGCGAACAGATCGGCGCTTGCAGGATGCGGTAGCGGTAGGTCTTCGAGCGCACGTCGTAGCGCGCGTGGAATTTTTCCGGCGCTTCTTCCACTTGCTTGATGCGCACCGAAGGCGGCAGCAAATTGTTCAGCGCCTTCAGAAGATTGTCACAAGGGATGGGGGATTCCGTCTTGAAGCTCGCCACTTGGTTCAGCGCGTGGACGCCGGCGTCGGTCCGTCCCGATCCCCAAATGTGGACGGGAGCGCCGGTCAGCTTTGCCAGAGCCTCCTCGAGGCAGCCCTGGACCGTTGGCGCGTCCGGTTGCCGCTGCCAGCCGTGAAATTCCGTGCCATCGTAGGCAATCACCAAGCGCAGGTTTCGCATGACCTCAAGCTCTCCGAAACGGAGTAAATACGCCTGCGAGCGCTCTGTCAAGCCTTGATGCTTGGCGTCTCAGCTGTTCGCTTTCGGTCAATGAAATCCCACAAACGAACACCCAGCAGGTTGAACGGTCGAGAGTCAGCATGTAATCGCCTTTGAATCAAGGAACTAGAGGGGCGCACGATGGCAGCCAACCTGCCCAATCTCCCTTGATACTCCGGCGCCCTCTGGCGAAGATGGAGCGATTGGGTACCCGGTGATACAGTCATTTGCGATTCTGTGATTTAGCGATTTGGCGAATGAGGAGAATTCTCAAAGCTTCAATCGCAAAATCACTCAATCCGAGGTAGACGGTGAGCACACTGCTGCAAGATGTGAGATTCGGCCTGCGAATGCTGGCCAAGAATCCGGGCTTCACGGCGGTGGCAGTGCTGACGCTCGCCCTCGGCATTGGCGCCAATCTGGCGATCTTTTCAGTGGCGCGAGGAGTTCTATTGCGCCCCCTGCCTTACCACGATCCTTCCCGCCTGGTGGAGGTGTACACGTCGAACCCATCGCACGCGACAGCGGAGGGCCCATTTTCCCCGCAGGACTTAGAAGATTTCCGCTCACACGCGAAGTCATTTGAGAACATCTCAGGCTATTGGTATTCGCCCGGAATGAGCTTATATACGCTCCTTAGCCAGGGTGAAGCGGCCTTGATCGAGACCGCCAGCGCTGATTCCAATTTCCTTCCCACATTGGGCGTAGCGCCCGCATTGGGACGAGGTTTTACGCCGGAGGAAAACATCGCGGGAAAAGATGATGTTGTGATCCTCGGCGATTCGGTGTGGCGGGAGCGGTTCGGCGGCGATCCGTCGATCGTCGGGAAGACCGTTGCAGTAGGAGGCGGTGTACTGGTGGTCGTGGGCGTGATGGGTCCGGCATTCCAGTTCCCGTCCCGTAGCGTGGGGTTCTGGGTGCCACTTTCACGAGTCACGGATGATGCCATTCCGCACCGGCGTGGCGTGCGCTGGATCCAAGTGCTAGCGCGGCTGAAGTCAGGAGTGAGTCCGGCGCAGGCTGCGAGTGAGACTACGGTGATTCTTAAGCGGCTGGCCGAGCAGTATCCCGCGACAAATGCCGGGTGGGACAAAGGAGTGGTGGAAGACCTGCGGGAGAGCATCGTAGGGCACGTGAAACCCATCCTGCTGGTCCTGCTGGGAGCAGTGGCGCTTGTCCTGCTGACGGCTTGCGCCAACCCTGCCAACATGACGCTGGCACGCGGCGCCGTTCGGCAGCACGAGTTTGCGATTCGCAGCGCGCTGGGCGCCGGCTGGCCACGGCTGTTTTGCCAGTTGGTGATAGAGAGCGTGTTGCTCGCGGCGTTCGGTGGTGCGGCGGCGTTCGTGATTGGACCGTGGATTTCGTCCGGGCTCCTGGCGCTTAGTGCTGGGTCGATCCCGCGGCCGAGCGAGGTTCACCTCGACTTGGCCGTCGTGCTTTTCGGCGTCGTCCTCACCCTGATTACGGGCGTGCTGATCGGAAGCGTTCCCGCTCTCAAGCTAATGAATCTCCATGTGTTAGAGTCGCTGAAAGCTGCCGGGACCAGGGTCTCGGCCGGTTCAGCGCGGCAGCGCGGACGAGACGCGTTGGTCGTGGCGGAGGTTTCACTCGCATGCCTGCTGCTGGCGGCATCCGGACTGGTGTTGAAAAGCCTGTGGAAGCTTGTAACCAGCGATCCAGGATTCGAAGCGCGCCATGTGTTGACAGTGCAACTGGCGATACCGCTGTACAAATATCACAACGCGCAGCTCATGGAGTCGTACCGCGATGAACTAATCCAGCGAGTGGCGGCAATCCCGGGCGTGCGGGCCGTCGGGGCCGGCAAGACAATGCCACTCGCTGGCGGAGGCGAGCCCTACCAGTTTACGATCCGGGACAGCGCTCGCGGCACAATCGAAGTGGCGCCCAAGGGCGGCGTGTACATCGTTACTCCCGGCTATTTCAGAGCTCTCGGTATTCCGATCATTTCCGGGCGGGCGTTCGACGAACGCGATTTCAAGGATCACAGGTTGGTGTTGATGATCAATCAAGGGTTGGCGCGGGCTTACTGGCCGGGCGAGGATTCCGTCGGGAAATACCTATATATCTCTGCGAATACCAAGTTGGAAGTGATCGGAGTGGTGGGCGATGTGCGCAACGAAGGCCTCAGCAGCCGGCCTAGCCCCGCCATATATTCGCCCATGAGCCTTATGTCGAGAGCCAAGCTCGACCTGTTTATCCGCACTGCCGGTGATCCAATGGCGCTGGCGGGAACGGTTCGGCGCATTATTCGCGAGGTCGAACCGGAACAGCCGATTCAAGAGATGACGCCCCTGGAGCAGGTAGTGCACGACAGCCTGGCGCAGCCGAGATTCTTCGCCATCGTCCTGGGATTCTTCGGTGCCATGGCTCTGCTGCTCGCTGCGACGGGCGCCTTTGCTGTCCTTTCCTACACGGTTCGCGAGCGCACCCACGAAATCGGCATCCGCATGGCGCTCGGCGCCCGAGGGCGCGATGTGTTGATGCATGTGGTGCGGCAAGGAATGATCCTCACGCTTCTGGGCGTGGTGATAGGGGTGCTCGGCGCGCTCGCGCTTACGCGCTTTCTGTCGAGCCTGCTCTACGGCGTGAAGCCCACCGACCCGCTGACATTCGTGGCGGTGTCATTGCTGCTGACCGGGGTGGCGCTGCTGGCCTGTTACATCCCCGCTCGGCGGGCGACGAAAGTCGATCCGATGGTGGCCTTGAGGTACGAGTAGCGCAATTGAGCGATTTGGTGATCGGGGGATTTGGCGATCAAGCGATTTTGTGATTGAGTGATTGAGATATGGAAACTCGATGACCTACTCAATTTTCGAGTTTCGAATTTCCAGTTTCGATTTTCCAGTTTCGATCACCCGATCCGAGGTGGTGAATGAACACCCTGATTCAAGATATGAAACGGGGACGGGCTTGATGTTGTACCTCGATGATAATGTCCCCATTTGTGCTCGATAGAAATGTCCCCTAATGGGACCTCCGAAAGGAGGTCAGATTGGGGCGAACCGAGATGAGCAAGAGGGAGTTGGGAAGGGTGGAGGTACTGGCGCGGGTGAGG
>DATKYV010000136.1:0-6620 GCA_035528275.1 Terriglobia bacterium | reverse complement strand
CACCTCATCCCCGTTGTGCAGCTCGCGGCCGATGGCGCGGCTGAGCGCAAAGGTGAGGGTTGTCATGTTGGGTCCAAAGACGACTTCGTCCGCGTTGCAGCCGAGCAGGTCGGCCATCGCAGCGTGCGCTTCAGCAAGGATTTCATCACTGCGCCGGTTGGTCGCGAACGCCCCGTGCGTGTTGGCGTTCGAGCGCACCAGGTAGTCGCACATCGCGTTGATGACCGACTGCGGCACCTGCGTGCCTCCCGGCCCGTCCAAGAAGACGGCCGGATGGCCATTCACCTTCTGCGCCAACGCCGGAAACTGCGCGCGACACCATGCGACGTCGAGGGTGGACATATGTGCTCCTTCCAGTTCAGAAACCTTTGCGAAGCGTACTTCAGGAATGTTGGTGGGGTCAACGTTCAGGAACTGGGGTGATGCGGGAGACGAGGCGTCGGGAGATTACGTTTTGGTCTCCGGCGGGACGTAGTCGGGAGGCGGGGCGGCGCCTTCTTCGAAGAAAAACTTTTCCATCTGCTGGGCGATGATTTCCTGGTGCTCCTTCCGCGCCGGCATCAGCCGATACTCGTTGATCATCATCTTCAGGCGTTCCACCCAGAGCTTCCAAGCTTCCTGAGAAACGTTCTCGTAGATCCGCTGGCCGAGCTCGCCAGCCCACGGGGACTCATCCAGCCCGGGAAGTTCTTTCTTCAAGAGAACGCATTTGACCATCCGCTGTGCCATAGAAATCCCTCCGTTCTTGACTATATTGCAGACACATCAGGCACGGGCCGTTCGGCAATTGCTGCGACCCGCCGGGCTTTCCCTTGAATCGCTGCCCCAAATGCACGCCGCACTATTATACAGAAGAATCCCGGTGGGACCCGCTTCGGAACGAGTTTGTATTTACCTTAACCAGCAGTGAGGGGCAATCCCGCCTTGTGTATGAGATGAGCTTTCAGGATCGCGCATCTTATTCGCTTTTCTCTTCAAGCGTCCTGCGAAGGACCGCCAAGACCGCCCTGTCTTTGTCGTGGCCAAGCTCTTCTTTGGCTCCGATCAAGGCGGAAAGGCCGAGCACGTGGACTTTGAGCCCCGGGCCAACGCGCATTTCAACTGCATCCCGTATCAGTTCGTCGTATCCGAGGCCTTGGCCGATGGTCCCCAGCAGGTCAAGCGGCCCAGCACGGGTCATGAGGAGCTGATGTCCCGGAGACGAAAGGTGGGAACGAGCAGGCGTGCGCGTCGCACTGCCGGGGGTGCGATAACGCGCTTCGAGCACCGCCAGGGCTTTCATGAGCCGATCGATGTTGTCCGGCTCCCGACGGTGGACCAAATCCAGGTCAAATGTGGAAATCGGGGCGCCGTGCAGAACGGCGGCGACTCCGCCCACGATGATGAAATCCACGCGGTGGCGAAGCAGGGTGCGCAGGATAGCAAGAAGGTCCGGCTTAGATTTTCTCACCGCGCAGCCTCATGATGGACCGGATGTTGCGTTGGAGCACCTGAAGACGCTCGGCGGGCGTGAGCGAGAGCATCCATCGGATGAGCGTCAGGTCGACACCGTCCTCGCTGTGAGTCTTTTCACGCGACCTCACGCGGTTGCTGGTCGTTCGCTTTTTTCTGGGACGCACCGGCATGCTATTCCTTGTACTACAATCCTGCCCTGACCGCCCAACTTCACGCCCAGTAATTGCGGTCCAGCGAGCGGTATTGGATGGCTTCGGAGATGTGCGCGACATCGATGTTCTCTGCCGAGTCGAGGTCGGCGATGGTGCGCGCCACTTTCAAGATGCGATCGTGGGCGCGGGCGCTCAATCCCAGGCGCGTCATGGCACTTTCCAGCAGCCGCTCGCATTCCACCGAGATGTTGCAGTACTTGCGAAGCTGTCGCGGGCTCAACTGCGAGTTGCAGTAGATCTTCTCGCCCTGATAGCGGCGCAACTGGCGCTGCCGGGCAGCGATTACGCGCGCGCGGATCTGGTCGGAGGTTTCACCGCTCGCGCCCTCGCGCAGCTCGCGATACTTCACCGCCGGCATGTCGATGTGAATGTCGATGCGGTCGAGCAGCGGCCCGGAAATCTTTGAGACGTAGCGCTGAATCTGCGGCGGCGTGCAGGTGCAGTCGCGCGAGGGGTCGTTGAGGAAGCCGCACGGGCAGGGATTCATCGCCGCGGCGAGGACGAAGCGGGCGGGGAAGGTGAGTGACATGGCGGCGCGCGCGATGGTCACCGTGCCGTCCTCCAGCGGCTGGCGGAGAACTTCCAATACATTGCGCTGGAATTCCGGCAGCTCGTCGAGGAAGAGCAGGCCGTTATGCGCCAGGCTCACTTCTCCGGGGCGCGGCACGGCGCCGCCGCCGATCAGACCCGCATCGGAAATCGTGTGATGCGGCGAACGGAAGGGCCGCGTGCCGACCAGCCCCACGCCCGGCTCGAGCACCCCGGCGACGCTGTGAATCTTGGTGGTCTGAATCGCTTCTTCAAACGTCAGCGGCGGCAGAATGGTGGGGATGCGCTTGGCGAGCATCGTTTTGCCGGCGCCCGGCGGGCCGATCATCAGGATGTTGTGACCGCCGGCGGTGGCCACCTCGATGGCGCGCTTGGCGTGGAGCTGCCCCTTGACGTCGCGGAAGTCCGCCGCGTACTGCCCGGCCTGCGCCAGCATTTCCGCCGCGCTCACCTTGGCAGGCGTGAACGGTCGCGTCTCATTGATGAGATCCAAAACTTCCGGCAGCGAGCGCAGCCCGTAGACCTCCAGTTCCTGCACCACCGCGGCCTCGCGGGCGTTCTCCTGCGGCAGGACGATTTTCCGGATGCCTTTCTGCCGCGCCATCCCGGCGATGGAGAGCGCACCCTTGATGGGCCGCAGGCCGCCGTCGAGTGAGAGCTCGCCCAGGAACAGGTACGTTTTCAAGTCGGGCTTGAGCAGGATGCCCGTGGTGCCCAGAATCCCCAGGGCGATGGGCAGGTCGAAGCCGGACCCTTCCTTCTTCACGTCGGCGGGCGCCAGGTTCACCGTGATGTTTTGAAAGGGGAATTCCAGGCCGCAATTCTTGATGGCGCTCTTGATGCGCTCTCGGCTTTCGCGCACTGCGGCATCCGGCAGGCCCACGGTCATGAAGATTCCGTTGCCCGCCGAGATATCGACTTCCACCTCAACCAAGTAGGCATCGATTCCATAGGTGGCGGCGCTGAAGGTTTTGAAAAGCATCGAAGTGAGAAACCTGGGACACGGCGACGCCGCGGTGGAATCGGGGCAGGAACCACCGCCTCTCCCGAACGCCGCCCGGTCGAGTGCGGCGGCGATTATATCAAAACCCCTGCCGAATGAAGGAGAATGTGACGCCAGGCCAGCCTAGCGGACGTCGCGCATTTTCTCGGGTTCGGTCTGGGTTACCTGGGTGTCGTGTATCAAAACAGCAAAGCAGATGTCAGGGGTCACAGATCAGGGGCCGAGAAACTGAACGGTTGAATCATCGGGTCATAGGTGGTTGCGTGTTTCACAGCGGTATCCGCCCGCTGCTACGACATCAATTGTGAGAATTCCTCGACGCTTGATTCGGCTTGGGCGATGATGGACTTGAGCGTTTTGGGCGCCAGGTCGCCACCGTGTCGGGGGATAACCACGTGAAGGTGGAGTCTCGTATGGTGACGCAGATTGACGTGGCTTCCGGTCTGGTGATGAATGTAAAAGCCCGCTTTCAAGAGAGCTCTCAGGACTTTCTTGGCGGTGATGCGGGGCAGCCTCGCCATTAGGCACGCACGGCAAGCCTAAGCTGCGCGGTTTCTCCCTCGAGGGGGATTCTCTCCTTTGCCTTCTTCAGGCCTTCGATGTAGCAGCGCACGGCGTCCTTGGCCATGCGGCGCGCGTGCTCCAGGCTCTTCCCTTCGGTGACCAGGCCAGGCAGGGCGGGTACAACAACCGTGTAGCCACCGTGTTCATTGGCTTCGAAGAATGCAGTGTATTCGTACACTTTTCCCTTCTGGTTCTTCACGGTCAAAGCCTACCACGACCGACAGTCGCAAGTAAACGCTATGGTCGCGTTCTCTAGAAAGGTCCAGGATGCGGGGTGCGAACTTGCTTTGCAGCTTCGCGTGCAACGAGGCAAGGGGACTCCCAGCCTGCAGCGCCGATGTCTTCATCGCGCTCTGCGGGACACTGCGGGCCGCACCGGGCCTGGCGCTGTTCCAACTTAATGAACCAGGGGTCGGATCCCAGGATCTTTGCAGAATCGTCGAGGCCGCTCCTCACCGAATTACGTTGAATAGTTGCCTAGCGGACGTCGCGCATTTTCTCGGGTTCGGTCTGGGTGACCTTGGTGTCGGGCGTGGCGCCGGCTGACAGGCGTTTTTCGAGTTCCTGGTTGACCTCGTTCGAGATCGTTTCGAAGTCGGGCACCTCTTCGCCGGATTCCTTGATCTTTGCCAGGACGTTTTTGACGCCCTTCAGCCAGCTCGTGGACTGCTTCTTGATGTCGTCGACGGCGATGCGGTAGATCTTCTTGTTTTCGATAATGGCCATTCTCGTCATTATGCGGTATTTACCCTGAAACCAGCAAGCGCGTTCGAGCCGTGGGGATCGGGTCGTTTCGCAGTCCCGCTGCCGGGGTGCGATCCTATCGCGGCCCGCGCATCACCGCCACCCGGCGCGGCTGGCATCGAGGGCAGTAATGCGTGCTGCGGCCCGCCACAATCAGGCGGCGAATCGGCCGGCGGCAACGGCGGCAAGGCTCGCCGGTTCGCTGATAGACGCGAAGCCGCGGCAGAAAATTTCCCGGACGGCCTTCGATATCGATGTAGTCGCGGAAGCTTGTGCCCTGCAGCGCCACCGCATGGTCGAGGACTTTCCTGACGGCGCGATATAGGCGGCGCGCGGCGTCGGAAACAAGCCGGCCCGCCGGAGTGAGGGGATGAACACGCGCCAGGAAGAGCGCCTCGTCCGCGTAGATATTCCCAAGCCCGGAAAGGAATTGCTGGTTCATCAGCCAGCTCTTGATCGCTCCTCGCCGGTTCTTGAGGGCTGCGAGGAACTGAGCTTCGTCGATCTGCTGGGCGTCGGGCCCGAGGCGGCCGAAGATCGCTTCGAGTTCGTCTGCCGTGCAGCAGCGCAGCCGGCCGAACCGGCGCGTGTCGCGATATCGCAGCTCGTCGGCGCCGTCGTCGAGGGACAAGAGCACGTGGGTGTGAGGCAGGAGCGGCGCGTCGCGACGCGCCACCACGAATTGACCGGTCATGCCCAGCCGGAGCAGGAGAAAGCGCGGCGGGCCGCCGTTTTGGCGTGCAAGTTCGATGGCCAGCGCCTTCCCTTTGCGGTCGAGGCGACGGATCAATCCTCCTGTCACGGTGGCGGCAAACTCGTCAGCCGATCCGATGATGACTCCCGCGTGGCGAATCTCCACCGCCGCGATGCGTCGCCCCAGGGCGTGCGCCGCAAGACCGCGCAGAACGGTTTCGACTTCGGGCAGTTCGGGCATCGATCAGTTGTCGTTTGTCCGTCACTATTTGTCAAGAGGGGAGGAAGTCCGGCGCGTGAGGAAAGCTCCAAACAGAGGGAGACCAAACGCCATCGACACTTCAGTGGCGTGTGTGAAACCACAGGATCAAATGAGAAAGATGCGCGGCGAGTCCTGATTCAGGGGATGTCGGAGAAATAACAACTGACCACGGATTAGTGGCTACAGACCACTGACTACTGACAACTGACTACACGGCGACCTTGATATCGTTCCCCTCTACCTGCACAGGGCAGGTCGCAACCTTCACGGAAGGGGTCTCGACCTTCTCGCCCGTGCGGACGTTGTACTGCCACATATGCCAGGGGCAAGTGACCACGTCGCCTTCGAGTATCCCTTCGCCGAGCGGCCCACCGCGATGCAAGCAGGTATTGTCGAGCGCGTAGACCGTGCCCTCCACGTTGAAGATGGCGATAGTCTTTCCGTTGACCTCGACGGCCTTGCTCGCGCCCTTCTCGAGTTCGTTGAGGCTGGCGACTTTGATGAAATCGGCCATGATCTCTTCTTCCGTGAGCCGGCATTGATCGCGGCTTCAGGAGCGCGAGGGCGCCCGGAAATTTCAGCCGATCTGAACCAGTTCCGGCGTCCCGACCTTGCCGATGCGAATCGTCTGCTTGAATTCTTCGATCATGCTTTCATCCAGACGGGTTTCGGTCGGTCGCTTGGCCAGGCTCATGGTGTCGATTTTTTCCTGGAGTTTTAACAGGCCGTAAAAGAGATTTTCGGGGCGGGGGGGACAGCCGACGATGTAAACGTCCACGGGCACGATTTTGTCGACACCCTGAAGGACGGCGTAGGTGTTGAAAGGACCGCCCACGCTTGAGCACGCTCCCATGGAGATGCACCACTTGGGTTCCGGCATCTGCGCCCAGATGCGCTGGATCGCCGGCGCCATCTTCAGCGCCACGGTCCCGGCCACGATCATCAGGTCCGCCTGTCGCGGGCTGGGGCGGAAGACCTCCGCCCCGAAGCGCGCCATGTCGAAGCGCGAGGTTGTGGTGGCAATCATCTCGATGGCGCAACACGCCAGTCCGAAGGTCAGCGGCCACAGCGCCGATTTGCGCGCCCAGTTGAAGACGTAATCGACGGTGGAGATGATGAAATTCTTTTCGTACCGGTT
>DATKYV010000135.1:0-14608 GCA_035528275.1 Terriglobia bacterium | reverse complement strand
CCCGGGTGGGCGGAGCAGGACCCGGAAGACTGGTGGGGCGCAACTGTGGAGGCAGTCCGCGCCGCGCTGGCGGATGCCCGCACGACGGGCGTGGATATTGCCGCCGTGGGCCTATCCGGCCAGATGCACGGCGTCGTGCTGCTCGATCAAACCCGCGCCGTCCTCCGCCCCTCCCTCATCTGGTGCGACCAGCGCAGCCAGGACCAATGCGATTGGATCACCGACCAGGTGGGGGCGGAGCAGCTCATCCGGCTGGTTTCAAATCCTGCCCTCACCGGCTTCAGCGCGCCCAAGATCCTCTGGGTCCGAGATAACGAGCCGGAGACATTTGAGCGCGCCGCGCATTTCCTCCTGCCCAAGGACTACATCCGATTTCGTCTGACCGGTGAATTCGCCACCGACGTCTCGGACGCTTCCGGCACATTGCTCTTCGACGTGACCAACCGCCGCTGGTCGCAGGAGATGCTGGGAGCGCTTGAGCTCGATTCCAAGCTTCTCCCCCGCGCCTACGAGTCGCCGGAAATAACTGGCCAAATTACGCGGGAAACAGCGTTGGTGACCGGACTCAAGGCCGGCACACGCGTCGTGGGTGGAGGAGGCGACCAGGCTTCGAGTGCCATCGGCAACGGCATCGTGCTGCCGGGATTGACTTCCGCCACGCTGGGAACCTCAGGCGTCATCTTTGCTTTCACCGAAACGCCCACGCTCGATCCCCAGGGGCGCATTCACACTTTCTGCCATGCGGTTCCCGGCAAATGGCACGTCATGGGTGTTACTCAGGGCGCGGGACTCTCGCTACGCTGGTTCCGCGAGCATTTCGGGATGTCAGAGGCCTGGCTGGCAAAACAAACCGGCGTTGATCCTTACGATCTTTTGATTGCCCAGGCGGCGAAGGTCCCGCCGGGGAGCGAAGGCTTGTTGTGGCTTCCCTATCTGATGGGCGAGCGCACCCCTCACCTCGACGCCCGGGCGCGTGGCATGTGGTTCGGGCTGACGGCCTCGCACACACGCGGGCATCTGATTCGGTCCATCCTCGAAGGCGTGGCGTTCAGCCTGCGGGACTCGCTCGAGATCTTCAAGGAATTGGGAATCCCCGTCGAGCAGATTCGCGCTTCGGGGGGCGGCTCGCGCAGCTTCTTCTGGCGGCAAATCCAGGCCGACGTCTATGGTAAAGAGCTGGTGACGCTGCGGACTTCGGAAGGCTCGGCGTTGGGCGCTGCCCTGCTGGCCGGCGTGGGCGCGAAGATCTATTCTTCGGTCGAGGAATCGGCGCGCGAGGCCATCCAAATTCGCGAGCGCATGGCACCCATTGCCGCCAACGTGCAGGAATACGACCGGTTTTACCAAATCTACCGTAGCCTGTACCCCACCGTGCGCGACCTCGCTCACCAGTTGGCGGCGCTTGGAGATGAGGCGCGTCGGCCTTAGCTTGAGCTTCAGACTGCGTCGTCGGGCTTAGCCGCCGCTGCAAAAAACTCGAGAGAGGGAATGGCATGACATCTCGATTCGCCGTCGTTTGTTTTCTGGCTTTGATCATTCCATTTGGGCAACGGGGGTCTGCGATGCCGGCTGAGGGTACACCGGAACGGTCCGGGAGCTATGCGGTTTCCAAGAAAGTTGTCGAGGGGCACACCACGTACCACCTGATCGATTCGGCGCGCAACATGGATCTTGGTATCGCCCCCGACATGGGAAACTTCGCCTACGAATTCAAGGTGAATGGAAAAGACGTGTTGATTCCTCCCGAATCGTTCAAGAGCTACCTCGAGAAGCGCTGGTTCGGCAGCGGAATCCCCTTCCTGGCGCCTTTTGCGAACCGGATCAACGGAGATCACTATTATTTCCAGAGCAAGAAATATCTCTTGAACGATTCGCTGGGGAACATTCTGCACGTTCCGCCCAAGAATTTTCCCCTCCACGGTGTCATCGTGTTCGACCCGCGCTGGGAAGTGGTGGAATCCGGCGCATCCGACACCCAGGGCGCTTTTGTTACTTCGCGTCTCGAGTTCTACAAATACCCGGATTTGATGGCTCAGTTTCCCTTCGCCCACGTGTACGAAGTGACCTATCGCCTGAAGGATGGAAAGCTGGAGTGCACGACGAAGGTCGAAAACATCGGCGGCTCTCCCATGCCGGTACACTTCGGGTATCACCCCTACTTCCGCCCGGAAGGCCCGCGCGAGGAATGGACCATCAGCGTTGGCGCCGAAAAGCACTGGATTGTTGACGAAGCCTTGATCCCCTCGGGTGAAACGGAACCGACGGAGTCGTTCCTCGCCGGTGTGACCAAGAGCTTCACTCTCGGCAAGCAGTTTATTGACGATGGGTTTTCCGCACTGAAACGCGACTCGGAGGGCCACGGGCGAATCTGGGTTCGGGGCAAAACCGGAAAAATCGAGGTCGTGTACGGCAAAGAGTTCGACTTCGCGATTGTGTATGCGCCGCTCGACAACACACTGATTTGCATCGAGCCGCAGACCGGACCGACCAACGCCTTCAACCTCGTCCACGAAGGCAAGTTCAAGGGACTGATCGCTCTCGACCCCGGAAAGAGTTTCAGCGCCACGTACTGGATTGTCCCTTCGGGCTATTGAGCCACGCAGGCCGGCGTGAGGAGTTCTCGATGAAACGCGTTCTGCAATGCGCTGTGGTCCCCGCCCTCGCTCTCCTTTTCGCCCCCTTCCCAGGTCCTGGGGGAATCGATTCGTTCCCGACGAAATCCGAGGTCATTTCTGTGAGGTATGCCATGGCAGCACCCGCGCCTTCCTTTGGGGCAAAGCTTGAAAGAACCCAGTACAACGGTTGGAACGTCTATCGGCTGACGAATGGCCTCATCACGCTCGACATCGCTCCCGAACTGGGTGGACGGGCCATCCAGCTTCAGCTCGGCGACCAGGAATACTTCTTTGTAAATCGCGACCTGGCGGGCAAAGTGCTGCCTCCCGAACAGAACAATTTGAAAGCCGGGTGGGCCAACTACGGTGGTGATAAGGTCTGGCCGGGGCCGGAAGGCTGGGCGGATGACAACGAATGGCCGAGTATTCCTTATTACATTCTCGATGGGAGCAAGTGGGACGCCGAAGTGCTCACCAACAATTCCGGCGAGGTCACGCTTCGCGTCACCAGTCCCAAGGACCCGCGCTCGGGCGTGCAGTTTGTCAGGACGTTTCATGTATACGCCGGGACCACACGCATCAAGGTCGAGCAGGTGATGCGCAATATCAGCCGCCGGCAAATTCGCTGGGGGATCTGGCACCTGATCCAGAACGACGCCGCCGACGCCAGGGACCCCTCAAAACCCAATCCGGAACTCTATATGTACTTGCCGCTCAACCCGAAGAGCAGGTTTCCCGAAGGCTATTACAAGCCTTACGGCGACGCCCGCCACCCGAGCTATCAGGTGATTGACAACGGCCGAATGCTGCGCATCCATTACCTCTACCGCGTGGGGAAAGTCGCCGCGGACTCCAATGCCGGCTGGTACGCCGTGGTGAACGGCCAGAAGGACATCTGCCTGGTCGAGAACTTCAAATACTTCCCGGGAATGGAGTATCCGGACAACGCCTCGGTCGAGTCCTGGAACGACGGGCCCGGAACCATCTCGCGCGGGCCCTTCGACCAGGTCCTAGAGAACGATCCGAAGAAGACGCCTTACTTCTTTGAATCCGAAGTTTTGAGCCCCTACGCCACGCTCGACCCGGGCGAGGAGTATTCGTTTCCCGTCCATTGGTCGCCCACTCGCGCGCCCAACCCCATCAAAGACGCCGTCTGGGCAGGCGCCATCAGCGAGCCGCTCTCAGCAAAGACCGAGAATGAGCGTGTTACATTGAAAGGCGTCTTCGGGGTGTTCGTCCCCGGCACGCTGGAGGCGGTGTTCTACAGCAAGTTCGGGGAAGAGTTGAAGCATGAGAAGTTGCTGGACGTTGACCCGCGAGAAGTGGTTCGGCTGGACAAGGCTGTGTCCCTGCCAGCGGAGACCTACCGTGTGAGCGTGCTGGTCCGCGACGCCGCCGGCGAAAACCGCGGGTTCCTCGGCAACGTCATCCTTGACTGATGGTATCTGCAGAAGCGTGAAGTGCCGTGGGTCGCCTGCCGGGACTTGGTTCGGCTTGGTGCTTTACTCTTCGACTTCAGCGAAGGCACGAACCGGGAAGGACGCTCCGCGGACTATCCGGAGAGGAACCGCATGAAACCTGAAACCGCTGCGAGGAAGATCCACAAGATTGCACAGGTGCTCGACAATCAGAATGCCCATCGCCAGCAACCGGGTGTGCGCGGGCCGGGCGGGATTCGTCGTGTCATCCACGTTCCAGAAATCCACTCCTACCAGCTTGGGCTTGGCGCGAGCAAGCAGATCGATTGACTCATCGGATAGAAAGGGCCCGGGCTCCCAATACCTTTCCGTTCCCCAGCGCTCGTCCCATCCCGTCCTCACCAGAACCGCTTTACCCTTCAGGTCCGCCTCGGAACATTTGAGAGACACCGCGCGAGTCGACGAAACAGTCCCTTCCAGCACGATCCCCTGAAGCCCGGCAACATCTTCAAGAGGAATTTGGCTCAAATCGGCTCCGTTCGGGTAGCGATGAAACGGGCTGTCCAGATAAGTCCCGACGTTGCAGGTGAGTTCGACCTTGCCAATGTAGAATTCCGCTTTCCCCTCATAGCGCGAGCGGGACTCTTCGTGAGTGAACAGTGCTCCGATCTTCGGGCTCGGAAGGCCCGGATATACCCGCATGCCATCCTGAAGCGGATGACTGAGCTCCACGAACCTCTTCATCGACGCTCTCACTTTGACTTTTGGGGAGAGGGCTTGGCGTTGCGGGCGGCGAACTCCTCGATTTCGGCTCGGGTGGGCAGTGACGGCTGGGCGCCCAGCTTGGTGACGGCCAATGCGCCCGCGAAGTTCGCGTATTGAATCGCCGCTTCGATCGTGGCTCCAGCAGCAAGTTGGACGGTGAGTGCAGCTGTGAAGGCGTCGCCGGCGGCCGTGGGATCCACGGCATCAACTCTGCAAGCCGGAAAGTGCTTCGCGCCCTCGCGCGTCACCAACATTGCGCCGTCGCTTCCCAGCTTCAGAACGACCGTCCGGACTCCCAGCTCCAAGAGTTTCGTCGCGGCTTCCTGCGCCGAGACGCGGCCCGAAACCTTCTCTCCCGTCAGGTGCTCGAGTTCGGTTTCGTTGGGCGAGACGATATCCGCAAGCTTCAGGATTTCCGGGGGACAGTGCCGCGGGGGCCCGGCGTCCAGCACCGTCAGCTTCCCGGCCTTGCGGGCAATTTGCAGCGCCGCTTCCACAACCTCGATGGGGATTTCCAGGACCGTGCAAAGCGCGTCGGCGGCGACGATGACCTTCTCCGCTCTTTCCAGATCGCTTCGGCTGAGGGCGAAGTTCGCGGAAGGGTCGACGACAATGGAATTGTTGCCATTGGGAAAGAGCATGATGCAGGCACACCCGGTGGTGCGATCAGGGTCGCGACGGACCCACGAGACGTCGATGCCATTCGATTCCAAACCGCGAATCAGGAAATCTCCGATCATGTCCTGGCCGACCGAGCCGATAAACGTCGTCTTCGCGCCCAGGCGCGCCACGCCCACCGCTTGGTTCGCCCCCTTGCCGCCCGGAAAGAATTTGAGATCCGTGGCCAGCATACTCTCGCCTTCTTTGGGCAAGCGTTCGGCCTTCACGACAAGGTCGAAATTCGTGCTGCCTACCGCGACGACGTGAACATCTTCGATGCGACGCACAGTGGAATCTCCTCGAAGCGATGGATCATTGGAATGCTCGGGCAACGTTCCAATTTGCACGCTTTGCGAGCGATGTCAAGCGGTTTGGCGGTCAGTTATTTCCCGATTTGGGAATCAGGAAATGCCGCCTCACACCAAACAATGCCCGGGATTCCTCCTCTGGCCGGTCACCTTTACTCTTCCAGCGCGCGGGGGTATCGTAGCGTCACGGCAAGCCTGCTACGCGCTGGCCATCGTGAGCCGCAAGATCTCCTCAGGAGGCATGCCCAGTGAGAATCCCGAGCGAACGGCTTCCGGTGGGGATTCCAATGAATGATCTTGGCCGGCCGCAAGCGGCTTGACCGCACAGGTACGCGTGTAATCAGGAGGAACAAAAATGGCTAAGTCCAAACAAATCACCGTATGGGTTGAAAGCGCGCCCGGCCAGCTGGGCCGAATTGCCAAGGCGCTCGGGGACGCCAAGGTGAACATCACCGGGTTCTCGGCCTGCACGATGGGAGGTGAGAGCCCGATACGCCTTCAGGTGAACAGTCCGGCGAAAGCTAAGAAAGTGCTGCAAGGCCTGGGGCTTCGGATTACGGAAGAAGAAGTGCTCCGTCTTACCCTGCCCGACAAGCCGGGCGTCTTGGGCAGCGTCGGAGAGCGGCTGGGACAAGCCAACGTCAACGTCGAGTACGCCTTCGGCAGTGTCGCCAAAGGTGGGAAGAAGGCCGATGTGGTGTTGGGTGTTTCAGACCTGGCCGGCGCCGCCAAGGCTTTGCGCGGCCTCTAAGAAACCGGGCGGCCGTCCGTCAACCGACGGAGGGCCGCCCCTTACCCACTCGAATCTCTCACGCAAATGGATAGCGCTTGAGTTCGAGTCCGCGCTTCGCGACGCGGCGTCGCAGCTCGATGGTGTCAGGAGCTGTACGGCGCAGGAATCGACGGAGCAATGCGAGCTGAGTGCGCAGCGTGTCGCCCTCAGCGATGCGCGGCAGCGCCCGGCGCGCTTCGAGCTCCATGCGATCGGCGGCGGTGTAAAGGTAGGCTCGAGTCGCGTCAATTTCTGCGGCGGATGCTTCCCGACTGCTCTTCATCAGTTTCTTCTGAGTGCGGAGCAGGGCGCTTTCCATGGCGTAGACTTCCATCACCAGGTTGCTGATGACGCCCACAACTTCCTGCTCGTCAGCCAGCGCCTGAAGGTATCTCTGCACGGCGCTGCCCGCCACCAGGAGCACCACCTTTTTGGCGCCTTCGACGAGCCGGACTTCCGCCGAGAACGGCAGACCGTCTTCGGTCTCTTCCCCGGGCGCGGTGTTGAGAACCTCGTCCAGTAACTTCTTGGCGGCGGGGATCAAGGCCAGTTCGCCTTTCATCGAACGCTTGAGGAGCATGTCGGTAATCAGCAAGCGGTTGATTTCGTTCGTGCCCTCGAAAATGCGGTTGATGCGCTGGTCGCGGTAGGCTTTCTCCACCTCGTAGTCACTCGAATAGCCATAGCCGCCAAAGATTTGCACCGTTTCATCGGCGACAAAGTGGAGAGTCTCCGTCCCCATGACTTTCAGAATGGAACACTCAATGGCATACTGGCGCAGCGCTTCGAGGATTTGCGCGGGCGCGTTCGCCGCCCCCTGGTCGATCCCCTCGAGTAGATTGTCAATCATTCCCGTCGTCCGGTAGGACACGCTCTCGATCGCATAGGTGCGGGAAATCATCTCGCCCAGTTTCTCCTGGATCATCCCGAAGTCGGCAATTGTCCGGCCGAAAGCTTCCCGCTCCTTGGCCCACTTCAAAGCTTCGGCAAGCAGGATTTTGCACCCGCCCACGCAGCCGGCCCCCAGCTTCAACCGGCCAATGTTCAGGATGTTGAAGGCAATCAGGTGTCCTTTGCCGACTTCGCCCAGGACGTTTTCAACGGGCACAGAGACATTTTCCAGATTCAGAGGCGTGGTGGAACTGCCGCGGATACCCATCTTATGCTCTTCGGCGCCCGGCGAGACCCCGGAGAATCCGCGCTCGGCGATGAACGCCGAGAACTTCTCTCCGTCCACCTTGGCGAAGACCACGTACACGTCGGCGATTCCACCGTTCGTAACCCACATCTTCGTCCCGTTCAGGATGTAGTGCTTTCCGTCGGGGCTCAGCGTGGCTTTGGTCTTGCAGTTCAGGGCGTCGGAAGCGGAGGTCGCCTCGCTCAAGCAATACGCGCCCAACCACTCGGCGCTGGCGAGCTTGGGCACGTAGCGGGGCTTCTGCTCATCTGTTCCGAAGAGAGCGATGGGAAGAATGCCGATGCCCGCCTGGGCGCCGATGGTTGACGCCCACGAACCGTTACGCGCCATTTTCTCGGCCACGATGATGGAGGAAATCTTATCGAGCTCCAGGCCGCCGTACTTCTGAGGCACGTCGGTGGCGCAAAGACCGAGGTCCGCTGCTTTCTTCAGGAGCTCGCGAAGCAGCCCCGGCTTCTTCTCCTCCATCTCCTTGGCGCGAGGCACGATTTCCTTTTCCACAAACTCTTCCGCGGTCTGGGCGATGAGCTTGTGTTGGTCATTCAGGTCTTCGGGGGTGAAGATTTCGCCCGGCGCCCTGGACTCAATCAGGAAGCTTCCGCCCTTGATGGCCTGTTTGGTGGAGGATGTTGCGGTCGCCATGATTCCCTCCCTACTGCAAGTTCTCAAAAATGCCCGCGGCGCCCATGCCGCCGCCCACGCACATGGTCACCATGCCGTAGCGAGCTTTGCGACGTTTCATTTCGCCCAGCAGGGTGGCCGTCAGCTTGGCGCCCGTGCAGCCCAGCGGGTGGCCGAGGGCAACGGCGCCGCCATTGACGTTGGTCTTCTCGAGATCCAGGCCGGCTTGCTGTAACACCGACAAAGCCTGGGCGGCGAAGGCCTCGTTGAGTTCAATCAGGTCAATGTCGCCAAGCTTCAGTCCCGCAAGCTTCAGGGCTTTGGGGATGGCGAAGACCGGCCCAATCCCCATCTCTTCCGGCAGCGTTCCCGCCGCCGCATAGCTGACGAACCGGGCCAGAGGCTTCGCGCCCAGGGCTTTTGCCTTGTCCATCGACATCACCACCGCCGCAGCCGCCCCGTCGCTCATCTGCGAAGCGTTGCCCGGCGTAATCGTCCCGTGGGCGTGAAAAGCGGGTTTCAGTTTGGCCAACGCTTCCGCTGCAGTATCGCGGCGCGGGCCTTCGTCCGTATCGAACAGGATTTTGCGGGTGACAGGTTTGTCCTTGCCGTTCAGGCTGACTTCGACCACCTCGAGCGGAACAATTTCGTCTTTGAATCTGCCCGCATCGATGGCCGAAACGGCCCGCTGATGACTGCGCAATGCAAATTCATCCTGCTGCTCGCGTGTGATCCGGTATTTGCGTGCCAGATTCTCCGCCGTCAGCCCCATGCTCAGATAGGAATCCGGATAGTGCTCCATCAGGAACGGATTCGGAGAGAAGTGATACCCGCCCATGGGAATCATGCTCATGGTCTCGGTGCCTCCGGCGATTATCACCTCGGAGAACCCGGCCATGATGCGCTCCGACGCCAGGGCGATCGACTGCAGGCCGGAAGAGCAGAAGCGATTGATGGTCATCGCCGCGCAATTAACCGGCAGCCCGGCGCGCAGCGAGGCGACGCGCGCCACGTTGTTTCCCTGCTCGGCCTCGGGCATGGCGCAGCCCAGAATGACGTCCTCGACCTCGTTCGGATCGAGCCCGGGGACGCGACGCAGGACCTCCTGGATCACCGCCGCGGCCATGTCGTCCGGCCGGGTGTTCCGCAGCGTCCCACGCGGCGCCTTACCTCCCGCCGTCCGCGCAATAGCTGCAATCACTGCTTCTTTCATTCAACCCTCCTGCCTCCGAGACAAGCGTTTGCTATATTTGATGCTCTCCATCCAAATGGCGGAGCAGCGTAATTTCGCGTTCGTCTTCACTTTCAACTTTGAACTCTCGACGTTCAACTTCTCTCATCAATTCCTCAGCGGCTTCCCCTTCTTCAGCATGTGCTGGATGCGCTCCATGGTTTTCTTCTGACCGCACAGGCTGACGAATGCCTCGCGCTCCAGGTCCAGAATGTATTGCTCCGAGACCCGCTGGGGCGAAGTGAACTCGCCACCGCCCGAAAAAACCTTGGCGAGGTAAGTCCCCACCGTCACGTCATAGTCGCTCAGGTATTCCGCGCGCCGCATCAGGTGCAGGCCGAGCTTCATCTTGGTGAACGCCGGCCGGCCGAGCACGAGAATATCTTCGCGCGGCTTGCCGGGGCGGTAGCCGAGTTTCACAAGATCCAACGCCAGGTGCTTGGCGTCAGCGATCAGCCGGTCGCGGTTCATGCTGATCGAATCCTTGCCCGAGAGGTATCGCAGCTTGCGCGCTTCCTCGGCGCTGGTCGATACCTTGGCCATGCCGATGTTTAGAAAGACCTCTTTCAGGTTAAGGAAGGGATCGGCTTCGGCGTCGGGCGGCACGGAATCCATGGCACGGATCAGCATTTCCTTCGTTCCGCCGCCCGCCGGAATTAACCCCACGCCCAGCTCGACGAGTCCCATGTAAGTCTCCGCCGCCGCCCGGATGCGCGTGGCGTGGAGCATCATTTCCACACCACCGCCCAGCGTCAGGCCGAACGGAGCCATCACCACAGGCTTGGGAGAGTATTTCAGCGCCATGTTGGCGTTCTGAAACGCCCGCACCCCCTGATGAATCTCCTCCCATTCCCCTTCTTGGATGCCCATGAGGATCAGCATCAGGTTCGCACCCACGCAGAAATTGGCCCCCTGGTTGCCGACGACCATGGCGTCGAAATTCTCGTTCAGCGCCTTCAAGCCGGCGTGGACCATCTGCACGGTGTCCGAGCCGATGGTGTTCATCTTGGAGTGAAATTCGAGGCATATGACGCCGGCGCCCATGTCGATAAGGCTGGCGCCGGGATTCCTCTTGATTTCTTTTTGGCGCTGCTTGAGCGAGGGAAGGAGAAGGATGCCTGGCCGCTCCTCGAGGGCCTGATAATCCCCTTTCCTCATGTCGAAATAGCAGGTGGTGCCGTTCGTCTGAACGTAGAAGGTCTTCTTCCCTGCCTCCAGCAGTTTTTCGACGAGAGGCGGAATGGGACGCTTTTCCTTTTTCCACCGTTCGACCGTCGGCTCGACCCCCACGGCGTCCCAGAGCTCGAACACACCGCACTCCCAGTTGAAACCCCACTTCATGGCGTTATCAACGGAGACGATGTCGTCGGAAACCTCCGGGATGCGGCTCGCCGCATAATGAAACGTGTCCGAAAGGACTTTCTGATAGAACTGTCCGGCTCGGTCGGGGGCTTGGAGGAGCGAGGCAACGCGCTGGCGGGTGTCCTCGATATTCTGCGCTATCTCGAGTGACGGAAATTTGGCGCGCTGCCGGGCGCGGTACTCGAACGTCTGGAGGTCAAGCGTGAGGATTTCGGAGCCATCGTCGCCCGCCCCAGATTGCGGCAAAGCCTTCACCTTCTTGTAGAGACCCTGACGTGTCTTCTCGCCCAGGAGATTGCGCTCCAGCATCTGAGCGATGAAATCCGGAAGCCGGAAAAGCTCCCGCCGTTCATCCTTCGGGAGGGCTTCGGCGAGGTTCCTGACCACGTGGGCCACGACGTCGAGGCCGACGATATCGAGGGTGCGGAAAGTGGCGGATTTCGGAAGGCCCATCGCCGGCCCGGTGAGCGCGTCGATCTCCTCGACGCTGTAGCCGTCCTCCTGCATCACGCGAAGCACGTTCAGGGTGACGAAGGTTCCGATGCGATTGGCGATGAAATTCGGCGTGTCTTTAGCCTTCACAATGCCTTTGCCCAGGACCAAGTCACCGAACCGCGAGACGGCTTCCACGACTTCCGGCAGAGTTTCCGGAGTGGGAATGGTCTCCAGGAGTTTCATGTAGCGGGGTGGATTGAAGAAGTGCGTTCCCAGCCAATGGCTGCGGAATTCTTCGCCAAATCCTTCCGCGATGCTGGCGATGGAGATTCCGGAGGTGTTCGAGCTGACGATCGCCTCCGGCCCCCGGAGTGGTTCCACTCTGCGAAGCAGCGAGCGCTTGATCTCCAGATTTTCGGTGACAGCCTCGATGATCCAGTCGCAGTCTTTCACTGCCGTGAGGTCGTCGTCGAAATTACCGAGGGTGATCATGCGCGATGCTTCCGGAACGAAAAACGCCGCGGGACGGGACTTGAGCGCCGCGTCGAAGCCGGCCTGGGCAAAACGGTTGCGAACCCGCGGGTCAGCCAGCGTCAGCCCCTTGGCCTCCTCTGCCGGAGTCAACTCAGCGGGAACAATGTCCAGGAGTACGGAAGGAATCGAAGCGTTGGCGAGATGAGCGGCGATGCGGGCCCCCATGGTTCCTGCCCCGAGCACCGCAACCTTGCGGATGTCGCGCACGATATGCCCCCGGAATTCTCGTAAACAAAGACAAGGGCATTATCCCGGAGTGAACCGGACAGGGTCAAGCGGTAGTCGGACGGACCAAGGTCTAGATGTAATGCTTGAGGCGCGGCCAGGCTTCCTGGAGCGGTGCCTTTGGGCGGCGACAGATCAAAACCGGAATGTTCGTTTCGAAGGACCTTGCGTATTCACTCACGACGGTGGCAGCCACTTCTATCTGTTCAAATCCCTCTCGCACACCTTCCGGGGACACACCGACGGTAATCACGATTTCACCGGTATATCCTCGCGGCCCCCACAGCCAATAGTTATTGTGGCCGCTGATGGCTTTGGGGAGGCCATACTGCTTGCCGAAGAAATCGATCGCGCCGGCCTCTCCATAATTGCCGGCAAAGACGGCGCACTTGGCTTTTTCTTCGGGTGAGAGGCCGTTGTAGACCCGGGCCACTGTGGCGACCATATTCTCCCACCCAAACATATCGGCGTAATGTTGAGGGAGTTTCCCGGGCGCGTCTCGTTCTTCTCTGGGCGGCTCGATACCCAGGGCCTTCTGGTATCTGATGAAGCTCTCGACCGGAAGCACCGGGAGAGCAAAGGGGGCGGTTGCCAGGCCTCCAATCGCCAGCAACGTGAGGCTGGCGGGCTTCAGCCAATTCAAATTCCGGTCCTGGACCAAGCTTTCGATCAACACACCGCCTGCGGCGAAGAGCATGAGAAAAGAAGGAGCCAGATAGTAAGGTTTTGCGCGCGTCAAAAGGAAAAGCCCCAGAATGGAAATGAATATCCATCCCACCGCACGGAATCTCCTTCCTTCACTCGAGTGCAGATAAAAGAGCAAGCCCGCCAGCCAGATCGGGATGGTGAAGGGATGAACCTCGAGCACGCTTGCCCAAAGGAACACCCCGGGAGACAGGGGAGCATTCTTCAGTTCGGTCGCGTTGCGAATGAACTCGCGGGTCGGGAAGCCGTTTTCAACCTGCCAGAGCACGTGGGGGAGAAAGATCACGAAAGCCAGAAGGCCGCCCACCCAAAGCCATTTACTGAGCAGATGCTTGCGCGCCGAAGTCACCAAGAGACCCACAACCAGCCCAAAGCCAAGAAAGCCCACGGAGTATTTGTTCATCAGTCCGATTCCCGCCACGAGACCGAAAACCACCCACAGCTTCGGTTTGTCGTCTTTCAGAATTCGGATAATGATGTAAACCGCAAGTGCCCAGAAAAGGTGATCGAAGCAATTCATGGAAAATGAGTTGTTGATGCCTAGGTAGGCCGGAGCGATGATGACGGCCACAGCCGCGAGCACCTGACCAAAACGCCCGGCCCCCCAGTTCACGAGCCATCAGCCCGGTGAGAAGGACCACCAGGGCTCCGCAGACGGCCGGGAAAAAGCGCAGAGCAAACAGCGACTCGCCCAGGAGATTGCGAGTGACCCAAGCCATGAGGGCCACGAACGGCGGCTGGTCCACGTATCCCCAAGCCAGGTGCTCACCACAGGCCAAGTAGTAGAATTCGTCCCGGAAGTAGCCGTACCCGCCATTGGTGAGAAAATGGATTAGGAGTGTGGCGAGCGCCAGGTAGGCCAGGAAGGCTGTATCTCGCAGCAGGAAATGGCGAGAGAGGAACCGGCGAGTCATCGGAAGCCTCGAGCAGACCCGGTTCCGGGTTCTGCTCCTGTTTGACACCCTTTTATACGGAATCCCAAGGCTGGAAGTTCACAATCGGAGCCTTAGGGCCACCGGTGAGCGAGGGACGAACAGCCCTCCATCTGCAGGCCTTCAATGCGTGGAGGGCCGGGGCTTCGGGGCTAGGACTTCTGATAGGCCGCCAGGAACTGCTTCATCCCCGCGTCGTTCATTTTCAACTGACCGGAACTCAGGAGCCTTTGTTTCAGGCTCTGCCGATAGATTTCCCAGGACAGGGTCCGCTTGCGGGCCAACAATTCCTCGGCGATCTGATCCTGCTGAGGAAGGAAATCCGCTTCGTTGGGAGGAGTGCGGGAGAGAACATGAAACACCGTGCTGTTTGCTCCGACTGAGACGACGTCACTGGTCTGCCCCACCGGCAGGTCGAAGGCCGCGGCGAGCTGGGAACCGGAACCCAGGCCCTCCACGGAATCCTGCTGAGTAAACTCGGTGCTCTCCTTCACCGGAAGGCCGGCGGCTCGAGCCAAGGCTCGGAAATCCCCGGTCTTCGCTTGGGCGGCGAATTCACGCGCTTTTTCGACCGCCAATTCCTTGGAGCGCTCGGCGCGAAAGTCCTGCTCCACGCGAGCGCGGACTTCCTCGAGCTTCGGCAGGTGTTCGGGGACGACCTCGGCCACCTGGATAATCACCATGCCCTTGGGAACGGTAATGGGAGTTCCCACTTCGCCCTGCGCGAGCTGGAACGCAAGGTTGTGGAAGGACTCGCTCGCCCCCATGTCGGGGATGGCCTGGTTGAACCGGAACAGCGGAGTTTCCTTGGCCTCCAGTCCCGCCTT
>DATKYV010000134.1:0-4339 GCA_035528275.1 Terriglobia bacterium | reverse complement strand
GGGAAGTGCTGAAGCACGCGCAGCGTTACCTCGGTATTCTGGTCGCCAACATCGTCAACACCCTCGACCCGCAGGTGGTGGTCATCGGCGGAGGGATTGCCGAAAGACTTCAGGAGGATTTCGTCGGCCCCATCCGCACGACGGCCTACAAGTATTTCCTCCAGAGCCGCGACGCTGAACGCGTGAAGATTGTTCCTGGCGTTTTGGGTGACAACGCCGGCGCGCTAGGCGCCGTGGTCCTCGCCCGCCAACGGCTGCGGACCCTTTCCCGTTGACGGTATTGTCCGCGGGCATCGCCTTGATATTTCAGAATTGGACCGAAACCGCGAGCCCTCATTCCGGTTCCGCACGGGAAGAAAATGGAGAGTGAGGCATGAGAACAGCTCATCGGAGCGCGATTGTATCCGGTCTGGGAAGACCGCGGGGAGGTCTGGCGAATTCGAGACACCTCTTGGTTTCCTTAGCTGCCTTGATGCTGATCTCAGCTTCCGGATATGCTGCGCTCCCCGACGCACACGAACTCGTGACAAAAACGGATTTGGCGCTTCGCGGCAAGACCCAGCAGGGAAAAGCGAGCATGACCGTCCGCACGCCGGACTGGGAACGGACGCTGGAGATGGAATACTGGTCTGTTAATCCCGAAAAGACCTTCATCCTGATCACCGCCCCCGCCAAGGAAGCGGGCACCTCGACGCTGCGCATCGGGAGCAACATGTGGAACTATCTGCCCAAGGTGGAGCGGGTGATCAAGATCCCTCCTTCGCTGATGTTGCAGCCCTGGATGGGCAGCGATTTCACCAACGATGATCTGGTAAAGGAAAGCAGCCTGGTGAACGACTATACGCACGAGATCGTGGGCGAGGTCGTGGAGGGCGGAGACGCGTGTTACCAGGTGCTCGCCACGCCCAAGCCGGATGCCCCGGTAGTCTGGGGAAAGCTCGTCCTGGCGATTCGAAAGTCGGATTACCTTCCACGAAAACAGGAGTTCTACGATGAGAAGGGCGAGCTGAAAAAGGTGCTTACCTATGAGGATATCCGCAAGGCCGGGGGGCGAAATTACCCGATGCGCTGGAAGATGGTTTCGGTCACCAAGCCTGGCCACGAGACGGTGCTGGTTTACAGCGACTTGAAGTTCGACCTGAAGATTCCCGACCGCATCTTTACCCAGCGGAACATGAAGCGGCCGTTTTAGCGAAACAGGGGAGTGAGCCCATGTTGTTTCTGAGTATGGCTTGGCGAAACGTCTGGCGGAATCGGCGGCGCTCCTTGCTCACGATTGTGGCGATTGCCCTGGGCCTCGCCTTCAATATTTTCATGCGGGCCATTGGCGACGGTTTTCACGAGCAGATGGTGGACAATTCGGTTCGCTCCCACATCGGCCACCTGCAGATTCACGGCGGCGGGTATCACGACGACCCCGGCCTGAACAAGACTCTGCCTTCGCCCGACCAGGTCCAGCGCGCCATAGAACGCCTGCCGGGCGTGCGGGGATATTCCATGCGCGTCCTCGGCGACGGCCTGGCGAGCACGGCGGAGAATTCGGCCGGCGTGGCCATCGTGGGAATCGACCCCCAGCAGGAGCGCACCGTCACCACCATCGACCACGGGGTGGTGAAAGGCGAGTACCTCAAGCCCGGACAGGCGCGGCCGATCTTGATCGGGGATCGCCTGGCGATCAACCTCAAGGCCGATCTCGAGGACAAGGTCGTCTTGATGGTGCAGGCGGCGGACGGCTCGATGGGCGCCGATCTGTTTCGTGTAGTGGGAATCTTCCGCTCCGGCTCGCCGGAGCTCGACCGGGGGATGGTTTTTCTTCTTCGCCGCGACGCCCAATCGCTCTTCTCGCTCGAGGGGCGGATCACGGAGGCCGTGGTGCTGCTCCACTCGTCCCTTCAGGTTCCCACTGCGCAGGAGGTGCTCAAAGCCGCCTTGACTAAACAGAATGTCGAGGTGCTGACCTGGTACGAAGTTGAGCCTTTCCTGCTCCAGTTTATCGAGCTCGACGACGCTTTCTTCTACATCATCGTCGTCTTCTTTTTCGTCGTCATTTCCATCGGGATTCTCAACACCATCATGATGTCGGTTTTTGAAAGGGTGCGCGAGTTCGGGGTGATGATGGCGCTGGGCACGAAGCCCCGCCAGATCATCAAGCTGGTGGTTGAGGAGGCGTTCGTGTTGGGGATGACGGGCGTGGTGATTGGCTGCAGCATCGGAGTGGCGGCCACCCTCTACTACGCGTCCCACGGAATGAACCTGTCGGCGTGGGGAGAGGGCGCGGCGGCTCTGGGAATGACTTCCACCGTCGTTTACACCAAGCTGACCGCTGCCAATCTGCTTATCTCGGACTCATCCGTCCTGGCGGTGGTCATGCTCGTGGGATTGTACCCGGCGATCTATGCCTCGCGGCTGCGGCCCGTGGAGGCGATTCGTCACGTGTGAGGTGATTTGCGATGGCCCAAGTGGACCTGGAAAACGTTTCGAGAACCTACAGCGACCACGTGGACGTTCACGCGCTTCGCAGCGTCACACTTTCGCTCGAGCCGGGATCGTTTGTCGCCGTGGCAGGACCGTCGGGCTCCGGTAAGACAACGTTGCTCAACATTATCGGCGGGTTGGACCGGCCGGACCAGGGTGTGGTCCGGATCGCCAACCTCAACCTCACATCCACGCCGCCCGACCAGCTCGCCGACTTCCGGCTGCGCCACATCGGTTTCGTTTTTCAGGCTTACAACCTGTTTCCGGTCCTGACGGCAATGGAGAACCTGGAGTTTATTCCCGCCCTGCAAGGGATGCCGAAGGCGGAGCGCCTGCGGCGCGCCGAAACATTGCTGGAAATGGTGGGGCTTGCCGAAATCCGCGACAAGCGGCCCAACGAGATGAGCGGCGGCCAGCAGCAACGGGTGGCGGTGGTGCGGGCCATCATGACCGAGCCGGAAATCGTGCTCGCCGACGAACCCACTGCCAACCTGGACTCCGCCAGCGCCTCCGTCCTCCTGGATATGATGGCGGAATTGAACCGCCAAAAAGGAATTACGTTCCTTTTTTCCACTCATGACCCGCTGGTGATGGAACGCGCGCGGCGACTGATCCGTCTCAAAGACGGCGCGGTGGTGTCGGATGAGAATCGCGACCCCGAACCCGCGAAGGCTGCGCGATGAAACGGGCAGCGGCGGTCCTGACTTGGCTGCTGGCCGGAGCGATGACGGCAGCGGCGCAGCAGGACTCCGGTCCCGCCAAAGCCCCGGCTTTTGAGTTTCAGCTCGGCGGCTATTACAAGAATCTCTTTACCGCCTCAAAATCGTTCGTCACGGGCGAAACCTTCGGCGACAGCCTGAACCGCCTGCGGCTCAGTCTCGATGGCCGCCACGGCGAGTCTGTCCTATTTCATATCGAGTTCGATAACGAAGCACATTTCGGAAACCTGAACACCCTACCGGATTTCGAGCTGGTGCGCCGGCGCCAGGACGCGACTTACTTCGACCTGCTTCATCCGTTTGTCGATGAGGATCACGTTTACTGGGACACCTCACTCTATCGCGGGTCGGTGACCATCCGGAATGCCCGAGCCGCGCTGACCCTCGGCCGCCAGCGTATCGGCTGGGGCACGGCGCGATTCTGGAGCCCCGTGGACGTGTTCAATCCGCTCAGCCCGCTGCAAATCGAAAGCGAGGAGCGGGTGGGTGTGGATGCGGCGCAGTTGGAGGTGAACGTTCGCGGCAATGCCGTCTGGACTCTCGTCTACGCGCCGCAGAATGGGTTCAACCGTTCGATTACCGCTACCAGGCTCTCAAGCACAATTCGCAATACGGACGTCGCCGGATTCGTCGGACGCTTTGGGCGCGACTGGGTCGCGGGCGCCGAGTTCGCAAGTCAGGTGGGCGGTGCCGGCCTGCGCGGGGAAGCGACCTACACGTGGCGCCACCAACAGAGCGAGCAAAATGCTCTCCGCGTCGTCTTCGGTTCCGACTACGCGTTCACGAATACTCTCTATCTGGTCGGCGAGTACTTCTACAACCAGGGTCAACCGGCGGGATTCGTCCCCGGCGAACCGTTCGATCCGAGCGTTCTGCTGCGGTTCACGAGGGAGATTTTCACCCTGCGGCGGCATTTTCTCTCCGGCGGCGCGCGTTACGAGGTGACGCCGCTATTCCACGTCGAAGGCTACACGGTGGTGGAGCTTCAAGGGCCTAGCAGCTTCTTCATGCCTCTCGCCAGATACAACCTCACGCCGAATACGGACCTCACGGTCGGCGGGCAACTCTTCGCATCGTCCGCGACGGGTGAATTCCACGGACTGCACAACCTCTTCTTCGTCGAATTCCTGGCGCACTTCTGAGTT
>DATKYV010000133.1:0-23494 GCA_035528275.1 Terriglobia bacterium | reverse complement strand
GAGGACATCATTACCCGCTTCCATGCCGACGCCATGGTAAACGGCCTGACCTTTGACCGGCACGCCGAGGAAGACGCGGTTCATGCCTTCAGTCGCGCCCTTCGGCTGGCCGCTGAGACCTTTCTTGCCGACCCGCTGGGTCAGCCGTTGATTCCCAACTGGAACCGGATCGTCGCCGCCATCCCGGACATCTTTGAGCGGCTTGGGGAAGCGATAGAAAACGACAACGCTTGAGGAAGGGCGGAGTGGAGAACGAAATCCTGAAGCCGGAGGTCAAAGCGAGCGTCCAGTCGGCGGGGCCGGTGGACATCGTGGTGGGTATTCCCAGCTACAACAACGCGCGGACCATCGGGCACGTCGTGCAGGCGGCGCAGGCGGGGCTGCTGAGATATTTCCCCGACCGCCGGGCGCTGATCGTGAACTCCGACGGCGGCTCGAAAGACGGTACGCGGGAGATGGTGGAACAGAGTCATCTGGATACCAAGGCGCTTTTCGTCAGCCACTCCCTTCATCCCGTGCACCGGCTGACCACGCCCTACCACGGGCTTCCCGGCAAAGGCAGCGCTTTCCGGACGATCTTCCGCATCACCGAGCTGACGCAGGCCCAGGCCCTGGCGGTGGTGGATGCCGACCTGCGCAGCATCACGCCCGAGTGGTTTGACCTGCTGCTGCGGCCGGTGCTGGAGCGCGAGTTTGACTACGTCGCGCCCTACTACAAACGCCACAAATACGACGGCACGATTACCAACAGCATCGTGTATCCGCTCACCCGGGCGCTCTACGGATGGCGCGTTCGCCAGCCCATCGGGGGAGAGTTCGGAATCTCGGGGCGGCTGACTCGGCACTTTCTCAGCCGCGACGTGTGGATGACGGATGTGGCGCGCTATGGAATTGATATCTGGATGACCACCACCGCCATGGCGGAAAAATTCCGCGTCTGCCAGTCTTACCTGGGCGCGAAGATCCATGACGCCAAGGATCCCGGAGCCGACTTGAGCGCCATGCTGTTGCAGGTGGTGGGTTCGGTCTTCAACCTGATGGAGACCTACGCAGGTGTTTGGAGAGCTATGGAAGGATCGCAACAGGCGCCCTTATTTGGATTTCCTTTCGAAGTGGGGCTCGAGCCCGTGCCCATCAACATGCCGCGCATGCTGGCGGCCTTCGGGCAGGGCTGCCGCGACCTGCGGTCCATTTACGAGAAAGTGATTTCGCCGGACTCTCTGGCGCGACTCACGGAATGCGCCGGGCAGCCGCCGGCGAGTTTCGCGCTGCCGCCGGAGGTCTGGGTGAAGGTCATTTTTGATTTCGCGCTGGCCTACCACCGGCGAACCATCGACCGCGAGCATCTGCTGAAATCGCTCACACCGCTGTATCTCGGTTGGGTTGCTTCCTTCGCGCGGCAGACGGAAAATGAAACTGCCGCTCAGGTGGAAGACCGGATCGAAGAGCTTTGTTCGGTCTACGAGCAGCTGAAGCCGCAACTGATCACCCAGTGGTCGCTCCAGACCGCAGAAAAGAGGTGAATCATGAATGGATTCTGGGAGAAAGCGATCCTCGGACCCCTGCGGGACCTCGGCCATCAGGCCGTGGCGGGCCTATCCAATTTGATGGGTGTGGTCATCCTCATCCTCGTCGGGCTGGTGGTGGGCTGGCTGGCCAAGGAATTGGTCTACCGGGTTTTGCGCGCCCTGCGCTTTGACCGGCTGTGCGATCGCGCGGGCGTGGGCATGGAGGTCGAGCGCCTGGGCATTGCCCGCTCGTGCTCCTACCTGGCCGGACAGGTCGTGGGGGGGATGATTATTGTGACCTTCTTGCTGGCCGGTTTGAACGCCACCCGCAGCCAGTGGACGATGAACCTGGTCGAGCGGTTTTTCCTCTATCTGCCGCACCTGCTCGCCGCGCTGCTCATCCTGATTGTCGGCGCGCTGGTGAGCCGATTCCTGGGGCGGAGCGTGCTGATTGCCGCGGTGAACGCGGGCCTACCGTCGGCGCGCCTGCTGGCCAACGTGACGCGCTTTTTCGTCATGGCCCTGACCGCCGTCGCCGCGCTGGATGAGCTGGGGATCAGCCGGATAACGATTATCGTCACCTTTGCGATTCTGTTCGGAGGCGTCGTGACCGCGGCGGCAATCGCTATCGGCCTGGCGGCGCGCGACATGGCGCACGATTTTCTTCAATCGCATTTCCGCCCGAAGTCCGACACCGAAGGTGAGAACACGATGCACCATCTCTGATCGAGGAATGGGGTATGCCGGTGCATTGGGTCTTCTTCACGGATTTGGACGGCACGCTGCTCGACCACGCAGACTACCGCTGGACCGCGGCGCGCGGCGCCCTGGCGGCCATCCGGCGGCGTGGCAGCCCGCTGGTGATTGTCACCAGCAAGTCGCGGGCCGAGGTCCTGCCGTTGCTTCGCGATCTCGGTCGCCGCGACCCCTTTGTGGTTGAAAACGGCGGGGCGATTTACCTGCCCGCCGGCTACTTTCAGTTTCGCGTGAAGGGGGCTCGAAGGGCGGGAAGGGACTGGCAGCGGGTTCCCCTGGGCACGCCCCGCCGGAAGTTGTTGGGGGCTTTGGGACGAGCCGCGCGACGGACAGGGATCCGGGTCTGGGGCTTCGCCCAGATGACCGCCGGCCAGGTTGCCGCGGCGACCGGCCTGGGACTCGGAGAGGCTCGCCGCGCCCTCCGGCGCGAGTACGACGAGCCGTTTTTGATCCTGGACAGCGGGGCGCGAGCTTGGCCCCGCTTGCGCAGGGAGATCCGCCGCGAAGGCCTGCGGGCCACTCGCGGTTCGCGCTTTTTTCATATTCTGGGGGCGAACGACAAAGGAGTGGCGGTTCGCCATCTAATGAGGTGGTTTCGGCGTGCCCGGGGAGCGCACGTGCGGACCGTGGGACTTGGCGACAGCCCCAACGACGTGGCGCTGCTTCGCGCCGTCGATATCCCCATCCTCGTGGCGCGACCGGGCGGGCGATACGATTCCGAGACGCTGGCCGCCGTGCCCGGAGTTCGGCGCGCCGGGGGAGTCGGTCCCCAGGGGTGGGACCGCGCCGTCCGGGCCTTGCTCGGCGAAACGACGAAGTAAGCCCCGACTTTCACCGGCACCTTTTGTGAAGCGGAGGATTCGGCTCAAGCGGCTGTCCGGTTCTTGTTCATCGTGCTCGTTGGAAAACCGCCCGACGGGTCAGAAATACCAGGAAGGGTTCGACCAATGCGCATCACATTACGCCTGATTCTGGTCTTGATTGTGGGGATCACCCTGGTCTCGCTTCTCTTTGCCTACTTCCAGGTCGAGGCGATCAAGGGCGCTTTGAGGAGCGATCTGGGGAGACGCGCCAGTATCCTGGCGGAGAGTCTGGAAGAGAGTGTCGTTCCGCTTCTCGAGAAGAGCGACCGGGGGGACCTTCTGCGCCTGGTGGAACGTTTCGGAAACCGCGAACACCTGGCCGGGGTGGTGATCTATGACCGGGAAGGGAACGTCCTGGCCATCACCTCGGTGTTGAGCGCGCAGCTGACCAGCCGCCCCGCGGTGGTCTTCCAGGTCATGAACCAGAACTTGGAACGCGGGCAGTTCCTCAAGCTTGGCGGTTCGGACATGCACCTCTTTGCGCTGCCTTTGCACCGCGATACGGACATCGTGGGAGCGCTGGCAATTTTCCATGAGGCCGGCTACATCGAAGCCGAAACCGGCAGCATCTGGCGTGAGACCGTTCTGCGGGTGGCGGTGATGGCCGTATTGGTCGTCCTGGCGACTGTGTTGATCGTTCGCTGGAGCATCGAAGGGCCGATCGCCAAGGCCGTGCAGTGGATGAGAGAGCTGCGCATGGGTGGACTTCACGAACGCCCCGCCTTTCCTGATGAGGACTTGCTCAAGCCGTTGGCCCGCGAGATGACGAGTATGGCCAGTAGTCTGGCCGCGGCCCGGGCGGCGGTTGAGGAGAAAGCAGTCCCCTACGAAGCTCCGGAGTCTCTGTGGACTCCCGAACGGCTTCGATTTCACGTGCAAAGCAAGCTCCAGGAAAGCCCCTTGTTCGTCGTCTCCAACCGCGAGCCCTGCATGCATGTCCGGCAGGGAAAGTCGGTGGAGGCAATCGTGCCGGCCGGGGGTCTAATTGCTGCGCTCGAGCCCGTCATGCGTGCGTGTGACGGAACCTGGATCGCGCACGGCGCGGGCGACGCCGACCGCGAAGTCGTGGACGAGCACGATCGCCTCCGTGTCCCCCCGGACGACCCTCACTACACGTTGCGCCGCGTGTGGCTCAGCAAAGAGGAGGAAGAGGGTTACTACTTCGGCTTCGCGAACGAAGGATTGTGGCCGCTCTGCCACATTGCCCACACCCGGCCGACATTTCGAGCCACGGACTGGGAGCAGTACCGGGCGGTCAACCGCAAATTCGGGGAAGCGGTGCTGAAGGAAATGGAAGGCACCCAGCATCCCACCGTCCTCATTCAGGACTATCACTTCACCCTGCTACCGAGGCTCGTCAAAGAGGCTCGGCCCGATGCGCGCGTGGCGATTTTCTGGCACATCCCCTGGCCGAATCCTCAGGTCTTCGGAATCTGTCCCTGGCAGCGCGAATTGGTCGACGGCCTGCTGGGTGCGGATCTGGTGGGCTTCCACATTCAGGCGCACTGCAATCATTTCCTGGAAACGGTGGACCAGGCGCTGGAGTGCCGGATCGAATGGGACCGCTACGCCGTCAACCGGCGCGGCCATTTCACCCTGGTGCGCCCGTTCCCCGCCAGCGTGGATCAGGTGGAATCTCTCCCGGAAATGGGCTCGCAGGCATCTCCGTATCTGGACCGCGCCGCTCTGTTCAAGGAACTGGGCGTGGAGGCGGTATTCCTGGGTGTGGGCGTGGACCGCGTCGACTACACCAAGGGGATCCCGGAGCGGTTTCGCGGGGTCGAGCGGTTTCTCGAGAAGTATCCCGGGTATCAGGGCCAATTCACTTTTGTGGAGATCGGCGCACCCAGCCGGACGCATATCAAACGCTATCACGACCTGCTGGCGGAGGTGGAATCGGAGGCGGAACGCATCAACTGGCGTTTCCAGGCGGGCCGCTGGAAGCCCATCGTCTTCCTGAAGCGCCACCACACGCACCGTGAAATCGAACGGTACTTCCGCGCCGCAGACCTCTGCATGGTCACCTCGTTGCACGACGGGATGAACCTGGTGGCCAAGGAATTTGTGGCTTCGCGCCACGACGGGCAAGGCGCGCTCATCCTCAGCCGGTTCACCGGAGCCTGCCGCGAGCTTCGGGACGCCCTGATTGTGAATCCATACGACACCGAGCAACTGGCGGAAGCTATCCGGGTCGCCCTGGAGATGGACCCCGAGGAGAGAAAGGCCCGGATGGAACGCATGCGTAAGATTGTGAAGGATCGCAATGTCTATCGTTGGGCGGCAAATCTGATCGCTGAGCTTTCCGAAGTTCGCCCCGAGAAGTCCGATAGACCGCAAAAGACAATGAAGTCGGCCGCTTCCTGACCTGAGATGAGACCCCGGGTCGGAAGCTCCACGTCATCGCGGACAAGCAGAAGGATCCTGGAATGGGCCGCCGGATAACTGCCAAAGTTTGTGTGCCCAGTGGCGGATTGAAGGGCAAGAGAAAAGGCCCCCGCCCCCGCGGGCGCCGCGCCGCTCGCCATTTGTTCGAGTGTTGGAGCCGGGTCGCCGAGCGCCTGAAATCCGCGCGGCGGGTCGCGCTTTTTCTCGATTTCGATGGCACACTGGTTCCCTTTCGCCGCCGCCCGAAAGATGTTCGTCTTGATTCGGGAACCCGGCGTATACTCTCCCGTTTGGCCGGGAGCCCGCGCGTCAGAGCTTGGATCATCAGCGGACGACGCTATGCCGACATCCGCCGGCGCGCCAAGATACCAGGCGTGCGCTATCTCGGGCTCCACGGTTGGGAGCGAGGCGATCGTCGAGGATTTCCGGGCCATGCCAGGGTATGGATCGAAGCGGCGCGGCAATTGCTTTCCGCCGGGCTGGCGTCGTTCCCCAATATCTGGATCGAAGATAAGGGACTCTGTCTGGTTGTCCACTATCGCCGCGCACCGGCGAGCGAGGTCCGAAGAGCGCGTCCCCTGGTGCGCGCCATCCTGAAAGCATTCGATAACGACCTCCGGCTGATGGACGGCAACAAGATTTGGGAGGTGCTTTCCAAAGAGGTGAGGGGCAAGGGCGAGGCGGTCCGCGGAATCTTGGCGGGACTTTCAAACTCTCCCCTCACTTTCTACCTGGGTGACGACACCACCGACGAGGCCGCCTTTGCGGCGCTGCCTCGCGGGATTACGGTGCGCGTGGGGAAGCCGCGAGCCACCCGGGCGCGCTTCTTTCTGCGCAATCCGAAGGAGGTCAGACAATTTCTGGAGAGACTGGAGGCGGAAATCGGATGAGAACCGCGGATCAGCCGTTCCAATTCGTCACCGCGTCTTACCTGACCAAGATCAGCAACTGCAAGGCCAGCAACCTGGACGAGCTGGGTAAGGGCATTGAGGCTTGCAGCGACGCATCCATTTTCTATCATACGTTTCAGAACCTGAGCCGGCACCATTTCCTGACCGAGGGCTATTCCAATGACTTCGCTCAGTGGGTGATGGCCTCCTGCAACGGCCACGCGCTGGCCGAGAAACTCGCCTCTCTGGACATCCGCGAATATCTCTCGCTGGGGGACCTTCGTAACGACCTGCGGCGCGCCATTGTGGAGTATTGCCAGGCGCACCCGCACGGCGCGCTGCAGCCTTCCTTCGAACCGTTCTACTTTCTCGAGAGTCTGGAATTGAGCGTTCCCCTGGGTTGGGAAGCTTGGAGCCTCGAGCAATTCCGCGAAAGCCTCGAACGGCTCAGCAACGCGTCCTTCCATTTCCACTTCATCGCTTCCCGCCTGCGCCTTCACCTTCGCACCAACGATTTCTCCCTCTGGTTCCAGACCGGGCTGGGACTGGAGGAGCTCGCGCAGCGCACAAACCGTATCGACATCTACACGAACACGCTGGTGAGTGCCCGGCAGATTCTGATGTCCTTCATTGACGAGGAGCTGAGCCGATGAGCAGCATTCCCCCCGGTCCCCGCATGATTCAACTCGACGGCTACGTGCCGCTTTTGGGGGCCTCGGAGGTCGCGGAGCTTCGCGCTCTCGCCTCGCGGCTGCAAGGCCGGACCGTTCAGATGGTGAACTCGACTTCCGTGGGCGGCGGCGTGGCGGAAATCCTCAACCGTCTGGTGCCGATTCTCAGCGAGCTGGGCCTCGCCGTCCGCTGGGATGTGGTGACCGGCGGGGATGATTTCTTCGAGATCACCAAGGCGTTCCACAACGCTCTGCATGGCGGGCCGTACACCAAACCTCCGGAGAGCTTCGCCGTCTTTCTCGCCTATACGGAGCAGAATCTCGCCCGCCTGAGCATGGATGCGGAATTTACTGTCATCCATGACCCTCAGCCGGCGGGCTTGATCAAGGCCCGGCGCCACAACTCCGGCCACTGGATCTGGCGTTGTCACATCGACCTCTCCAAGCCGAACCCTATCGTCTGGGGATTTCTCGAGCCCTTCGTCACCCGCCACGACGGCGCGATCTTTTCTTCTCCCGAATTCTCCCGCCAGCTTCCCATTGCCCAGTATCTTTTCTATCCGTGTATCGACCCGCTTTCGGAAAAAAACCTCGAGCTTGACCCCGAATTCGTGCAGGCGACGCTGGAACGATTCCAGATCGACCCGAAGCGGCCGATTCTGACGCAGGTTTCCCGCTTCGACCATCTGAAAGACCCGGTCGGGGTGGTGCGCGCCTATCAGAGCGTCAAGCGCTACACCGACTGCCAGTTGGTCCTGGCCGGCGGCGGCGCCAAGGACGATCCGGAGGGCGGCGCGGTGCTCGAAGAGGTTCGGCGCGTGGCCGCGGGCGACCCGGATATCCACATCCTCAATTTGCCGCCCTGGAGCGCCCTGGAGATTAACGCCCTGCAACGCGGGTCCACGATCATTATTCAGAAGAGCCTGCGCGAGGGATTTGGGCTCACCGTCACCGAAGCGTTGTGGAAGAAGAAGCCGGTGGTGGCGTCGGCGGTGGGCGGCATCCCCCGGCAGGTGATTCACAAGCACACCGGAATGCTCGCCCACTCGGTGGAAGGGACCGCGTATCAGATCCGCTACCTGCTTTCCAATCCCTTGATCGCTCAGCGGCTGGGTGAGCTTGGACACGAACACGTGCGCGAAAACTTTCTGATTACCAGCAACGTGAAGCGTTATCTGACTCTGTTCTTGCACCTGCTGGGCCAGTGCTAATAGCGGGCGGCGGAAGCGCCGGCGCAGCGGGCCCGTCGATTGGCCCCCCCCAGGGTGATCGGTGAACCCGACCTCAGAAATTCGTATCGGTGTTTCCGCTTGTCTATTGGGTGAGCAGGTGCGCTTCGACGGCGGGCACAAGCGCAACGACTTCGTCACGGAAACTCTGAACAAATACGTTTCCTTCGTCCCTGTTTGCCCGGAAGTCGACATCGGTCTGGGAACGCCGCGCGAGGCCATCCACCTGGTCCAGGATATCGGTGGAATCCGACTGAAGGGCACACAGAGCGGGACGGACCATACTGAGGCCATGCGGCGCTACGCCGAGAGAAAGGCGCGCGAGCTCGATAAGCTGGAACTCTCCGGCTACATCCTGAAAAAAGATTCGCCCGAACTGCGGCATGGAGCGCGTGCGCCTTTACGGGAAGAGCGGAGCTCCCACAAGATCGGGACGCGGGCTTTTCGCCGAATCCCTGATGGCGCGCTTGCCCCTGCTCCCCGTCGAGGACGAAGGCCGCCTCCAGGACGCGCGGCTGCGCGAGAATTTTATCGAACGGGTTTTCGCCTACCGGCGTCTGCGCGACTTCTTCGTCCGTCCCTGGCGGCGAGGCGATCTGGTCCGTTTTCACACCGGCGAAAAATTTCTCTTGCTGGCCCACGACGCTGCTGCCCATGAGAAGCTCGGCCGGCTGGTCGCTGGCGCCAAGGGCACGCCGCGAGCGGAGCTGGAACGGCGCTACGTGGAAGTGTATATGACGGCGCTGGCCAAGATCGCCACCCCGCGCCGCCACACCAACGTCCTTCAACACATGGCAGGTTACTTTAAGGACCGGCTGGGAAACGAAGACAGAAAAGAGCTCGCTGGTATCATTGAGGACTACCGGCGCGGGCTCGTTCCGCTCGTCGTCCCGCTAACACTTTTGCGCCATTACGTGCGGCTGCACAAGGTTTCCTATCTCGAAGGACAGGTCTATCTCGATCCCCACCCGAAGGAGCTGATGCTCCGCAACCACGTCTGAGTTTTTTCCTTCGCGGCGTGCAGCTTGCCGTCAACGCTGAAACGCTCGGGCGCGCCTTCAACCCGTAAAGATATTTCGCGCGACGAAAAGGAGATTCGCCGGTCGCTCCGCGAGTCGCCGCATATACCAGGGAAACCAGTAGGTCCCGTAGGAAATCAGGACGAGGGTTCGCCAGCCCTCCCGGACCAGCCGGAGCTGTTCCGTCCGCTGAATTCCATAGAGCATCTGGAAATCCAGGCAATCCTTGCCCAAATCCCGGGACTTGGCGTAATCCTCGATGCGCCGGATGAGCTCGAGATCGTGGGTGGCGATGCCCGCTCGCACGCCGGCGCGACGGGCCTCGTCGCTCAGGAGTTGTTGCGACAAGGCGAAGAAATTCTCGTCCACATCTCGCTTGCGGGGGAAGGCGCGATCTGCGGGCTCCCTGTAAGCTCCCTTGACGAGCCGGATCGCCGGGCCAAGAGGGATGAGGGAGGCGAGATCGTCGGCCGTCCGATAGAGGTAGGCCTGCAGGCATACGCCCACATTCTGGTAAGCCTGGCGAGCGCGGCGGTAGAGGTCGAGCGTTACATCAACGTAATCGCTCGTCTCCATGTCGATCCAGACCACGCTGTGAGCTCCGGCGCACTCGATGATCCGCCGGAGATTCGCGTAGCAAAACTCGGCGCTCAAATCCAGCCCCAGGTGGGTCAGCTTCACGGATACCTCGGTGGGAAGGCCGGCGCGGGCGACTCGGTCGAGGACGTCGAGATAATGGTCGGCGACCGATTCGGCTTCCTTTGCGGCGGCGATGTTTTCCCCGAGGTGGGTCAGAACCGTCCGAATGCCTTTCTCTTTGAGCTCGGCTGCGGCGGCGAGGGCGTCACCGATTTCCTCTCCCGGCATGAATCGCGAAACGGCGCGGCGCACAAACCGGAACCTGGGAACGCGCTCGCGCAGCCAGGAGTTCTGAGAGGCGGCTAACAGAATGCTTCGCATCATACCGGCTGTTTCCCTTTGGAAATCATTCTGCCGGGCAGGATTCTACTGGAGCCTTGGTCGGAGCGCCACTTCTTCCCGCGAAGATTCGCAGGGCGCTAAGGGATCGGCAGGTTGCGCAGGACGATCGCCAGCCCGATGATCACGACGAATACGCCGAACACTTGACGCAGGGAGCGGGGGCTGAAACGTCGCGAGAGTTCCACGCCCGCCAAGCTCCCGGCAAGTGCCGCGACGCTGAGGGGAACAATCAACCGCCACTGCATTTGGAGCGATGGCCAGTGACCGACCAGCGCCGAGGCGCAATTGACGGCGATGACCACCAGCGAGGTGCCGATGGCACGGCGCGTGGGCATGTGAAGTAGCAGGATGAACGCCGGGACGATCAGGAAACCGCCGCCCACGCCGAGGAATCCGGTGAGAAATCCCACGCCCGCGCCGGCCAGGATAAACAGCGCCACGCTTCGGCGTTTGCCTTCGTGCGGTTCGGGGCGCGGTCGAAGCATCAGACCACCCACCGTCACCATGAGCAGGCCGAAGAGCAGCAGCAGGATCGGCCCGGGAAAGCGCCGTGAGACAATCCCGCCCAGGAAGCTGAAGGGGACGCCGCAGGCGGCGAACAGCAGGGCCTCGCGCCAGGCGAGGGGGGAATTGCGGTGATGGAAGCCCGCGCCCAATACCGCCGTTCCGCCCACCAGAAGCAGCGAAAGAGCGATGGCGTGATGGACGTCCAGGCCGATGACGTAAACGAGAATGGGCACGGCGAGGATGGAACCTCCGCCGCCCAGCAGGCCCAGCGAAACGCCCATCAGCACGGTTAGCAAAGTCCCAAGCCACATTGGCATCTCGCCTTGCGTTTCATCCGGCCATGAAGCCGGGCGCGGATGCAGGCCATGAGACCGCACGCCTGCTTCGAACCGACTCGCGGCTTCGCTCATCAGCGGGTTGCGATTGTAATGGAGGCTCGGACGAATTGCCGCGAATTCGTGCGGCCCTTCGCCCGAGGCGCCCGGATTCGCTTCATCAACGCCGCCCCCTGAGGCCAGCGAGGCCAAATTCTTCGCAACGGAGTCTGTTACACAGTTATATATTGAAAAATCTGGTGGACCACAGTGAAGAGTTCTCGGGGACATAAACTTTTTCACTGGCGCAGCGCGATGGTTTGTGCATAATTCCATTTAATCGGCGCGACCATCCGGGGGAAATGGGTTCGCGTGGAGGGTTGAATGGCGACCGGCTACCAGCTTGTATGTGTTTATCTCAACGAAGCGGATGAATGGGAAGGGCGGCCGTTGCATGAGGCGATCCTGGAATTCCTCAATCGTTCCGGTTGCGCCGGTGGGACGGTTTTGCCGGCCTTGGCCGGGTTCACGGCGGGAACGACGGCGCCTGCACCCGCCGCGGGCGAGTTGCAGGGCAGGCGTCCCCTGATTGTTCAATTCATCGATCGCGCCGGGCAAGTGGCCCACGTCCTGCCCACCTTGCGCCGGATGGCGAAACAGCGCCTGATAACCCTGCAAGATGTGCAGGTGATCTTTCCTCACCTGGAAACTGTTTAGTTAAGAATCCGCCTCGGTTTCCGGGAAGCATTTCTCCACCCCCTCGGTCTCCCTCGCCTCAGCAGACGCCGACGCCGCAACAGGGTGCTCAGCCGCCGGCCGCCTTGAAATTGCGGACTGTGGTTGATAGTGTTCGGCTGGCGGTGCGTCTTCTTCGCCACTTCCTCAAACAGGAGGGTAACAAAATGTCGGGTGAATCCAAAAAGCCGAGAATCGTCCAGCGAATCGGCCGCCGGGAGTTCCTGGCGGGAGCGGGTATGGCTGCCGCTTCGGTGACAATCCTGAAGCCGCAGCTCGTCCGCGGCACGCAGGCTAATTCCAAAATCGCCTTGGGCATGATTGGCTGCGGCCAGCGCGGCACCTGGATCGCCGATCTCTTCATGAAGCACGGCGGCTACGAAGTGGTGGCGGGGGCGGATTACTTCCAGGACCGCGTGGACGCCTTCGGCGAAAAGTTCAATTTGGCTGCGGAGCGGCGCTATGCCGGCCTTTCCTGCTACAAGAAGCTGCTGGATGGGAAAGTGGACGCGGTGGCGATTGAGAGTCCGCCCTACTTCCATCCCCAACAGGCGGCCGCGGCGGTGGATGCCGGCGCGCACGTCTATCTCGCCAAGCCGATTGGGGTGGACGTTCCGGGATGCCGCAGCGTGGAAGAGAGCGGGCGCAAAGCCGCCGCCAACAAGCGCTGCTTCCTGGTCGACTTCCAGACCCGGACCGATCCCCTGTATCGCGAAGCGGTGGAACGAGCGCAGAAAGGCGACATTGGGCGGATTATCTGCGGCGAGGCCACCTACATCGCCGACATCCCTTGGAAACGCCAGATCGAAGACCTGCGCCCCGATCCCACGAACCCCGAGCTTCGCCTGCGCGCCTGGGGCCTGGACCGGGCGCTATCCGGCGACGTGATCACCGAGCAGAACATTCACTCCATCGACGTCGCCGCCTGGATTCTGGACGCCCACCCGGTTCACGCCTATGGCAGCGGAGGGCGCGGGGACCGCACGATGGGGAATTGCTGGGACCACTTTTCCGTGGTCTTCACTTTCCCCGGCGACGTGCTGGTCAGCTTTTGCTCGAAGCAACTGGGCGCGGGATGGGACGACATCCTCTGCCGAATGTACGGCACCGAGGGAACGATCGATACCCATTACTTCGGAGAGGTTTCCATCAAAGGGAAGACTCCCTACGCGGGAGGAAAGGTGGAAGACCTTTATCCCAACGGCGCCATTCGAAACATCGCCGCCTTCCATGACAACGTCACTCAAGGCCGGTTTTCCAATGACACCGTCGCCCCCAGCGTTCGCAGCAATCTCACCACGATTCTCGGCCGCATGGCGGCGTACGGCCAACGCGGAGTCACCTGGGAAGAGATGATGACGGCCAACGAGCGGCTCGTCCCGAACCTTGACGGCTTGACGGCCTGACGGGAATGAAGCGCGCCGCTCTCATCCTGTCCGTCTCGCCGGATGACGATGGGGTGGGGGCGTTCGGAAGGCTGAAATCGCTGGAACACATGGGAACTTCAATTCGTATGCTGAGGAGGGAGAAGTATGGGCTCTAAACGTCTTACCCGCCGCGAAATGATGGCTGAAAGCGCCCGTTTTGCCGCCGCAGGACTGGCGCTGAAAGCGGGGTTTGCAGATTGGCCTCTGACGGGGTCTCGGCTGGCCCTTGCCCGGCCCCTCGGATTCAAGATCGGCGCCTGCGATTGGACACTGGGCAAGCGGACGGACCCCTCGGCGCTCGAGGTGGCGAAGAAACTGGGGCTCGACGGCATCCAGGTGGACCTGGGGGATCCGAAGGACGACCTGCCGCTGCGCAAGCCCGAAGTGCAGCAGAGATATCTGGAGGCGCGAAAACAAACGGGCGTCGCTATCTCGTCACTGGCCATCGGAGCGCTGAACGAAGTGCCTTTGAAAAGCGACCCGCGCGCCGCCCAGTGGGTTTCCGACAGCGTGGACGTCTGCAAGGTTTTCGGGGTGAACGTCGTGCTGCTGGCGTTCTTTTCCAAAGGTGATTTGCGAGACGACAAGCAGGGCACCGAGGTTGTCATCGCGCGCCTCAAAGAAATTGCGCCGAAGGCCGAGAAGGCCGGCGTTACCCTCGGTGTCGAAAGCTGGCTCGACGCCGATCAGCACATGGAAATCCTCGACCGCGTCGGCTCGCCCGCCGTCCAGGTCTACTACGATGTGGGCAATTCTCAAAAGCGGGGCTACGACATCTTCAAGGAGATCCGCTTTCTGGGGAAACACATCTGCGAATTCCACGCCAAGGACAACGATGACCTCTACGGAAAAGGGACGATGGATTTTCCGGAGGTCCGCCGGGCGATGGATGACATCGGCTACCGGGGATGGATGCATATCGAAGGAACGAAGCTGCCGCTGGGACCGGAGGAGAGCGTTCGCTACGACCTCGAGTACTTGCGCGGCGTTTTCCCGCCCGAGGTGTGATGCGAACGGTCCCCCCTTCAACGGCAGGGTTTTGGTCTTCTCGCCCCGACGGGCGAATTTGACGAGATAAGGAGAAGCCATGCAGAGGAGAAACTCGAAGCCGGGTTTGTTGGCGGTATTGGCGACTCTGGTGGTCGTGTCCGCCTGCACCATCGGCGGTGTTCCCGTCGGCGATTTGGAAACCGATTCAAAATCGGTTGAACTCGGCGATGCCAAGTCGGTCCGGGCCGAAATCCACATGGGCGCCGGGGAGTTGAAGGTTGGCGGTGGCGCCGCAAAATTACTCGACGCCGACTTTGCCTACAACGTCGCACGGTGGCGGCCGGAGGTGAACTACACGGTCACCGACGGGCAGGGCCGGCTGGAGATCCGACAGCCCGCCGGGGCAGGCGGAATGATAGGGAATGCTCGCTACGAATGGGATCTGCGGTTCAGTGATTCCGTCCCCCTCGAGTTGACCGTGGAATTGGGGGCGGGCCGCGCCGATCTTACCCTGGGCTCTCTTTCGCTGGGCAGCCTCGAGCTGAAGATGGGGGCGGGGGAGACGGTGGTGGACCTGACGGGTTCTTGGAAGAACGATGTGACGGCTCGAATCCAGGGGGGCGTGGGCAAAGCCACGGTCCGGCTCCCCCAAGACGTGGGCGTCCGGGTAAATGCCCGCGGTGGAATTGGGTCGATCAACACCCACGGTTTCAAAAGAGACGGCGACGCTTACGTCAACGACGCCTACGGGAAATCCGACGTTACCGTTCGGGTCGACGTCCAAGGCGGGGTGGGCGAGATCAACCTCGAGTTGGCAGAAGCGCCGCCGGTGGTCTGAACAGGTTCCTGCCCCTGAAGCCCCGCTTCTCAAATAGTGGCAACCCGTCAGCTGACGGGTTCCGAGTGCGCCGTGGTCCGTCCAAAATTTCGGATTGGCTTTGCGGAATCGTCGGTAAGACATCACGTGTCCTGGCCGAATACTCCCGGATGGGTGGGGACGGTTCTGAGCTATTGGCCTTGTTATCGGTCGGTCGGGACCTTCGGCTTCATCCGGCATTTAGCGCGTGGGGATACGCCAAAAGGAACTCAAACACCTGAAGTGCAGGTAGATAGAATTCGAGTGATTCCCAACTGCCTCAAGCCATGAGGGCTTCCCTAATACCCCAAACATGCCAACTTGAATCACCTCCTTTGGGGAGGCCGTTTTCCCTGTCCTCACAACTCAGCCCAAGTGCGATTCCCCTCCGCCATGCTAACCGGCCAGGCTCAGGGCCTTCAGCGACGCGGGATTATTGCCCGCTCCTCAAATTAATGCATTCGTGACCCATGTGGTCATTTCAGCGGGTGTGGGGATGCGCCCGGCGCAGACCACTTTCTCGTTGATGACCAGCCCGGGCGTTGCCAGGATCCGGTAATTTGCAATCTCAGGCATTGCACTGACTTTCTCAATCTGCGCTTCCACCCCCAGAGTGTTTACCGCCTGTTGCGCCAGTTGTGCCACCTTGACACAGTTCGAGCAACCAGGGCCGAGCACTTTGATGGACAACATTCCGACCTCCATGTTTGGGTGTGCGACCGTTGCGTCTTTCTTCATCCAACCATCTGGATCGCCGGATCGATGAGAATCTTGGATTTGACGGAATTGGCCACGAGACTGTACTTCTGCGCCGATTCCAGCGCGCGCCGCACGCGTTTCTCGACGGCAGGCCTCTCCTCGTCTTTGACGCGCAGAACAATCCTCGGACGCAGCGTGACCGAGGTGAAGATCTCTGTTCGATCCAGTTCGATGAGCTTCGTGCCTTCCGCATCACAGTCGTAGGAGACCAAATCCAGTTTGAAACGCTCCGCGGTCCACAGGAACATCATCATGACGCAGGTGTTGACGGCCGCCACGAAGGAATCCTCCGGGGTTAACACGCCGGGATGTCCATGCGCGTCCGGGGGAGCCGAGAAGTCCATCTCCGGCCCATTCCCCATCCGGATATGGCCCCAGTGCTCGCCTTTCCATGTAACACTCGTGCGGTACGTGGCGGTTCGCGGCATCAACTACTCCCTCGACAGAACGCGCCGTACTCCTCGACAAGGGCCTCAGCGTAGGCGGCCTCTTCCTCCTCCGGGACTGGATTGTAGATTCTCACGGCCTCCAACACTTCGGCCCTTGTCAGATCGCCCGGGATCTTCCCCGCTTCGCAAAACTGGGAAAAAATCTGTGGGAGCGCAACGAGGGTGACCTTCCGCCCCGCCACCTGCAACGTCCCGACGGGAATGCCGGAACCACATGAGCAAGTGGCCGGGTGAGGTTTGGCTTCCTCCTGAGGCTCGGAACTCGCGAGCGTCCCTCCGCTCCGGCGATCCCACTTGAGATCGAGCAGTTGGTCCACGCGCTGAGCAACTTCGTCGGCAAGATTGCTCACCACTTGCAATCCTGCCTCGCTTAGTCGGCGTGCGCTGCCCAGTCCGGCAGAATTCGCAGGCACAGTACTTCCGACAACGATACTGACCGCCGGCTTCCCGCTGTACATCTCCGTGCCCCGAGCGGCGCACCTTTTGTCACAACCGTCGAGGGCGATCGTCGGATAGAAACGCGCGAAGGCGCGGTCACCCTTGCCACCCGCCAGAAACAGCGGCAGGCAAATCGTTACTGTCTCGCGAGGTCTCAGCGACTCCAGCACCTTCAGTGCTGCCAGCCGCGTCACAGTGCCCTCGGGAATCTCTTCTCCCGAGCAGGCAATGATGCCTACCTTTTTCCTGGGGAGCTCAGGCATGGCTCGCCTCTTGAGTCAACGTGTCCACGAGTCTTTTAACCTCCTCGGCAAGAACGCGGGCCAGTTTGTGCCCGTTCTCGTCGAGTTCCGCGATACCGGATGGTTTCAGCTCGCGATGTCGGCGGAACACCTCCAGAACCTGCAGGCCGTGTGCTACCGAGCCTCCCGATTCAGCGACGACCTTCGCCGCACAGGCGAGCTTGCAGCCGTCAATCGTAATCGCCCTGGCCCCTGACATCGCGGCTCGCGCTTCATCCTCGCCCAGTACCAACAAGGCAAGAGGCACCAGTCTCGTTTTCCCCGGGCACAAGTCCTCAGTCACGGCATATGCCCCCTCACGCGCCACCGTGCCATAGCTCTTGCCGATCCCGCTGCACGGCACAATGAGGACTTTCTCTTTCATTGCTTCGCCTCCGCTTCGGCTTGCTCCTTGACCAGGGCTGCATATGCTTCCGCGCCGAGCAGGTGTTGACGGTCGTCCTCCCAGTCGGTGAGTTCAACGACGGCCAGCCAGCCCGCGCCATATGGGGCCTGGTTAATCAGTTCTGGGTTCTCCTCCAAGGATGTGTTGATTTCCAAGATTGTTCCCTTCACCGGAGAGATGATGCTGACATTTACTTTCACCGTCTCGATCTCGGCAAATTCGTCGCCCGATTCCAGGCTTGTGCCAACCGGCTTGATTCTGACAAATGCCACATCCCCGCTCTGCTGTTGCGCGAAGTCAGACAGACCCAGGCGAGCACGGCCACCTTCAAGTGCGACCCAGAAACCAGCATCGGTATAGGACAGGCCCGTCGGAATCAGGAAGGTGAATTTGTCAACGGCCACCTTGAGGGTCTCTTCCGGCATCACTCCTCCCGGCGAACAAGGCGCCCCGCGCTCTGATGTGCGGCCAGCTAACCGCGCGCCGACGAGACGATACGGGCAGAGCGGGTACTGTTGTACGGTTCAACTCGGCACTTCCCCCGCCGGTGCGCTTCCTTCAGCCGTGCCAGGTCGGACTGCATCACTTCGTCACGCGGGCAGCACTTTTCCAGTAGCTGGTGTAAAGCTTCGAGTTGAGGAGTGCCCTGCGGGGCGAGCGAATAGACCATCCGCGTTCCGATACGCGAGTCCAGCACAAGCCCCGCATGACGTAGGGCTGCCAAATGCCTCGAGACGGTGGGCTGTGGAATCTGCAGCACAGCCTGCAGATCGCAAACGCAAATGCTGCCTACCCTCAAAAGATTCAGCAACCGCAGCCGTGTTGGCTCACCGGCAGCCCGAAGGAGTTCATCGAGAGGAACCGCCATTGTTCCTTTCATTCGCTTAGGCGAATAAGCAAATGAACGACCCTTTCCACACTGATTTCAGGATGGCTTTCAACACATGGCGAGTAAAGAACTTGTGGGGAGGCGCAGCTCGGCTGCGCTCGCTTCAAGGCTGCTGGTTCGGTAGGATTGTCCGGGGCCTGCGCGGAAACGCACAGCCAATTATGCCTGTCCGCCTGCATCAACGTGGATTGCAGGCAGAGCCAAGACACCCGTCAAGACCTGCGTATTGCGCCTTCCAGCCTCCTCGAAAATGACGGTTCTCCGGCTTCAGTCCACGAGGAAAGTATCCTCCTGCGATCCCTCTTGGGGCTGTCTTCGATTCCCCCCGTCACCCTGAAAGTCGCGTCCCGAGAGTGACGCAATCGGCCACCCTACGCCCTGGTGATTCCATTTTCCCGAAGCGGCTTACAACTGCTGAGAACAGCCCTTCGCACAAGCTAGGGCTTGAGGAAAACATCCCCGCACTGTTGGCAGAATTGGATATCTCCTGGATGGTCGCGACTCGGAAACTACCCCAGCGCCTTGCGGTTCCTCCTCTCACCTCAGCGGTGACTTGACCGAATCGTCGGCAACCCGGACAAGTGCTGAAGGTATTCGATTCCACAGATGACGCACAGGCTTCCTGCAAACGGCGAGAGCGGAAAATGATCTCGGGTCGGTTTGAGTGAAACTGACCCACTCCAGGACTTTGATTTTGTAGCGCCGGGCTTCAGCCCGGCACAGCCCCAGAATGCCGACCTGAAGGTCGGTGCTACGGGAAACTGACCCACTACCGGACGAAGGGGGGACTTGACAGCGGCGCGATTCTATGCTAGCCTAGATACCTAGCAACTCGGCGAGGCGGGCGACGGCCGCAAGCAGAAAGGTGGGACAAGCATGGCTCAAGGCCAACCCGGGATGCCAAGGAAATGGTTCCCTTTACGTCCCGCGGCCCCGCCAAAAGGGGGGGAAGAACCTAACCCAACTCGGCGGGGAGTGAAGCGCGCGCTGAGGGTTGGCAGCCGGGCCCCGCAAAAATAAAGTTACTTGAAAATGGCGCATGCAAGCCGGAATCGTATTGAAAACAAAAGGCCGAGGTTCGCCGAGCCGGGAACGAAGCCGGAATCTCTTTGATTCTAAACAGGTTAGGTCGCTTTCCAGGAATGTTACTGAAAGTAAATAAGTTATGAGATTCTTGGGAGCGTCTCAGTGGCGTGCCCAACCCTCTTGCGGCTCGGAGGGCATCTCATGCCCGGTTACCGAGTTTCCGCCTGCGGGACCTTCGCGTTTTCCACTGGGACCGGCGCGGCCACGGGCGTCCCGGCTTCCCACCAGCCGAGCAGCTTGCTCCCCCAATCGTCGAGGAACGTGTAGACGACCGGCACCACGATGAGGGTGAGCAGCGTGGAGGTGATGAGCCCGCCGATGACCGCCCGCGCCATGGGGGCGCGCATCTCCGAGCCCGCGCCGATCTCGAACGCCAGGGGCATCATGCCGAAAATCATGGCCAGGGTGGTCATGATGATGGGGCGCAGCCGCACCTGAGCGGCGCGCACCAGAGCCCGGCCGCGCTGCTCGCCCTCGCGCCGCAACCGGTTGGCGTAGTCGACGAGCAGGATGGCGTTCTTGGTTACCAGGCCCATCAGCATGATGAGCCCGATCATCGACATGATGTTCAGCGTCTCGTGCGTGGCCCAGAGCATCAGCGCCACGCCCACCAGCGAAAGCGGCAGGGAGAGCATGATGGCCAGCGGGTGGAAGAAGCTGCGGAATTGCGAGGCGAGGATGGCGTAGATGAAGATCACGGCGAGGATCAGCGCGCGGTAGATGTAGTAGAAGGTCTCGCGCAGGTCCTCGGCCTGCCCGGTATAGTCGATGTGGACGCCGGCAGGGAGGTGGAGGGCGGCGTTCTTGACACGCAATTCGTCGATGACGTCGCCGAGCGGCCGCTCGTGCGTCGAGGACATGACCCGAACTTCGCGCATCAGATCGCGGCGGCGAATCACCGACGGCGCCGCCGAATCCTCGAGTGAAGCCACTTGGGAGAGCGGCACGCCCGGCGGCCCAGGGTTATTGGTGTCCGGCCCGCCACCGGCGAGCGCCATCGCTGACACGGGGAGATAGATGTCCTCCAAATCCTCGCGCAATCGACGCTGGTCTTCCTCGAGTCGCAGGCGCACGTCGTAGGCGTCTCCGTCGGGATCCTGGAACTGCGAAACCACCTCTCCCGCCACCAGCCCGCGGACCAGCGAGGCCACGGTGCCCAGGTCGAGGCCCAGGTCGGAGGCCGCTTTGCGGTCCAATCTCACGCGGAGTTCCGGGCGCGGATCCTCGCGGCTGGTGTCGACGTCGGCCGTCCCGGGCGTGGCTTTCGCCTGCGCGACCACCTGCGCGGCGACCGCGTCCAGCTCACTGAGATTCGTCCCCCGCACGCTGATTTGAATGGGGCGAGCTTCGCCGAACTGCTCGGCCTCCTCGACGCTGGCCCGCAGGACCGGCCAACGCGCCAGTTCCTCGCGCATCACCTGGCGCAGTTGAAGGTCGGTCTTCGCGCGCTGGCTGCGCGGGGTGAGCTTCACATAGACGAGCCCTTCGTTGACGGGCGTGGTGCCGCCCGCGCCGATGGTTACGAACGCGTAGGCCACGCCCTGCTGGCGCTTCAGCGAATCGGTGATGCGCCGGCCCGCCGCGGCCGTTTCGCGCAGCGTCGTCCCAGGAGGCATCTTGAAACCGATCTGAAATTCGCCGCGGTCGAAATCCGCCATGAACGCGCTGCCCAGCCGTCCGAAGATGGCGAAGCTCGCCACAATGGAGAGCACGGCGATTCCCACCACCGTGGCGCGATGGCGCAAGGACCACTCCAGAGCGGGCCCCAGTACGCCGCGCAGGTCTTCGAACTTCCGGTTGGCCCTGTCCAATACGCGGCTGAGCCAGCCGCGGCGGCGCCCCGCCTCAATCGACGGGTCGTACCAGCGCGAGGAGAGCATGGGATCGAGCGTGAAAGAGACGAAGAGCGAGACCAGGACGGCGAAACCGACCGTCATGCCGAACTGGTAGAAAAAGCGGCCGACGATGCCGCCCATAAACGCCACGGGGATGAAGACGGCGATAATCGTGAAGGTCGTGGCCATCACCGCCAAGCCGATTTCCGCCGTGCCCTCGATGGCTGCCGTCATGTGGTCGGAGCCGCGCTCCATGTGCCGGACAATGTTCTCCCGCACCACGATGGCGTCGTCGATGAGCATGCCGATGGCGAGCGAAAGCCCCATCAGCGTCATGACGTTGAGCGTGAAGCCGAGCACGCGCATGATGATGAATGCGCTGATCACCGAGACGGGAAGCGTCAGGCCGGTGATCACCGTGCTGCGCCAACTGTTCAGGAAGGCGAAGACTACCAGCACGGTGAGAATCGCGCCGATGATCAGCGTGGTGCGGACGTCTTCCACCGAATCGCGGATGAAAATCGAATTGTCCTGAACCACCCGGAGTTCGACGCCGGGCGGCATCTCCGCCTGGAGTCTTCGCAAGCCCTCTTTGACGTTGTCCGCCACGTCGACGGTGTTGGCGCCGGTCTGCTTTTGAATCTGCAACGCCAGCGCGGGCTCGCCATCGAGAAGCGAGAAGCTGCGCTGCTCCTCGATGCCGTCTTCCACGCGGGCGATGGAGGAAAGGGGGATGGGAAAGCCGTCACGCTCGGCGACGATGAGCCGGTTGAACTCCTCCGGGTCGCGCGCCCTTCCCGAAACGCGCACCAGCGACTCGCGAATGCCCTGGTCGAGTTTTCCAGCCGGGATGTCCAGGTTCTCCCGGCGTAGGAATTCCAGGACCTCGGGGTAGGTCAGACCGAAGGCCTTCAGCTTGTCGCGGTCGAGAAGGATGTGGATTTCCCGCCGCGCCGCGCCCACCAGCCGCACCTGGCCGACGCCGGAGATGTTTTCCAATCGTCGCTTCAGGACCTTCTCCGCCAGCGTCGTCAGCGCCTTGGCGTCGAGGGTGGGCGAGAGAACCACGATCGAGAGGATCGGCAATTCTTCGATTCGGAATTGCTGGATCACCGGCTCCTCGACCTCGCGCGGGAACTGGCTGCGGATACCGTTGATCTTGCTCTGCGCTTCCTGAAGCGCCGGGTTGATGTTCTTCTCGAGCTGGAATTCCACCATGACGGTCGAGATGCCTTCGGTGGTTACGGAACTGATGTGACGGATTCCACCGATGGGATTCACCGCTTCTTCAATGCGCTTGGTGACTTCGGTCTCCACGGTCTCCGGAGCCACGCCGGGGTAGGTCGTCGTGATGCTGATCACCGGAATGTCGATGTTCGGGAACAGGTCGATCTTCAGCTCAAAGTAGGAAACGATGCCGACGACGACCAGCGTCACTACCATCATCGTGGCGAAGACCGGCTGGCGAATGGAGAGGTTGGAAAGGAACATGGGTTTCTAGGGTCGCGGCGTGACGCGGACGCCCTCGGCCAACTCCAGATTCTGTTCTGCGACGACCGCGTCACCCGGGTTCAGCCCTGAGGCGATCTCTATCTCCTCGGGCATTTCGGTGCCCAACTTTACTTCGCGCCGCCGCGCCTGGCTCTCCTCGACAACGAAGACATGAGCTGGCTGCCCGACGCGTCGCCAGACAGCATCGCGAGGCACAACAATGGCGCCCGGTTTTACGCCGGTCACGAGCCGCCCCTTGACGAACATTCCCGCCTTGAATTTCCCCGTGGGATTCGGCACCGCAGCGCGCACCATTACCGAGCGATTCTGGGGCTGAACGGCGGGGCTGACGGTCAGCACACTCGCTTCAAATTCTTCGCCGGGAAACGTCTGGACGCCAAACCGAATTTTCTGCCCCTTTTCCACGGCGCCGATTTCCGCGGAGGCGACATAGGCCTCCAACTCCAGCCGCTGGTTATCCACCACGCGGTAGACCAGCGTCATGGTGTCCACGTAGCTTCCCGGGTTCAGAAACTTGCGTTCAATCTCGCCCGCGACGGGCGCCACAATCCGGCAGTCGCTCAAGCGTTTTTCGGCGATGGCGACGGCTTGCCGGACCTGCTCCACCTGGGCTTCAGCGAGTTTCACCTGCGCCTGGGCGTCCCGAATGGCCACTTGCGCCTGGTCGTGATCGCGCTGGGTGATTCCGCCGGAGCGCATGAGGTTCTC
>DATKYV010000132.1:0-12240 GCA_035528275.1 Terriglobia bacterium | reverse complement strand
GCGGGCCAATTTCTGCAGACGCTCGAAGAGGATCTGAAAATCCAACCCCACATCCCCATCTCGGCGGAACGCGTCACCACGCCGGGTCCCGAAGGGGATGCCCGACGCCGCATGCTGCGGCGCATGAAGACGCGGGCCTATCAGCTCAGTCAGAGGGCGCGCAAGAAGGTGGAACAAGTCTTTGGCTGGCTGAAGCAGCCGGGCGGGTTGAGGAAAGTGCGCCACGTCGGCCGCTGGAAGATCCAGCAGGTGGCTTACCTGTGGGCCGCGGCCTACCCGTCGGCTGACGGGCTGCGCATGGCCAACTTGGAACTGCAACAAGCCGTGGCGTAGCTCCGAGTTGCCGCCACGAGGCTCAAACCGGAACCCAGCGGCACACCCGGCGGCAACTTCCCAGGCTTCCGAACAGCAATCATGCGTAGCGAAGATCATCAGCGTTTCAAAAAGCGGGGTCGTTCAGCACCCTGTTAGGGTCAACCGAAGTCAGCAGGCTTTTTGAATCGGACTTCGCGGAGGATGCGAGTGTCACTTTCTGCGACCACCTGTGGCTGCAAGAGGCGGCAAAGCCTCAGGCTTCGCAAAACTGGGATGCGGTTCTGAGGCAGTTCACTATGCTCGAGAGCGCAGCAGAGCGCTTGGGTTCAAAGCTTCTCTGGGCTAGTTCTGTCCGTGCACGGATAATCGTGCTATCTGAATACAAAGGACAGTTAGGTGAGGCACTCAATCTGGCCAACCAGGCCATCGCCCACTTGAGCGGCGAGGTCAGGAGCTCGTTTCTCATTCAGGAGGTTGTGGGGCGGGAGCTTGTTTACGCGAAAAGATGGTCCGAAGCCCTGACTTGGCTGGACGAAGCGTTGGGTTGGGAGACAGATGCGTTCGCATTTATGCGTATGCAGCTTCTCTTGACAGCAAGTCAGGCAGCCAGCAACACCGATGTCTCTAAAGCGATCCAGTATTGCGAGCGCGCAGTTGTGCTAGCCGAAACGAGCGAACACATCCCAAATTTGCAGGTCGTAGTGGCACTGGGAGAGAAGGCGATTGCGCACTGGTGCGCTGGAGACCGTGTGGCAACCTACACATGCTGGGATGCAGCCGTCGAGCGACTCCTTGCTGCTAAGAGCGAGGACGAACGATGGAAGAAGCTCTTCGTCATTTGTGGACATGTTTCCGGGTATTTCGTTTCCGTTGCTCATCTGGGGAAACCACCTCAAACTGACTTTGAGTATAAGGCCCCCGAACCCGGCATGTTCCTCGCTGATTACCCGGCAGTGATTTGCTTGTACGACCCAAGTCGGGATTGGCTCATCGTCGCCCAGCTAGCGATGTTTGCTGAGGCGGTCGGCCGAGACGAAGACGCTGCGCGGTGGGCTCTAAGGGCTGTCGAGGCCGGTCGAGGCGGGTACCAAGAGGGGATTTCGGGCGCGTTACGACTCTTTGCCGTCGGCCAAGCAATTATCGAAGATAGATACAGAGACGCCCTCGAAATTGCAGTGGACACGAGCGTGACGCTCAGTGCCGAGTTTGCCAAGCAGGTTAGTAAGCAAGCCGCTCCCCAATCGCAGGCTGGCACGAAGCTGAAGCCTGGCGAAGATCAACTGGAGGCGCCCAGAGAGCAAGGAGAAAAGCACGCTGCCATCATGGCCCTTATCCCCATCATTTTCAGGATGGCCACTCGCTGGCTTAGCGACCCGGAGGGTGTCCGTGAGGACGCTGCAAACGTTGCGGATATATGCATCGAGCTCGCCAATTCGTCCAAATCCCCGGATCTGTGGAATAGCTCCGGGAAACTCTTGAACGAGATTTTTGCGACGGACGCATCATGGCTCGAACTCAGCGACCGAGGAAATGAATTCGCCGCTAAAGGTCAGACAATTCTGCATATTATTTGCTACATGGGTGCAATGATGCATAGCCTGCCAAAGCACGCCCTAAAGACCCAACTGGCAATCCTCCCTACGTTAGAGGCTTACCTGAGCCATTATGGGATCTTTCGAAGAATCGTAGTGCCCTTCGTCCATGCATATTGGCAAAACAGCCTTGAGAGAAGCCCGTTCTATTTCTCTGCGCCGGGTTTGCTGCGAGATCGGCTCCTTGGACTGGCCGGTGTCCCTCCCGAGGCGGCCCTAAAGCGAAGCCTACGCGAGATTAGGTTTTCCCTGGGGATCTCGCCGGACGAAGAATCCACTCAATGGTTGAATTCTACGTAGCCGGGTAGTTTGGTTGTGGCGGTCGTCTCCTGGACGACTAAACAGCCGCTCCCACCTTGGTTTCCATCGTCGCGGGTTTCAAAACCAGCCGTCGAGGCTTAAGACCAGGAGGCAGCATTCAAATGCCTGAAAGGCAGGGGCCAGGGAACATGTTGCAGGGACCAGGAAATTGCCGAATCATGACTGTCAATTGTCGATTGAAGATTGGAGGAATCTAGCCATGGGTCATTGGGCCATCGGGTGACTGCGAGATGGATTCTTTGGTTCGATGGGTCAACTGAGAAATGATGAAATTGTTCGATCCTTCTTCAAGGCCTCAATCCGAAATCCCTAATCCAGAATTGGCAGAGGACTGTGGCAGTGCAAAATCGCTGCTACAGGTCAGGGCACGCCGTACCCCCATGAGCGTTAATCGCAAATCCCAAGTCGCAATCGGCAGGCTGCGTTAGCACTCGGACTCATAACGTCGTGGAGATCCGAACGTTCCATGGGTCGGGCTGTTCGCTCATCCAAGTGGTGCGTGAGCCGGGCGGATCTGACATCGGTAAGGGCGGACTGGTCACTTCGTCGAAGCACAGTTTGGCAAACCCATGAGTATTCATTCCGTGAGATTGTCCGGGCGGGCAAAGGCTTTCAGCTAGAGTTTCGTCACCGCTTGCCGCATCTTGTCGGTGGAGGTGCTCAAGTACCGAGCTGTCGTCGTGATGTTCTTGTGGCCTAGCAGGGCTTGGACGGTCCGGATATCGGCGTTTTTGAGGGCTCGAGTTGCGAACGTCTTCCGGAACTTGTGCAGGTACCAATGGCCACGCAATCTGGCACGCTCCACAATATCCTTAAGCATGCGGAGTAGGTGCCCGTTGGGATTTCCCTTCAGGGTAGGGAAGACCAAGTCCGCATGCCGCCTGGGTAGTTCCTTCGACAGGGTCACCAGCTTGGGGTGGAGGGGGATCTCGCGTTCTTCCCAATCCTTCGGAATGAACCCGTTCTCCGGCTTCGCCCGCACCGTGAGAATGTGCTTCACGAGACTGAGATCAGACCAATGCAGGTGGGCCAGTTCTTGTTCCCGCAGCCCCGTGTAGTAGAAGGCCTTGAAGACTGCCTGCTCGTCCTTTGTGCAGGCTTGGAAGAACTTCTCGAGTTCGGCTTCATCGTAAGTATCGACCACGGTTTTGGTGACCGCTAGAGGTTTGAGTCGCGCCGCAGGATTAGCTAGGGTGGAATCTCGAAACTTCTGCAGGTAGTAGTAGAAACTCCGAATCGTGGCGACCTCGTAATTGACGTTACGAGGTGAAATGGGCCTTCCGCGTGAATTCTTCTCGGCCAAACGCTCATCACGGTAGGCATCAATATCGGCCGGGGTGATGGCGCCGACCTGGGTGTAGGGCTTGGCGAACGCTCGGAAGTGATCCAAAACAGCGCGGTATCGCTTGTAGGTATTGGGGCGCTTCTTGTTTTTGGTGAACTCCAAGAAGTCAGCCACTGCCGACTCAATCGTGAAGGTCTCCATCTGGGGTTTTGCCATCTGCTTGCCGTCCTGGAGGGTGGTGCGGCCTGCCAGCTCGATTTCGTTCCTGCGGCTTACCTCCAAGGCTTCGGAGGGTGTCCTTCCGGCTCTCTGATAACGGTGCTGCCCGTTCTCCCCCTACACGATACAGAAGTAATCGCACTAGGCTTTGACCGAGACGCAGTTCTTCGTTCGGGGACGCTTGGGGATTGGCTCCCACTACCAGCACCCGAAGGGTGTCTTGAAGTACTGGAGGACGTTGATCCGGGGGTGCATGAAAGGCCTTCTCGCAGAAAAGGAGGGCGGCACGGGCGGGATTTGCTAGTCAAACGGATTCCATGAGGATTGGTTTTCGAATCAACTAATTGAAAACAAGAAGTCTGGCGGAGAGGGTGGGATTCGAACCCACGTGCCCGCTTTTGGCAGGCAAGACGCTTTCGAGGCGCCCCCGTTATGACCGCTTCGGTACCTCTCCGGCCGTGATATGAAACTCGGAAATCGGAATTCCAACGCCGAATTCCTTTAACCGCCGAGTTTCGAGTTTCGAATTTCGAGTTTCGGTCGTCTTCCGCGCCGCGCTGCGAAAAATCCTCGCAGCATGGTCGCGCATTCCTCCGCGAGCACCCCTTTGACGACTTCAACCTGATGATTGAGCTTCGGATGGTTGAGGACCGTAAGGACCGTGCCGCTCGCGCCAGCCTTGGGGTCGCTTGCGCCGAACACCACGCGCCGCAGCCGCGCCTGGATCATGGCTCCGGCACACATTGCGCACGGCTCAATTGTAACATAGAGGGTGCAACCGCTCAGGCGGTAGTTGCCCATCTTGCGTGCCGCGCGCCGCAGGGCGAGGATTTCCGCGTGCGCCGAAGGGTCCTTCAGTCCTATCGGCCGGTTGTGGGCGCGGGCGACGGCGCGTCCCGCCCGAACGACGAGCGCCCCCACGGGAACCTCTTCCTCCTCGGCGGCCTTCCCGGCTTCGCGCAGTGCCAGGCGCATGAACTTCGTATCGTCGGTGGCGGGTTCCATGCGTCGGCGGTTAACGGGCATGCTTTCATCGTACCATGTGCGGGGTGAACTCGCCCGATCCCAACTTCCCCGGACGGGCGGATCACCACCGCGGGCATCCTGACCGATTCACACTTTCCGATTGCAACGGCGTTCGCGCTGGTATACTACAATTGGCTGCAAGTCCGATACTTCCGGCAAGGAGAAATTATCCCTATGAGCCCCATCAACAGAAGGAAATTTCTGCAAAAGGGCGCGGCAGGACTGGCTGCGCTCCCGGCGCTCGGCATGCTTTCTTGCCAGACCGAGACGCCGCCCGCCCCCGTCCAGGAAGCGACGAAAGAGGCGGGTACGGCTCCACCGCTGGGCTTGCCCATCGGCCTGGAGCTCTACACCGTTCGCAACGAATGCGAGAAGGATTTCGAGGGCACGCTGGCCAAGGTCGCGGCCATCGGCTACAAGGAAGTCGAAGTGTACGATTTCTACGGAAAGACTGCCGCCGACGTGCGGAAACTCCTCGACGCCAACGGCCTGACGTCGCCGAGCGGCCACCTCCTGATGGCGAAGTTGAAATCGGGCCTGGCGAAACATATCGAGGATGCTAAAACCCTGGGAATGGAATACCTCATCTGCCCGATTCTTGATCCCAAAGACCGCGACTCGATGGACGATTTCAAGCGCCACGCCGAGTTCTTCAACAAGTTGGGCGAGCAGTGCAAGAAGGCAGGGATTCAGTTCGGCTATCACAACCACGACTTCGAGTTCAAATCGTATGATGGTGTGATTCCCTACGACGAATTGCTGCGCCTCACCGACCCCGATCTGGTGAAAATGGAACTCGATTGTTACTGGATGACACGCGCCGGGAAAGACCCGGTGGAATATCTCACCAAAAACCCGGGAAGATTCCCGCTGCTCCACATCAAGGACGCCATGAAGGACGCTCCGACGTCAACCGATTTGGATGAAGGTCGCGGCTACTTCACGGAAGTGGGCCGAGGGACTATCGACTGGGTGCGGATCTTCAAGGCCGCTCCGCAGGGAAGCGTGAAGCACTATTACGTGGAGCAGGATATGTGCGACGGATCCCCCTTGGACAGCATCAAGATCAGCTACGACTATCTGAAGGACCTGCGCGTATAGTGCGCGAATAAACCAGAAGGCGGCACGGGTTCGGTTTCGACCGGGCCTGGCCGCCTTCTTTTTGTTTTGAGGCACCACTCCGGCGTCGTTACAGCCGGTTTTTCGTTTCAGGGAGGCGTCGCGGTAGACCTCGGTGTCCTCAAGCTGTTTTCGGGACTCACGGCTGGCCGGGTTTGCCGGCAGGGCGCTTGGGGGGTGGAGGGGCAGGTTTGGTGCCGATGCGGCGCAGGGCCGCTTCTGCCTGAGAGACAGCGCGAGATTGGGCTTCATTCAGTTGTTCGGCGGCGAGATCCATGTTCTCGTCGGCTTGCTTCCGCAACAGCGCGGCGGCCTCATCCAGGAGCTTGTCGGTGACTTCCTGAAGATTCGCCGCGGCGGCCTTCCGGTTCTCTTCCAAAATCCTGCTGGCTGTCCGCTGCAACTCCTGGCGAAATTGGCCGTGCAGACCTTCGATCTCCTTGCCGATTCCTTCCGTGGCCCTCTTGGATTGTTCCGCCATGCGGGTTTTGACCGCGTCCGTCTGGGTCTTGATGACCTGGTCGCACCCGGCGCTGACCTGCGCCACGGCACGCTGGGCGGATTCTTCTCCCACCTTTTGGACTTGTTTGAGCACTGCCTGGCGCTCTTTTTCCAGCGCCTGGTGCAGGTGGGTCTCGAGCTCATGGATCCTCTGGTCCTGATATCCCTTGAGTTTCTGAAGGACCTGGGCAGGATAATCCCTCTCAATCGTCTTTGTTTCCTTATCGAAGGACTCGATGGTCTCGCGCATAACTGCTCCAAGCGACTTCTTCGATTCGTCGAGAACGGCCTGGCTCGACAAGCTCAGTTGGGCCGTCAAAGCTCCACGGCTTTCTTCGGCCGCCTTTCGCAGCTCGTGAACGGCGCCGTCCAGTGATTCCTGGGCCAGCTTCTCGAATCTCCGCCGGGCTTCTTTCTCGCTTTTCTCCTGAGAAGCCTGGATGGCGGCGTCGATTTCCAAACGAATCTTCTCTCGAAGCTCGCCCACGGCCTTATCGAGTGCCGCCGACGTGGCGCTTTGTATTCTGATGCGCGCGGCCTCCGCTTCCGTCTGGGCGCTCTTTCGAATCTCGTCGGCACGGGCTACCAACGTCCCGAGCTCCGAGCGGTAGGCTTCGAAGAGTCCCACAACCTCATCGACGCGCTTATCCAGCGACCGGAGAATCACCTCCCCTCGTTGGGCCGCCGGGCCCGCGAATCCGCCCGACGGGCCGGGAACGGACTGTCCGTCGAGTCTTGCCAGGTGCTCCTCCAAGGCGCGGACACGTTCGTCCAGGCCTGCAGGGGGAGCTTCACGAGCCGCCGCGGTCCTTTGGGGCGGGGCGGCCGGCGGTCTGGCTGTTGAGGCCGCAGGTCCTCCACTTGCCGGCGGGACGCTGGCCTTGGTCCTTCGATCGAACACATCCTCGAGTTTCTGTCCGCCGGTGCCGATGGGCGGACCTTCCTGCCAGTCTTCGGGTGGAAGGTCGATTCCCCACAGGTTCTGAGCCTCGGAGAGCTGAATCCCGATTTCCACCGGGCCTCGGGGCGTCCGCTTATCACCCAGCCACACCACCATGGCCTGAGCGGAGCGTCCAAGGAGCTGGTTCTCAACCGTCAAATCGGCGCCCAACGTCAGGTTATGGTACGTCGAAATCTTCGCGCCGTGTTTGTTGATGACGATGGTGCGCGATTTTTCCTTGAACTTGATCCCGGCGGCGTCTTCGCCGCTAATCGTGAGCGGGATGGCGATGGAGATGCGAGTGCTTCGACGCCCCGCAGTATCCGAGGTCTGAGGATTACCTCTGTTTCCAGGAACTGTCATTCTGCGCGGATTATAGATGATAGACGGTGCTAGCTCAATGCAATTGAACGGGCCGCACGCCCTTGAAAAAGGCGGCGCCTCAGGCCAGTTCCTGGCCCAAGGGAAGCAACTGGCCTTTTTCCAGGTGGCGGGTCACCGTCGCGTGGCGGGCCGCGCGCGGATCGTGCGTGACCATGATGATGGTCTTCTTGAAGTCGCGGTTAAGCCGGGAAAGGATGTCGAGCACCTCTTCGGCGGAGTGGGCGTCCAAATCGCCGGTGGGCTCGTCGGCCATCAGCAAAGTCGGGTCAGTGACGATGGCCCGGGCGATGGCCACCCGCTGCTCCTGCCCGCCCGAGAGTTGGCGGGGATAGTGGTTGATGCGGTCCTCCAGCCCCACGAGCTTGAGGGCTGTCAGCACGTGCTCCTTGCGTTCCTGTCCGCTCAGCTTGGTCAGCAACAAGGGCAGCTCGGTGTTTTCGTAGGCGGTGAGAACGGGAATGAGATTAAAGGATTGGAAGACAAAACCCACATGAACGTTTCGCCACGCCGCCAGGCGATCCTCATTCATGGCGGCAATATCTTCGCTAAGGACTTTGACCTGCCCCTCAGTCGGCCGGTCGATGCCGGCGATGATGTTCAGGAGCGTGGTCTTGCCGGACCCGGAGGGGCCCATCAGGCAGAGGAAATCTCCCTCCCCAACCGTCAGGTCAATCTTCTCCAGGGCCGGGACAGCAAAGGAATCTCTATGAAAGATCCTATCCAGTCCACTGATCTCCACCACTGAATTCGCCATGTTTCCCTCTTGAGCTTTTAGTTGCCTTTCGAACCTCTGCGCCTCTTACCGCCGCAATGCGAGACGGCAGGGAACGCCATGCTTCCGGCGCCTAAGCCCCGGCCTTCACTTTCACTCGTTGCCCGGAAGTCAATTGCTCCAGACCCCGGACGACAATTCGGTCATTGGGCCCGAGACCCTCCACCACCTCCACTCGATTTCCCAGGTCCCGCCCCACCTCGACCGACCGCAATTGCACATGGGAACCATCCAGGACGAAAACGGCGGATTTTCCCTCGCTCTGAACCAAGCCGCTGCGCGGGATGGTCAGCGTTTCACGGGCGGGGTTGCCCTTTGCGGATTCCGGGGCCAGAAATGAGACGTGGGCGTTCATCTCCGGCCGCAAGTAGCCGTCAGGACTCAGGACCTTCACCTTGACCTGAACCGTGGCTTTCTGACGGTTGGCGGCAGGAGCTATCTCGGCCACTTTCCCCTTGTAGACCCGGTCGGGGTAAGCGTCCGCCGTGACCAGGCAGTCCTGATCGGGAGAAATCCTGGGAAAGTCGTTCTGATTGATGTCCAGCTCCACCTGCAAGTCGGAAAGGTCGGCGACGGAAGCCACCGAGGCCTTGACACCGCCGGTCCCGCCGAAGTTCATCGTGGAGACCATCTCGCCTTTTTCGATCAACCGCTCGAGGACCGTGCCGGTCACAGGAGAACGAATGAGCGTGGAATCGAGCATGGTTTGGGCGTAATCAACCATTGCCCTCGCCTGGGCGACCTGGGCGCGCGCATATGCAATCTGCTCCTTCCGCGGCCCGATTTTGATGAGGTCGTACCTCTTCCGGGCGTTCATCATCTGAGCGTTCGTGACCTCGTACTGGGTGCGGGCATTATCGTACTGCTGCTGGGATGCGATCTCCTGGTGGAACAGGTCTTCCGCGCGCTTCAGGTTGATTTCGGCGTTCTTGAAATTCGCCTCGGCCTCTTCCGCGGCGGCGCGGGCGGCATCAATTTCCTGCGGGCGCGACCCGGCCTCCAATTCGTTCAAGCGTGCCTGCATCACGCCGAGGTTGGCTTTGGCCTGGGCCAGCTGCGCCTGGTATTCCGTATCCTCGACCCGCACCAGGACCTGGCCTTCCTTTACGTGGTCGCCTTTCTCCACGCCCACCCAGGCCACTTTCCCGACAATTTTGGAGCTCACCTGGATGGTGTGGTGCGCGACGATGTAACCCCCCGCGGTTAATACGACCGCCCCCGAGGGGGCCCCCTGTTCGATCCGGACTCGCTGCACTTCTACCTCAGGCGCCCGGGCAAAAACCCCGGAAACCACCACACCCACGACGACCACGAGGGCCATGGCCGCGCCGATGTAGATGAGCGGACCCCAGGGAGCCTTGCCCTTGGGCTCCAGGGACTCCTTTTGCGAGCGATCAATCTGCAGAACGCTCAAATCCTGCTGTCGCGCGTCTGATGGTGGCATTCAAAAACTTCCCTTTCTCAAATCTTCCTCCGGATTCCGGAGCCTGGGAGGCGGGCGGCCGGCCGCGCGCTCCAGCCTCCACCTACTCTATGCGGAGCGAAGGGCTGTGACAATATCCTCGTGCGCCGCGCGCCAGGCGGGGAACAACCCGCCCACAAAACCCATGACGACCGCGAAAATCATCCCGTTTACAAGCAGTCCGAGAGTAATTCTGAAGTCGAATGTCAGCTCGCTGAACGTCATGAAGTTGGTGGTTCCCGTGGTTACCCCATTGACCGGCAGGGCCAGAACGCATCCGATAAAGCCCCCCAGCGCCGCGATGAGTACGGACTCGATGATGAAGGAGAGCAGGATGCTCCGGCGCGAGAAGCCCACCACGCGCAACACCCCGATCTCCTTGGTTCGCCGCGCCACGGCGGCGTACATGGTGTTCATGGCGGCAAAAGATGCGCCCACGGCCATCAGGCCGGCGATGAAGATGCCCAAGGCTTTGATGGGTGCGGCGGTGCTCGTCTGGCTCTCGTAGTATTCCTTTTCGGTCTGCGGTTTCATGTGAAGACGCCGGTCGTCGCTCACCACCTTCTTGAGGCGTGCCAGGGCTGTCGCGTCCGTTGCCCGAACCAAGACGCTCGAATAGGCGTCCCGGTCAAAGTCCTGGCCCAGGTCTTCAGCATCCGTCCAGATCTCTGAAGCGTAGGCGGTGCTGCCGGCGTCGAAGATGCCCACCACCGTCCAATAGCCCTTGGCGAATTTCAACTTTTCTCCCAGGCCGCAGTTCTGAAAGCGATCGGCGATCTTTTTGCTGACGATGACTTCCCGCAGGCCGGGCCGGAACTGGCGGCCCTCGACCAGCTTGAACTCGGGGCGCATGGCGAAGCCTTCGGGGCCAAGGCCGCGGATGCTGACGTTGGATCCCTGCACCTGGCCGCGACGGGGAAGATTAATGAGGACGATCAGCTCGGGCGAAACCCACGGCTCACCGTTCTCGGTCTTGGCGATTCCGTCCAGATAGCGGATCACCTGAAGCGAGTCGCGCTGCACGGAACTCTGCGTCTCTGATTGCGAGCCCTCGCGCAAGATCAGAAGGTTCAAGGGATGGCCCGTGGCGGTCAGTGAGACCTGCAACCCCTGGGCTAGGGCCATAAGCACCACGAACACCGTCACCGTGAGCGTGATGCTGAACGCCGTCATGGCCGTGGTGGTCCGCCGCACCGCCAGGTTGCGCAGGTTGTATTTAAGTGGAATTGCCATCGTAGCCCTCTCTCTGTAGCGGTGGTCTATGATCGCCGTCCCCTTTACCTCTCTCAGTCGGCGCTCCCCGTCGGCTGACGGGACAGGCTCCGAGCGCCGTTACAGCTCATCCGGTGTGGCGAAGCGCCTCAGCGATGTTGATTCTGGCGGCGCGGTAAGCCGACCAGCCTGAGGCTACCAATCCGATGAGCAGCGCCAGGGCGAAACAGAAAAGCAGCGTCGGAGCCCGCATTCGAAAGTCGGCGAAAACGAATTGCCCAACCTGGGAGAGTGCCAGACCATCATATAGCAGTTTGGCGCCGCCCACTCCCACGATTGCTCCCGCCAATGAGAGAATCATGGACTCGCTGACGAAGAGCCGCACGATCTGCCCGGAGCGGAAACCCAGGCTGCGCATCACCGCCGCCTCCGCGATGCGTTCCCGGATGGACATGGCCATGGTGTTGGCGACCACCAGCAGGATGGCGAAAATCACCGCCGACCCGATCATCAGGATGATGGCGCGCACGTTGCCGAGCATGGAGATGAAGCTGAGCAGGAAGGCGCTCAACGATTCCGATTTGGTTTCCGCGTCCGTATTCCGGAACATAGCGTCGATGGCTTCGCCGACCTTCGCCGAGCTCTTGGCATCCTCCACGCGCACCCAATAAAGGCTGACGATGTCGGGTCTTCCGACCGCCTCGTTCAGGTAGTCCCAGTGGAAATAGACCTGGTCGGAGGGCCCGCCCTCGAAAATGCCGCGTAGCGTGAACTCGGGAGTGAATCCCCAGGGGCTGCCCAGCAAGGTAATCCGGTCGCCGATTTTCCACCCGAATCGCTCGACGAGCTGTTTGCCGGCCACCGCCGCCGTGCGCTCGCGTTTGAATGCTTCCAGTTGATCGGGCGGGATTTGCGAGGCGGCCTGCACGGCGAAAATGGTATCGGGATCTACCGCGAAATTGGCGAAGAAGTTCGTCTGTTCCTTCCAGTATCCCCCGAACCAGTTCAGCTTGCTGACGGCCATTACTCCGGGGACTGTCTTGATGCGAGCCTGGTAGCTGGCGGGCAACGGCAGCACGATGCCGGCGGAGC
>DATKYV010000131.1:0-6836 GCA_035528275.1 Terriglobia bacterium | reverse complement strand
GATCGGCTTATACCTGTCTATCAGGAGAGATTCACAAAGGGGGATGAATACTTCCTCCGTGACCAGGTAGCGGCACTCGAAGTGCTCAAGATCCAAGTTTCTTGCCTCGCGGATAGATTGGGAGTGTTGTTTAAGCCTTTCAAACATGGCCCTACCTGGCGAACGTTCGGTTACGAATCCGCCTTTGCGTGTTCCTTTCCCTGCCGCCTTCCCCACATAAATCGGTCTCTTCCACTTCCTGCGGTTCTCTGTGGAGACCGGTCGATAGGGTTCGAACTCACCACGGTAGTAGATGGCGTAAACACCGGCTCCTTCGAAGGGGGCGAGAGAACCCAACGGTTTGACCGGTTGCTTAAGAAGCGCGGCGACCATACTTTCGGCCAACGTCCTGAGTTCGAGCGGATTATACGGCTTCGGCGCAGCTGTTCTCGCTCTTGCAGGGTCAGTTTTCTTTCGTGTCCTATTAGTTGGCATTTGTCAGAGTCAAAGGTGAAAACGGCTACAAGGCAACATAGGATTCGCCACAGAAATGACCTCACCCCCCAAACGTTCGAGTGGAGCGCGCACTTGTCTTTTTCTTCCGCCCTCCTAGACTATTGTGCGGGACCATCCAGTCGAGGATGGCGTTCTGACGTGCTCGGAGCCTGTCTTCGTCGGACAATTCGCGAGCGGGAAACTGTGGACCCAACTCGATGCGAAGTTTCTTGAACTTGGCGATTGCCACCCTTTGTGAGCGCGAGCGAAGAATCTCTTGACCCTTAATCGTTACAATGTAGAAGCCATCGTCAGCCCGATTGAGTTCGAGTTGGGCAGGAAGAAAAGCCAGTTTCATAAGATGTTACTTCCGTAAAATAATGGCTGATTCGTATAGAGCCGTCTTCACAGGAGGCCTATCCACCCGCACCGAAGAACGAATGATACTTGTCCCGGTACGTTTCTTTCTCAACAGAAGACAATCTTCAAATGTTAGACCGCTCTCCTGCGCAATCCTTCCGAAGTACTCTTCAGTTTTAACTTCTACACCTTGAATTACGCTGTTCCCCAGGACAATAATCGCGACCGCCTGCGGACGGAGCAGTTCCTTGAGGATTTTGCAAAATTCATGCGCGTCATTAAAGTAAGTTGTGACATAGTTCGCCCATCCTGGCCCACCATACGATCCTCTGTGTGTATTGAGACCGCGAATTGCCTCAATCGTTTCCTCGAGTAGAGGAAAGCTGAAAGAGAGCCTCATCGGCGGTTGATCGCGAACAGTCTGCCAAAACTTGCCGAAGCTTTGTTCTTCACGGGCGCCGTTGTAGCCTGGGCCGGACGCCATGCCCAGCCAGTGGAGCTGCGGCCTCGTATTCCGCGGGTAATGGTAGTTGTTCAAGTAAGGAGGAGATGTCACAACTAGGTCAACAAACGCTTTGCACTTAAGGGTCTTCAGTGACGAGAAGAAGCTCCGGCTATAGACCTTAACCTTGGGTCTACGACGAATGGTCCTCATTTGCTCCTGGAGATATTCAATGTCCCCGCGCATCAGCTCCAGTTTTGAGCGCAGGACATGTGCCACTCGAGCGTCAGGTATATCCTCCTTGTCTACGGCAGACCGTCTAGTTAGGCTTGGCTCGTACGAGTAATTAGACATGCTCACCATTACAGATCCGAGAGCGAGCCGAAAAAGATCCCTGACCTTAGGTTTACCGATAAGGTTTATGAAATCTAGTGCGAACAGAATTCTTCTTTCCACCGGAGGACTGAAGAGTTGAGTGCGTCCGGAAAAACCTATCGGTGGCCTCGACCTCGGCTGGCCCTTGGGAGCCCTATCATCTGGGCACCGGATATCCATGAATCGTTGAAACCCGGCAATCTGAGCTCTAACCGCTCCTGGTTCGATACTCACAGCATCCAATTTCAGCCTTGCAGCGAGTGCGGCGTAAGGATTTATTTCGAATCCGATAACGTTATGGCCGTGGATGAAAGCCTCCACGAGAGTCGTACCAACTCCTGCAAACGGGTCCAGGACTGTCGCTCCAGTCTTATTTGGAGCTAAGTACCTCACCAGGCAGTCATCCACAAACTGAGCCGAGAATCCGGCGATCCACGGCACCCAGCGATGCAATGGAAGGTCTCTATTCTTTGTGAACGCGGGGTCTCGAAACCCGTTGATCAAAATGGGCGTATCAAACAGCGCGGTTGGCATCGAATCGAATCTTAGCAGATTCGGGCGTTAGGCCAAATGGTTTTCGTCTCATCTGTACTTAGCTGAGGATCCCCCACCGCGTCCTTCCGGGATGCCGGGGTGGAGGGACTTAAGGTGGGGTCTGGGCAATTGAGCGACAATCTCTGCCGTCTCCCCTGCCCCTCTCCCTCAGGGAGAGGGTGTTCCGGCTGGCCGGAATGGGCGAGAGGCACGCGCGAAACGAAGGCAAATGCTGATGTCACTCTGATATGCAGTCCTTGTTAAACTGGAACGGCATTATTCGTCCGGCGATTGGTCGTCGAGGAGGTCGATTTCGGTTTTCAGGTCGGAGGCAAGGCCCTGGACAACAGTGAGCAAAGCGTAGATCTCGGCGAGGGCGTCATGATAAGCCTCACTGAGCCGCTCGGATTCTTGGAGCTTCCGCAGCCCCACGCCCAGGCGTCCGTCGAGGCTCCTGAGCTCTTCCATGAGTCCGTCCAGCGTGCGTGTATCAACGTCAGGTTGGACTTTGTGTTTGTCCATATTCGTATTCTAATGCCGCCGGAGCCTTTCCTCCAAGCGGAGAATCTCCTGCTCGACTTGGCGAATCCGCCGCTCCCAATAGGCAATGAGTGCTTCCCTTGGATTTGACGCCCTTAATTCCTTTTGAATCTTGGCGTGGTGCTCCAAGACCATTGTTTGGTGACCTTCGATTTTCTTCCGGATTTGTTTGTTTCGGCCCATGACGGCTGCATCTTGCAGCAACCCTTTCACCAACGCACCAATGCCGACGAGCAACCCGAACACAGCTCCGAGCGCCATCGTGCCCCTAGAATGTAGGCGGCCTGCCTGGGCCACTCAAGACCGCGAGTCGCGCAGGGCGTAGGAGCTCAAGACCTTCACGTAGTTGGCGCGGACGAAGGCGGCGGGATCGGCGACGGCGCGCTGGCTCATGCTGCCCTGCATCTGCCGAATGGACTCGTACTCGTGTTCCTCCATCCAGGCGAGCAACTCGTCGCACACCCCGGTGAGGTGCTGGATGCCGTGCTTGAGCAGGGCGGAGGTCATCATGGCGACTCGCGCTCCGGCCATCATGGCTTTCAAGACGTCCTTGGCGCTGTGCACGCCGCCCGTGACCGCGAGGTCGGCCTTGACGTGGCCGTACAGAATCGCCACCCAGTGCAGGCGGAGAAGCAATTCGTAAGGAGTGCTGAGGATCAGCTTGGGCACAACTTCCAGATTCTCCAGGTCGAAGTCCGGCTGGTAGAAACGATTGAAGAGGACCAGCGCGTCCACTCCCGCGGCGTCCAGGCGCTTCGCCAGGTTGGGCATGGAGCTGAAGTAGAGGCCGAGCTTCACGGCTACGGGAATCTTGACGCTGGCTTTGACGTGCGCGGCGAGCTCGCAATACCTCTGCTCCACCAGCTCACCGCTCATCTCCGTGTCCGTGGAAATGTAGAAGATGTTGAGTTCCAGCGCGTCGGCGCCCGCCTCTTCGATCTTCTTCGCGTAATCGGTCCAGCCCCCCTTGGAGATGCCGTTCAGGCTGCCGATGACGGGAATCCCCACGGCCTGTTTCGCCTTCCGCAGGTGCTCGAGATAGCCCTCCGGGCCCAGGTTGTAGCTGGTCATGTCGGGAAAATAGGTCAGCGACTCGGCGAAGCTCTCCGTGCCCGCCGAAAGGTGGCGGTCCAGCATGTGGCTCTCCAGGGTGATTTGCTCCTCGAAGAGCGAATGCAGCACCACGGCCGCGGCGCCCGCGTCTTCCATCCGCCGGATGTTATCGAGCTCCTCGGAAAGCGGCGAAGCGGAGACCACCAGCGGGTTCTTCAGTTCCAGGCCCAGATAATTCGTGGAGAGGTCGGTCATTGCTTCTCCTCCTTGCCGGCGCCCTCGACGCTCATGGCGGCCAGGCTCGCGTAGGTGTGCCAGCGCCCGTTGACGTCTTCTTGCGCGAGCTGCAGCAGCCGCTTGGCGGCTTCCGGATCGCTATGCGCCAGCATGGTGTAGCGCGTCTCGTTGTAAGCGTATTTCTCCAGGGGCAGCGTGGGCGCCCGCGAATCGAGTTGCAGAGGGTTTTTGCCCTGCTTGGTCAGTTCCGGATTGTATCGGAACAATGGCCAGTAGCCCGACTGCACTGCGGCCTTCTGCTGTTCCAGGCCGTGGACCAGATCGTATCCGTGGGCGATGCAGTGGCTGTAAGCGATGATGATCGACGGGCCGTCGTAGGCTTCGGCCTCGAGGAACGCTTTGACAGTTTGCATGTCGCCAGCGCCGAACGCCACGTTCGCCACGTAGACGCTGCCGTAGGCCATGGCCATCATCGCCAGGTCTTTTTTGGGGACAGGCTTGCCGCCCGCGGCGAATTTGGCCACCGCACCGCGCGGCGTCGCCTTGGACATCTGCCCGCCGGTGTTCGAATACACTTCCGTGTCCAGCACCAGAACGTTCACGTTGCGGCCCGAAGCCAGAACGTGGTCGAGGCCGCCGTAACCGATGTCGTAGGCCCAGCCGTCGCCGCCGATAATCCAGACGCTCTTTTTCACCAGCGCGTCGGCCACGGCCGCGAGGTCGCGAGCCTCGAGCGAATCCACACCCTGCAGTTTCTCCTTCAGTAGCCTGACGCGCTCGCGCTGCGCGTTGATTTCCGCTTCGTTCGACTGAACGGCTTCGAGAAGGGACTTTACCAGTTCTTCGCCGATGGACGAAGTCAGCCGAGCAACCAGCTCGCGCGCGTACTGGTTCTGTTTGTCGAGCGCCAGGCGCATGCCCATCCCAAACTCCGCGTTGTCCTCGAACAGGGAATTCGACCACGCGGGACCGCGACCGTCCTCATTGATGGCGTACGGCGTGGTGGGCAGGTTGCCTCCATAGATCGAGGAGCACCCCGTGGCGTTGCCGATCAGCGCCCGGTCGCCGAACAGTTGGCTCATCAGCTTGATGTAGGGCGTCTCGCCGCACCCCGCGCAGGCTCCGGAAAATTCGAACAGCGGTCGGAGCAACTGCACGTCTTTCACCTGGGTCAGGCTCAGAACCCTCCGGTCGATTTCGGGAAGCTCCAGGAAGAACTTCCAGTTCTCGGCTTCCGAGTCGCGAATGGGAGGTTGCGGCTCCATGTTGATGGCTTTGTGGCGCACCTCGGTTTTGCTCTTCGCCGGGCACACCTGGATGCACAGGGCGCACCCCGTGCAGTCTTCGGGCGCCACCTGCAGCGTGTAGCGGAGCTCCTTGAACTCCTTCCAGCGCGCCGGGGACGACTTGAACGTGGCGGGCGCTTTCTCGAGCAGCGAGGGCTCGTAGAGCTTGGCGCGAATCACCGCGTGCGGGCAGACGAGCACACACTTGCCGCACTGGATGCACAGCGGCTCGTCCCACACCGGAATTTCCAGCGCGATGTTGCGCCGCTCCCACTGCGCCGTGGCGCTGGGAAAAGTGCCGTCCACGGGCAGGGCGCTGACGGGAAGCGAATCACCGTCGCCCGCGATGATCCTCGCCGTCACCTTCTGCACGAACTCGGGCGCTTCCTCGGGCACGGCGCGACGCAGGTCGAACGTACTCGTGGCGCGCTCCGGGACTTTGACCTCATGCAGATGGTCCAGCGCGGCGTCCACGGCGGCGAAATTCTTCTTCACCACGGCCTCGCCGCGCTTGCCGTAGGTCTTGTCGATGGCCTTCTTGATGGCGGCGATGGCCTCGTCGCGCGGCAGCACGCCGCTGATGGCGAAGAAGCACGTCTGCATGATGGTGTTGATGCGCACCCCCATGCCCGTCTCCTTGGCCACCTGGTAGGCGTCGATCACGTAGAACCGCAGTTTCTTCCGGAGAATTTCTTCCTGCATCGAGCGCGGCACGTGGTCCCACACTTCCTCCGGCCCGTAAGAACTGTTCAAGAGGAACGTCGCGCCCGGCTCGGCAGCCTTCAGCATTTCAAACCGTTCGAGGAACGAGAACTGGTGGCAGGCCACGAAGTTCGCCCGGCTGATCAGGTAGCTGGAGTGGATGGGGCGCGGCCCGAAACGCAAGTGGGAGACGGTGATCGCTCCGGCCTTCTTCGAGTCGTAAACGAAATAGCCCTGCGCGTAGTTCTCCGTGTCCTCGCCGATAATCTTGATGGAGTTTTTGTTGGCGCTCACCGTGCCGTCCGAGCCCAGGCCGTAAAACAGCGCGCGGACGGTCTTGGGATTTTCGGTGGAAAATTCCGGATCGATTTCCAGGCTGGTGTGGGTGACATCATCTTCGATGCCCACGGTGAAGTGGTTCTTGGGCTTCTCCGCCGCGGCGTTATCGAACACCGCCTTCACCATGGCGGGCGTGAATTCCTTCGAAGAAAGCCCGTAGCGGCCGCCGAGAATCCTGGGCATGGAGCGGAACGGCGCCGCGCCGTCCGTCAACTGACGGACCTCGGACAGACCCGTTACCACATCCACGTAGAGCGGCTCGCCGGCGGCGCCCGGCTCCTTGGTGCGGTCGAGCACGGCAAGCGTCTTCACACTCGCCGGGAGCGCCTGCACCAGGTGTTCGATGGAGAAGGGCCGGTAGAGCCGCACCTTCAGCGCGCCCACCTTCTCGCCGCGCGCCGTCAGGTATTCAACCGTTTCCTCGGCCGCCTCCGCGCCCGAACCCATCAGCACGATCACCTGCTCGGCGTCAGGAGCGCCGACGTAGTCAAACA
>DATKYV010000130.1:0-36055 GCA_035528275.1 Terriglobia bacterium | reverse complement strand
AGTTTTTGATTTTCATCCTGGAGCTGGCGGAGGCGGGCCTGCTGTCTTTCGGCGAGATTGAGGGCGTAAGACTCGACGATGTGGTTATGGTCGTCGGCGGTGCGCATCAATCCGGAAAGGCGTTTGCCCAATTCCTCGCTGTCGTTGTCGTAGGCGATTTGCGAAAGATCGAAAAGGTCGTCAACCAGGGATTCGCTCTGAATCAGAAGCCGCGTGGTCAGCACCAGATCCTGGGGATTGGACCTGAGCTGGCGGATGGTCTCCCGCAGGTCATCCAGGGCGCGTCGCCGATCGTCAATGCGACGGCGGGCGAGCGGCTGGCCCCACTCATTGCGAAGCGGCAGACCTTCCACGGAAAACTCCTCGTAGGCCCGGTCCAACACCCGCAGGCTATCCTCGTAGCGCGCCAGGAATTCAGCCAGGTCGACGGGCGGGGCGGCTGCGTCTTGCGCTTTCAGGGTCCATGCAGATGGCAGGAGGAGAATCAGGATGAAAAAGAAGGCTCGTCGCATCTCGACCTCCGGATCGCGACTTCGGCCAAAGAAACTCTACGGGATTCCGAGCTTCGACTCGATGGCCTCCGCGATCCGCGCCGCGTGCCGTTCGACCGCTTCGGCCTGCTCAGCTTCCACCATGACTCGGGCCAGGGGCTCGGTTCCCGAGTAGCGTACCACCACGCGCCCGCGGTCTACAAATTCGCGCCGGCAGTCGGCGATGGCGCGCGCCACCTCCGGAATCGAATCGAGCGGGGGCTTCTCTCTTACCCGAACGTTGCGGATGATTTGGGGAAACTGGCGAAGCCCGCTCACCAGCTCACTGAACGGATGACCGGTTTCTTCCAGCAAACGAAGAACCTGGAGCAGCGTAATGATGCCGTCTCCGGCCAGTGAAATGTCGGAGAAGATGATGTGGCCGGAGGGCTCTCCTCCCAGATTGATTCCGGAGCGCAGCATTTCCTCCAGCACGTATCTGTCGCCCACCGGGGTGCGCTTAAGCCCGATGCCTCGCTCGGCAAGCGCCAGCTCCAGACCCAGGTTGGTCATCGAAGTCCCGACGACGGCACGGCCTTTCAACAGACCGCGCGGGTCGAGGTGGGTTGCAACCGCGTAGAGGACGTAGTCGCCGTCGAGAATCCGCCCCTCCGGCGTCGCAAAGATGGCGCGGTCCGCGTCGCCGTCGAAGGCAACACCCAGGTCAGCCCCGGTCGCCCGGGTTTCATCCGCCATGGTCTGCGGATGCAGCGACCCGCAGCCCAGGTTGATGTTGCGGCCGTTCGGCTCCGCGTGTAGGACGCGAGCCTCGATCCCCAGGCGGTCCACGAGGGTGGGGATGACGCGCCAGGCGGCTCCGTTTGCGCAATCCACCACCAGTCGCGAAGCGCGGCGGAGATGGCCCGCCGGGAGCAACCCCACGAGGTAATCGAGATAGTCCGCCAGTAGCTCGCCCTCCAGAGGAAGCGGTTTGACCGTCTCACCCGCGGCAGGAGGTTCGCAGGCACCGAGCGCGCGCTCGATCTCCACCTCTGAGGCTTCCGGAAGTTTCATCCCGGCGCGAGAGAGGATTTTGATGCCGTTGTCCTCAAAAGGATTGTGCGAGGCTGAGACCACGACGCCTGCCGCGAAACCGAGGCGGCGCGTCAGGAAGGCGACGCCGGGGGTGGTGATCACGCCCGCGTAGGATGGCTCAACGCCATGTGATTGGAGCCCCGCGGCGAGAACTCCGGAAATCCACCCGCTTGACTGGCGCGTGTCTTCTCCCAGCACCACGCGCAGCGGCGGCTCGGAGTGCTCCCGGGACAAGACGGCGGCAAGCGCCCGGCCGAGTTTCCAGATCGTCTCGCGGTCCAGCGGATACTGGCCCGCCACGCCGCGCACGCCGTCCGTTCCGAAGAGTTGGGGTCTATCGGTCATCTATTCCCGATTCTACCATCGTCAGTATGTTGCAGCCGGATTTGCGGCCGAAGAGAGAGGCCGGAACTCGCGAACCCTATTTTGTTGCGGTCAGGATGGCGTCGGCGACGCGCACTGCGGGCAGGACCGCGGCGACGTCGTGCACGCGGACGATATGAGCGCCGCCCAAAACCGTCGCCGCAAGCATCGCCGCGTCGCCGATTAGTAGGGGAGGGCTCTGCCCTCCCGCGGGAGCGCGGAGCGCTCCCCTACCTCCGGTGAGAGGCCACAACCTCTCCCCGGATTTCTTCCGCCGTGTAACGTCCAAACCCTCACCGGCGACCACGGCCTGAACAAATGATTTTCGCGATGTGCCCACCAGGACGGGCAGCCGGAAGGCTTGGAGACGCTGGAGTCCGGCGATGATTTCATAATTCTGCCGGCGCGATTTCCCAAAACCCATTCCCGGATCAACGATCAATTGCGAGCGCCGAACGCCCAGCTTGAGCGCTCGGCGCACCGACCAGGCCAGCCCACTTCGCACCGACCGCCAAGCCGACCGGGCGAAAGGCTTCTTTTGCATCGTCGCGGGGCGGCCGCGCAGGTGCATCAGGATGAGCGGGGTGGAATGCCGGCGCGCCACCTCCGCCAGCCGCGCATCGAAGCGAAGCCCACTGACGTCATTGATGACGCTCGCCCCGGCGCGCACCGCCTCCTCCGCGACCTCGGCCTTGGTGGTGTCAATGGAGATTACGAGCGAGGGGACCTTGCGCCGCAACCCGCGAATGACTGGCAGGACGCGGCGGAGTTCTTCGTCTGCCGAAACCGGCAAAGCTCCCGGCCGCGCCGACTCGCCGCCGACGTCGATCCAGTCCGCGCCCTGCCGGGCCATTTCCAGGCCATGGGCGACCGCGCGGTCAACCGCAAAACACCGCCCACCGTCTGAGAAAGAATCGGGCGTGACGTTCAGCACGCCCATGACCAGTGTGCGTTCCCCCAGGCGAACCTTGCGGCCACGAACGGAGACGTCGAAGATGGGGCGTACGTTCATACGGGCTATCAGGCATCAGGAATCTGCAGAGAGTCGTCAGAATACGGGGCCCGCTTCTTAATCTTCAATAGGTTCGAATCCGTTCCACCTGATTTCTGCCTTTTGACTTTTGCCCTTTGCCTTTTGATTTCCTTCCAGCCTTCTGCCTACTGCCTTCCGCTTACTGCCTACTCTTCCGCACTATGTTCCAAATAGCCTCAAGTAGGCCACCGCTCCGAGCACGCCGCCGACCAGCGGTCCCGCAACCGGCACCCACGAGTAGCTCCAGTCTGAGCTGCCCTTGTTGGGGATGGGGAGTAGCGCGTGGGCGATGCGCGGAGCCAGATCTCTCGCCGGATTGATAGCATATCCCGTCGGCCCGCCCAGCGACAGGCCAATGGACCAGACCAGAAAGCCCACCAGCAGAGGGTTTAGGCCGGATTGAATGGGGGCGTCGTTGGCGGTGATCGCCATCACACCCAGAACCAGCACAAAGGTTCCGATGATCTCGGTGACAAAGTTCAACGGGGTTCTCCGGATTGCCGGTACGGTGGAGAAAACGGAGAGCTTTGAAACCTGATCTTCGGTCTCCGGCCAGTGGGCCAAATAGGCCAGCCACACCAGCACCGCGCCGAGGAAAGCACCCAGCATTTGAGCGGCGATGTATCCCGGGACATTCGCCCAAGGGAACTTGCCTGCCGCGGCCAGTCCCAGCGTTACCGCCGGATTGATGTGAGCGCCGCTGAAGCGCCCGACCGCGTATACGGCGACGGCCACCCCCAGTCCCCAGCCTGTGGCGATGACGATCCACCCGCCATTCTGGGCTTTCGATCGATTCAGCAGACACCCGGCCACCGCACCATCACCCAAAAGAACCAACAACATCGTACCAATCAACTCTCCGGTGAAAGGCTTCATGCGCCTCCTTCATGACAATGCTTTGGGAATGAAATCCCGCGAAGGGGCCAGAGTATAGTCGGTCAGACGGAAAAACGCGCGCACAAAAGGGAAGATTTGTGAGGGAGGTGTGAAAGCAGGTTTCCTAAACTGCAGCCTTCGTCCTTCTCTTCCAAGACACCCGCGGCTACGCGCCAAGACGGGAAATCAACAGAGCTTGGAATCCCTCTGTCAAGCCTTCGCGAACCCTGCGAAAGGCCCTGAGTCGTTCTTCCCTGCTTCCCTCGACCGCCGCAGGATCCTCGTAGCTCCAATGCAGTATTTCAGGGGTGCCCGGAAAAACCGGGTAGCTCTCCTTGGCGTTGTCACACACCGTGATCACGAGGTCGAATCGCTGGCCGGCGAATTCCTCGACAGACTTCGACCGATGCCCGGAGACATCGATACCAATTTCCTTCATCGCTTCGACCGCCAGCGGGTTCACGCGGGACGGATGCGTACCTGCACTGTGAGCTTCAACGACGCTTTTGGAGAGTGATCGGAGAAGTCCCTCCGCCATCTGGCTGCGCGCTGAATTGCCCGTGCAAAGAATCAGGACTCTCACCCTACATCCTCCTTGCTCCCTATTTCTTATCCGCAACAGCCCGATGCCGGGGCTACGACTTGACCGACGTCGATCCCGAGGACCTCTCCCACCGCTTGGTTAACCGCCTGGAAGACACTATGGACTTCCTGCCTTTTCCTTGAGAAATCCTGGACGAGTGGGTGCTCGCGGAGCCTGTTCTGAACAGTTCGGACGTTCTCGATCACGTCCAGCGTGACAGAGCCATTCTTCTGGGCTTCGACATAGGCGCCCACGGCTGACTTGACTTGCTCTCGGATATGAACGACACCCGGGTCGTTCTGGAAGGCGCTTCTGACTACTTCGAATCTGTGGAAAGCGTCGGTCTCTTGGATCGAACGCCCGAGTGTCTCCACGACCGCAGAAATCTCCAGTGAGTCCCGGAGGGCGGCGGCAAATTCTTCCGCTGGGCGAGCAGGCCCACAACCGGAAAGAGCCCGTCCCGTGCACGCTTCCGCGTAGTCGATTCCCGTCAGGTCGTTCAGCCTCAGAACGGTATCGAAAAGGAGGGCAAGCAGTTCGGTCTCGGCCTGCTGAAGCTCGCGAATCGCCGGGTGCGCGCTCACCTGTTGCCGGAGAGACGCGAGCTTCTCGGCCCAATCGCCGCCTGAATTCCCCCAAAGCATCTCCTGCATCGAAGCCTCCTGCTCGAGGCGACGAACCTGCTCAAGCAAGTCAGCAGCAGAGGGATCTATTTGATACTGCTCCAAGGCGCGCTCGTATTCACGGAATGCCTTGGACGCACCGAGGGCCCGTCCCAGTTCGCGCGCCCTGTCGATTACCGTCTGTTCCCTCACGCTTGCCTGTTTCATGGGCTTCCCCTTTCATTGACCGTTTTTCTGGAGGCGCTCTCGAACGTGGCGTGCGACCATACCTTCATTGAGTTTTGTCCCATTCGAGACGACGCTTCCGTCCACAAGGACGACCGGGAGCTGATACCTTTCCTGCTGAATACCCTCCAGCACAGCGGGGAAGGCAAAGCTCTCGGGACTGAACAGCTCGACATAATGAACCGCGACTTGCGAGCCGAATCGCTGCTCAAGTCGTTCCCGCAAGAAAGCTGTAGCCATCTCCCAAGTCATCTTTCCACCGTATGGTGCCGACGAGACGGCCAGAACGGTCACGGTGATGATATCCAGCGACGAAGTCATGGAACTCAGCAAGGTCCCCCCAGCGGGCCGCAGCAGCCGCCACCGGAGAAGGTTGGCGGGGCGCTTCCGCCTCGCCCGAAGGCTAGCCCTACACGGGTGAAGACCTGTTCGGCCTGTTGGGCGCGACATCGGGGGCACACGGGTTTGAGTCCCGCCTCTTTCTCCGCCAAAGTTGCCCGCACTTCAAAGTACTGACCACAATCCTGACATCGGTACTCGTATATCATCTTCAAACCTCAATTCACGCCCCGGCAGCCGCAGTCGCTAAGCACGGTGCGCGCGGCCTGCCGCAGCCGTGGTAAGCCGATGACCTCCTGCTCGAACAGCGGCATCTCCAGCATGGGCACATCGAATTTCTCCACGATCTGCGCCAAGTAGCGCTTCTGCATCTCGCTCCGCTTCTTGAAGAAGGGATGAGAGCAGCGCTCGACGGGAAGAACTTGATTGGCCACCACGAACTGGGTCGGGATGCCGGCCTTTTCCAGATCGAGTTTGGCTCGATGGGCCTCGACAATCGGAGTGGACTCCGGATAAACCACAAACCCGAACGTCGTGCGTGCCGGGTCCCGCAACTTCGAGATCATTGCCTCGAAGCGCGCCTTTGTCTTGTCCTTGAGGCCCACCGACTCCTGGCCGGTGGCCACCATGAGGCTCACTTGCTTCGAGTAATCGAACGGCAACTGAAGCAACCGGAGTGTGTGCCCGGTGGGCGCAGTGTCGAACACGGTGACTTGAAAGGTCTCGTCCGTCAGAAATTGCGAAAATTTGTCAAAGGCGGCGATTTCTTCCGTGCAGGGCGACTCCAGTTCCTCCGCCAGAGCAGCAAGCATCTCCGCTGAGTATCGGGGTCGGGCGTCCTCCAGGATCGATTTCTTGTACTCCTCTGTTGCCGCTTTGGGGTCGATACGAACCGCAAACAGGTTCTTGACGCCAATGACCGGCTGAATCTCATCGGTGACGGGTTGCTCGAAGACTTCGCCGATGTGAGCGGCAGGATCGGTAGTAACCAGCAGGGTTCGATAGCCACACTCGGCAAGCCTCAGTGCCACGACTGACGATACCGTGGTCTTCCCAACGCCGCCCTTTCCCGCAAAGAACAGGACGCGCGAGTAACCGTTGGAAGGCAGCAGAATTTTCTCAGGCTGAAACATGTTCATGATCACCCCTCGGCGTTGAAGTCTCCCCCTCGAGCAGCATCTGGCCGGTGCGCCTCAGCTTCTCGACGCCTTTGATCTCTTCCTCCAGGAGGAACATGCGACGCGCGGGCATGACCAGGCGCCGTTCGATTTCCTGCAGGTGACGCTGCTGCATCTCCCACCGGGCGCGGAAAAACGCATCCTGGCAAACCTCCTCGGGAAGAATTGCGTTGATAATCAGCTCAATGGACTTCACGCCCAATTGACGAATCTCCGCCACTGAACGCTCCGTTTCGCCAATGGCCACGGCCTCGGGCTGGACGACGAAGATAAACGTGGTCGCTCGAGGATTCCGCAGTTCGGCGATCGCTTTATCGTACATGGCCTTCGATTCCTGAATGGCCTGCACGGGCCCGAGGCAAGTCTGCCCGCTACCCTTGGCGCTGAGGTCAATGAACTCACTCCAGTTCACAGGCAGCTCCAAGAGCCGGATGGTGTGGCCAGTGGGGGCAGTGTCGAAGATGACTAGGTCATACTCCGGATCGTCCATGAACTTGACGAACCGGTCGAAGGCGGCGATTTCCGTCGTGCAGGGGGAATTGAACTGTTCCTCCACAACCGAGATGACATCAGCAGGGAAAACCGCGCGCATGGGGCCCAAGATTTTCTCTTTGTACTCGGTAGTGGCCTGGTCCGGGTCGATCTCCATCGCCCAGAGGTTGGGCACGCCCGGAATGAGTGCAATCCGGTGGCCGATTTCCGTTTCGAACACATCGGCGAGATTTGAGGCAGGATCGGTGGTCACGATCAAGGTCTTCCGGCCCCCCTCTGCTTCCTGGACTGCGGTAGAGGCGGCCATGGAGGTCTTGCCGACGCCACCCTTTCCGGAAAAAAAGAGAAACCTAGAGCTGGTCATGATTGGCCCTCCTTGCTGCGACCCACTGGTCGAGTTCCTGAAAAGTCGGATAACTCTTCGTCTTCATGACCTCGCCTTCGACGGCGGTAATGGGAAGAATCCCAGTCCCTTCTTTCTTGAGTAGCGCGAGGATCTCGGGGTTCTGCATGAATCGAGCCGGTTGCTGGGAGAGCAAGTAACGCTCGACGCTGGCCGCTCCGTCGAACTGCTTTTGGATTTTGAGCAGGGCTTCCTGAATATCAAGCAGAACCGGGTCGATTGTGGGCCCGCATATCCCGGCCGGGCAGCACATGGGCGGATCAAAGATTTCTACTTTCACCACATTTTCTTTATCCAAAACTGTGACCTCCTTCGAAGCGAACTTTTGTTGCTGGCCCCAACGTCGCCGAGGTTCGCATTAGCTCACGTGTGCGCGTGCCAGCCACGTCTTGACTTCCTCCACGCTCGGTACTATTCCGCTCGACACGATCTACCCATCGACGGCTAGGGAAGCGGAGCGCTGACGGGCCAGCTTGTTGATTTCATAAGAGGGAAAGCCCAGGGGAGTCTGGACATCAACCTGGAAGCCGGCCTGTCGCAGCATCCCCGCTTGCTTTTCAAGCTTGGGCAGCATGTGCTCCTGCAGCGAAGTATAAAGCCCTCCGACGTCCCGCACATTGAAGACGTGAATCAGCGCTGCTGCATGGCTGCCAACCCGTTTGAGGCCTTCTACGCACTCCACCATGCGGTCGGAAGCCTCAGAGCCGTCGCTCGCGACAGTGATGTTGGAAAGCATGGCTGTTTCCTCCTAGCGGCCCGGCTGTAAAGATGGGAACCAGTGGCGGGTTCGATTGCAGGCCGCGCAGACAGAGAGCATGACAGGGACTTCGACCAATACCCCGACGACGGTGGCCAGAGCGGCGCCGGACCCAGGGCCAAACAGCGCAATCGCCGTGGCCACAGCCAGTTCAAAGAAATTGCTTGCTCCGATCAGCGCCCCTGGTGCGGCGACGGCATACTCAACGCGGAAAACGCGCATCAGGCCATACGTCAGGGATGAATTGAAGTACACCTGGATCAGGATCGGAATCGCAATCAGCACTACGTGAAGGAACTTGCCGGTGATGTTGTCCGCCTGAAAGCCGAAGATGAGAACCAGCGTGGCCAAAAGCGCCCCGATCGTGACCGGAGCAAACCTCGGCAGAAGGGTCTCTTCGAACCAGATTTTCCCGTGCCGGCGTATCAGCCAAATGCGCAGACCGACTCCGGCGACCAGGGGAATGACAATGAACGCCACGACCGAGTAGAGAAGCACCATGAACGGAACTGTGAGCGAAGACGCTCCGCTCACCAAGAAGCGCACGATGGGCGCGAAGAGAAAAAGCATGATCAAATCATTGACCGAAACCTGGACGAGCGTATAAGCCGGGTCGCCATCCGTCAGATAGCTCCAGACAAAGACCATGGCCGTGCAGGGGGCCGCTGCCAGAATGATGGTGCCGGCGATGTATTGGTCGGCATCGGCCGAAGCAATCCAACCAGAGAAGACGTGGCGGAAGAAAACCCAGGCGATCAGGGCCATGGAGAATGGCTTGACCAGCCAGTTGACGAACAGGGTCACGAGCAGACCGCGGGGCCGCTTGCCGACGTTGCGGATGGCGGCGAAGTCCACCTTCATCATCATGGGGATGATCATCAGCCAGATGAGGACAGCAATCGGGACGTTGATCTGACTCCCCTTGCCGAATTCCAAATCTCTCAGCCCATCGATCAATCCCGGGAGCAGCTTGCCAAGGAATAGGCCGGCAATCATGCAGGCGGCTACCCAGAGGCTCAGGTAACGCTCGAAGAAGTTGAGCTTCTTTACGTTGAGTTTATTTCCTTCGGGAACTTCAACAGGAGTCTGCAACATTGAAATCTCGTCCCCTCCTGGGGTTGGCGATCCGTAAATTCGGACGGCGTCTAAAACTGAAAAAGCAAGGTGAGGCCGTGTCCGTCTTCATCAAGGGGCGGCCATCACACGGGGCAAAGGGCGGATCTGCTGGAACATGCACGCGCCATCTTTGATCGCCTGCTTAAGACGCACGAGGTCATTCCGAAGAGCCGGGTCGTTCTTGAAGGTATTCCGCAGATAGTCAAGCAGCCCCTTCAGAGCTTCCGATTGTGGTTCCGCCAATCCGTAAAACACTCGGTAGCCGTCGCGCCGATCCCTGACCAGCCCTGCATGCTTCAGGTAGGTCAAATGCCGCGAGGCGTTGGGCTGCGAAGTTTCAAGTACGACCTGGATATCGCAGCCACAGAGCTCGCCCCACAGGAGCAGGTTGAGGATGCGAAGACGCGTCCCATCCGCCAGGCCCTTGAAGTACATTTCGAGTTCGCGCATTTCGGTCTCCACGTCTATACCTATAGACGATTAGACTGTAGGAGAATTTCCGCGAAAAAGCAAGATTCTTTTTGTGACTCCATGATTTGGGTAGACAGAGTCTGGGGAGTCCGGCACACAGGAGCCATCGACTGTGTTGAAAACTCAAGTCTTGGGCCAGAAAGGATCGTGGATCGATCCCTCCTTACAGCTCCTGTCCAGGGGCTAAACTGCGCCGCTTAAAATTACGCTGGCTGGGGTCGTTCGCGGCCCGGGACACCAGGCGAAGGCTGGGGCTTGAGCACTTCGGTGGTCTCCGGTGAGGAAGGTTTGGGCAGCACAACGCGAGGCCGCTCCGGCAGCGGCTCACCTTCGATCAGCAACTTCACTTCGGTGACGTCCAGGACTTCGCGCTCCAGCAGGTTCAGGGCGATGCGGATTAGCGCGTCGCGATTGGAGGTGAGGACGTCCTTGGCTTTCTGGTAGGCGGTCATCACGAACTTCTTCACTTCCTGGTCGATCTTGATGGCGGTGTCCTCGCTGAAGTCGCGCTGGGTCGCCAGGTCGCGCCCCAGGAAAATTTCCTGCTGGTTCTTGCCGTAGGCCAGCGGCCCCAGGTCCGACATCCCGTAATCGCACACCATGCGCCGGGCGAGTTCGGTGGCCTGCTCGATGTCGTTGCCGGCGCCGGTGGTCACCTTGTTGAGGAAGAGCTCCTCGGCGGCGCGCCCGCCCATCATGATGGCGAGTTGCGACTCCAAGTAGTCGCGCGTGTAGGTGTGCTTGTCGTCCACAGGCAGCTGCATGGTGACGCCCAGCGCCATGCCCCGCGGGATGATGGTGACTTTGTGAAGCGGGTCGGCGTGCGGGACTATGCAGGCGACGAGGGCGTGGCCCGCCTCGTGATAGGCGGTGTTCCGCTTTTCCTCATCAGAGAGGATCATCGACTTCCGCTCGGCGCCCATCAGCACCTTGTCTTTGGCCGCCTCGAAGTCGAGCATCGTGACGTGCTTCAAGTTTCTCCGCGCCGCGAGCAGCGCCGCTTCGTTCGCCAGATTGGCGAGGTCGGCGCCGGAGAAGCCGGGAGTGCCGCGCGCCACCACGGAAATTTCCACGTCTTCGGAGAGTGGAATCTTCTTCGTGTGAACTTTCAAGATGCCTTCGCGGCCGCCCACGTCGGGACGCGGGACGACGACGCGCCGATCGAATCGGCCGGGGCGCAGCAGCGCCGGGTCGAGGACGTCGGGGCGGTTGGTGGCGGCGATGAGGATGACGCCTTCGTTCGATTCGAAACCGTCCATCTCCACCAGCAACTGGTTCAGGGTCTGCTCGCGCTCGTCGTGGCCGCCGCCCAGGCCGGCGCCGCGGTGACGCCCCACGGCGTCGATTTCGTCAATAAAGACGATGCAGGGGGCGTTCTTTTTGCCCTGCTCGAACAAATCGCGGACGCGCGACGCGCCTACGCCGACGAACATCTCCACGAAATCCGAGCCGGAAATAGAAAAGAAAGGAACGTTGGCTTCACCGGCGATGGCGCGGGCGAGCAACGTCTTGCCCGTTCCCGGAGGTCCCACCAAAAGGACTCCCTTGGGGATGCGCCCGCCGAGTTTCTGGAATTTCTGCGGCTCGCACAGGAACTCGATGATTTCGTGCAGCTCTTCCTTGGCCTCGTCCACGCCCGCGACGTCTTTGAACGTGACCTTCTTCTGCTGGCTGGAATGCAGCCGCGCCCGGCTCTTGCCGAAGGAGAGCGCTTTGTTCCCGCCCGTCTGCATCTGGCGCATGAAGAAAATCCACAAGCCCAGCAGCAGGAGCAACGGCAAGCCGTTGGCCACCCAGGTCATCCACGAGCTGCCCGAGGCGTCCTTCACGGTGATGTTGACATTCTTCTCCTGCAGGCTTTTGTAAAGATCGGGATAGTTGGCCGGAATTGTGGTCTTAAACTTGGCGTTGTCCTTCTTGAACGTCCCGGTGACGTCGGTCCCCAGGATGGTTACTTCCTGGACGTTATCCTTGCCGACTTCCGTAGTGAACTCGGTGAAGGTCAGGTCTTTGACCCGCTCGCCGGTGTTGGAGCGCACGAGGGCCCAAATCAGCAGCGCCAGAGCTGCCATGACCACCCAGAAAATGATGTTCCTGACCGCCGTGTTCACTTCACTTCCTCCCCCGGCAGGCTCGCGGAAACCCCGCGCTTGCCGGAAACCCCTATCTTCCTTGGATGCCTCAAACCCTCGCGGAGTCTCGCCCCCCTTGCGCTCACGCCATGGAGGCGACGTGGGGAAGGTTTCGGAATTTCTCCTGATAACCCAGCCCGTAGCCTACCAGGAATCCCGCCGTCGTCTTGAAGCCCACGTAATCGGTGGCCACGTCCACCTTTCGCTCGTCGGTCTTCTCGATGAGGGTGGCCGTGCGCACCGACTTGGCGTTTTGTCCCAGCATGTAGCGGCAAAGGTGATCCAGGGTCACGCCCGACTGCAGGATGCCGTCCACGAGCAGGATATCCTTGCCTGCGGCCTGGACGGGCGGGGTGTACATAATCTCCCGCACCGCAACGCCGCCTGCTGAGGTGTCATGAATCTCTGCCTTGATGAAATGGCAGGCGACCGGGATCTTCAATTGCCGGACCAGGTCGGCCATGAAAAGGAAGCAATTCTCCAGGATGCCGACCACGTGCAGGGTTTTTCCCCGATAGTCGCGGTTGATCTGATCGGCAAGGCTCTGCACTCGCTTCTGGATCTGTTTTGCCGTAAAAACCGTTCTCAGGCCGTTACCCGCATGAGCCTTCTTGGCTCGGGTCGACCGCCGCTTGCGGGCAGGTGATTTTGGCCGCTTCTTCATTTCCGCTCCACTCAGGACTTGCCTGACGGCTCAGCCTCTTCGCTGATGATCACGACCTCTTGGGTGTCCGGAGAAACAGCTACCGAGCCGCTTGCCGGGAAGCCCCGGACCCAAATGATCTCCCGTCCGCACTCCAGCACGGGCCAGATTCTTCTTTGCTTCAAGGGGACCTTGTGCAGCCGAAAAAGCTCCTTCACCTTCAAGGGCTTTCGGCTCCCCGGCGGCTGGAAGCGGTCTCCTGCCCTCCAGCTTCGGAGGACGGGCTCAGCCGCTAATTTCAGCCGGTCGAGACCGGCCATTCCAGAGCTATTATACGCCCTTCCAAGCTCCTCAGGCCCAACAATTTTGAACTGGAAGGCAAGGCCGAGCTGGGGAACGGAGACCTTTCCGGGGACCTTGACCGGATAAGCGAACTCTGTCCCTTCGCGCTCCGTAGCTCGAAGCCCGATGGCCAACCACGCGAACTCCTTGCGGGCTACAAGTCCCCCGGGCAAATCCAGGCTTTTTCCACTTTGCGCGCTCGCCGCGAAGTGAAGAAGCGCCTCGACGTGGGCGTGGCTGATTCCCCGCAGGTTACCCCGGACGGCGGAAATCATCTGGCGCAGGACGCGTCGGGCGATGGCCCGGGGAAACTCGCCCAAGGGCCTCAGGGGGATCTTCTCCTCGCGGCCTTCGCGAACCCTCCAAGCGCGGGCGTGCTCCCGAGTTTGATCTTCCAGGAAGTGCTCGTCATCGCGCGCCCGGTCGGCAAACTCCTTGAGCAGCAGCACAATTCCGGGGTTGAATTCCTTCTCGAGCGCGGGCAGAAGCTCCCTGCGGATTCTGTTCCGCGTCCGCCGCAAGTCGCGGTTCGTGGAATCGGACTTGAATTCCAGCTTTCGCGCTTTGAGTTCTGCTTCAACCTCGCCGCGCGACAGGCTGAGAAAGGGGCGGACAATCTCGCCCTCCAGGGACGGGTAGATTCCGCCCAGACCGCGCGTTCCCGTTCCCCGCAAAAGTCGGAGGAGCACTGTCTCCGCCTGATCGTTGGCGGTGTGCGCGGTCGCCACCTTGTCGAGTCTCGCGCGACGGACGAGGGAGAAGAAGAAGCGGTAGCGAAGTTCGCGCGCCGTAGCCTCCAGGTTGCGGTGCTCTTGCTTTGCCGCCTGCTGGACGTCCGCTTCCCCTCGAATGAATTGCAGGCCGAAGCTCCGGGATAGCTCGCGCACGAAAACTTCGTCGGAGTCCGACTCGTCGCCGCGCAGGTGATGGTTGAAGTGTACGACCGCCAGTTGCAGGCCCAATTCGCGGGCCAGCCGCTGCATGAAGGTGAGCAGGAGTACGGAATCCGGGCCCCCGGAAACTGCCACCCCCACCCGCTCGCCGGGGCGGAACAGTCCGCCACGCCGGGCTTCCGCAATCCAACGGGAGCAGAGGTCAGCATGGCGAGGCATGAGGCGACACCTGTTGAAGGCATTCTAGCAGGTTTGAAGTGTGGTCTGCTTCTAACCGAGGGGCTTCCAGGTCTTGCCGCCATCGGAGCTTTGAAGGGTTTGGCCGGAGCGGGTGATGACGTTAACTTTCGTTTCGCTGATGGCGCCGACGCGAACCAGGTCTTCGGAGGTGGGATTGGGCATTCGGGTCCAGGTTACTCCACCGTCCGTGGTTCGCAGGACCGTTCCGCCCTGGCCTACGGCCCAGCCCACTTTAGAGTTGGCAAAGCTGATTCCGAACAGATCAGCTTTGACGCCGCTGGGACGAGTTTCCCAGCTTCCGTCCGCCGCGGCTTTCTGAATCAGGCCCTCCCGTCCCACGCGCCACGTGCGACGGTCCTGGATGAAGCCGTGGAATTCCACTCCCGAATCGCGCCGTTTCGTTGCTGCTTCGGGCTGCTCCTGGATAGGAGCCGCTTTCTTGGTCGCCGTGTCGGGCCGGGCGACTTCCTTGGACAGCTCTTCGTCGCGGAGCGCCAACTTGGACTCTGCTTTCTGTGCGGCCTCGGCAGAAGGAGCCCCGGGGGCAGCGACAGGCAATCCTTCCGAGGGGGCGCGGAAACCCTGATTCGCCATGCGGTCCAGGTCCTGCGGAGCGGGGGTTGGCGCGCCCGCTTGCGCCACGGCCTGGCGCTCAGGGGAGGGTATGCTTGCGGACTCGTTGGATGCCCTGCCCGCGCGGTAACCGACCCCTCCGCCTTCTCCGGGTTTCATGTCGACACTTGAGCCGGTTGAGCCGTAGATGGACATCCGGGGCGCAGACTTCATTGCTTCGGACTCTTTTGGAGTTTCCCGCTTGAGATCCGCGGCCTCTGACAACTCACCTCCAACGGGCGACTTGGCCGCAGCCTCTTTGCCGCGGGGTTGAGTCGCCAGTGAAGGGGCAGGCGGTTGAGGGCCTTCCACGGTGGTCGGCCCCTCTTGCCGAAGAAGCGGTTGGAATTCGCCCGTATACCAGAGGCCGGCTACGAGCAGCGCGACGAGCGCCGGCGCCGCCAGCGCCCAGCCAAACCACGCGACCCTTGGCCTGGCTGGCACGGGTTTCGCGGCCTCCTCAATCTCGTCTTCGTCGCCTTCGTTCAATCGGACGAGCTCGGCCACCTGTTCCTGGCAGAACCGGCAGGCGACGAGATGGGTCTCCAAGGTCTGGCGTTCCGCAGGCGAAAGCGTTCGCTCCACGTAGCCCGCAAGGGTCTCAGCGTCCGGGCAGGCCCGACCTTCATCCTGGAGGCGGGCGCTCAGTTTGCGGGCCAGCAGTTTGTCGATCGCTTTGTCTCGAGCCGAATCGTCCTTCATCCCACTGGTCTCACGTTTCCCGGCCGGGGCTCTGACCGTCGCCCCGCCGGGAGGAATCACGTCCACTAACTAGAACGAACCACAAGGCCTGGCTTGCACCAATTTATTCCGGTTTCAAGATCCGGTCTAGATCCACGCCCACGCCGCGCACTGCGAAGTCCAGACAACGGTCTACCTCAAAAGAGCTCAGCTTCTTGACCTTTCGCAAGTAACCTTCGATGCGCTTTCGCAGCTTCTTCCTCAGGGCTGCGAGATGCCGTGAAACCGTCGCTTCGTGCTCTCCCCGCAATCGGCCGATCTGCTTGAGGGTCAATTGCTGGACGTAAGCGTAGCTCAACAGCAGCTTCTCGGAGGCGGGCAGGTCCCGCACGCCGACCTCCACCGCCTCGCTGAGATATCCATCGTACCGGCGCTCGTCCTTGTCCGAAATGGGGTTTTGGGCGGCGGCGGGCTCGGCGGCCCCTTCAGGCAGCGGCTCCAGACGGCTCTGGCGACGGTATTCGTCTATGAACCGCTGATAGAGGACCGAGCGCAACCAGGTCTTCAAGCTGCTCCGGCCGTGGAAGTAGTTAAGCTTGGAGTCTCTTCCCGGGTGGGAGCTGTTCAATCCGTAGAGGTCCCCCATCAGAGAGTCCGCCAGTTCGCGCGCCAGAACGTCGTCATGCAGAATAGCGCGAGCCGCGTCGAAGAGCACGCCCTGATACTGGTAGGAAAATGTGTTCCAGGCGTGCTCGTCGCCCGCCAGGCAACCCAGCACAAGACCCAGGTCCCCAACGCGCAGTGAGATAAGCAAGTCGCGAACCTTGCCCGGTTCGGCGGCCGCGGCCCGCGCGATGCCCTTCCATGCGACGTTCGCAAAGTCCTCGAAGGGCACGGACCACTTCGCCGCGCCTGAGGCCGCAAACAAGGCTTCAAGTGTTCTGCGGTGGGCCGCCAGAAACTTCTTAAAGGTTAACTCACCCATAGCAGGAAATAAGCCAAGGAACTCTCGTGGCGATCCGAGTGTCCCTCCTGGGTCTTTGCCGAATACACTCTGGCATCCCCCAGATGTCGAAGTCAAGACATGAACTCTTATCCAAGTGGGAGTTATCCAAAGATAAAATCAGAAACTTCTGATTCGAAAAAGGGCTCCGCCGGAGCGGCAAGCGGCTCTGAAAACCCGCCGTGCTGAGCGTCCGCCGCGGCAAACCTGTCAGGCCCATCCGCATCATCCTCCCGAAGAGTTACACACCACCCGATTTCGGCATCGGCGGACTGGGCCTGAGACTTGAGGACGAATTTGTGGCCGCGCGTGCCGCGTCGCTCGCAGATGAGAGGTTTTCCACGTGCGGCGCCGGGAGACGGGAATTCGTTACTTCAGGGTGAAGTCCGGCGCCCGGTTCAGTTTCTCGTACAGGCGACGGCGCCCCTCCTTATCGGCTTCCTGGATGCGATGCGCGGCGGCGGCGGCAGCCTCCGCCTTGGCGCGCGGTATGACCACCACGCCTTCATTGTCGGCGGCGATGACGTCACCCGGCATCACCAGCACTCCGCCCACATTCACCGGGTTGTTGTAGGACTCAATCTGCACCCGACCGGGATCGATGCCCCGCGTCACGCCGCGATGGTAGACGGGAATTCCTTCCAGGATGACTTCGTCCGTGTCGCGGCAGCCACCGTCGATGACGATGCCGCGCATGCCGCGCGTGAACCAGTTGAGCGCGTTGTTCGACCCGCAGAAGCCCACATCGCGCGTCTGCGACGCGTCAATCACCAGGATGGTGTCGGGCTTCAAAAAGTTTTCGAAGTCGCCGGGGATCTTCTCCTCGTACCAGTTGCCTTCCCATTCAGCGAACTTGTCGTGGTTGGGGAAGATAGGCGCGCGTTCCTGCGGCGGAACGATGCGCAGCGTGACCGCTACGCCGCAGATGCGATGCGTGAATTTCTCGCCATCCCGCCACAACGGCTTGATGTCCGCGTCCATCACCGTCACGTCCTGCAGGCCGACGACGTCGAGCCCGTCCACAATGTCGGTGACTCGCAGGTCCTGAAACTTCTTGACGATGGCTTCATTCTCGGCCTGCGTGTACTGCTTGACTTCAAGGTATTGCTTGGAAAACGGCGGCTCCTCCTGAGCGTGCAGGGGGAGAAGGCCCACGGTAAGGAACAAGAGCACGAGGTATCTCATAATGCGGCTCCTTGCTTCGATGTTCGTATTGGACGGCTCAGTATAGGCCAGGACTCTTAGGGTCTGCAAAGGGAGATGTCATTCAGGTCAGCAGCAGCGGTTGGGGCGGGAATATTTTGCTTCGAGCTGCAGGCGATAGAACTCCTCCGCGGCCATGGGCTGGCCGCCGCGCGAGCGGACGTAGTCGCAATAGCGCGCGTAGGCCTTCTCGCCGAAAACTTCGCGAAGGTAGTCGATGATGTTTCGCAGTGCCTTGCGCATGTACGTCATTGGGAAGTTCTCAGTCTTCAGTTCTCAGTTTTCAGTTCTCAGTCCCGTGTTCAGCGTTCGACCGTCAGCGATCAGCTCTCAGCCGAGACCCTTCGCCTCGCTCAGGGTGACATCCGGGCACTGACAACTGACCACTGACCACTGACCACTGACCACTGCTCTCACGACTCCATCGCCGCCAGCCTTGACATTTCCATGGGCGCCTCTTGCAGCACGGGTTCTTTTCGGCCAACAAGGTAGAGCCACCAGTGCCGGGTCGATTCCACCAGGATCACGAGCACCAGCGCCGCAAACACGCCCGTCACCACGGCATCCAGCCGGTCGTTGAAAATCAGCCGCTGGGTCTCGGCGATTTTTTCCGGCGCAATCGTCCCGGCGGCGATCTGGTCGGCGAGCATTTGCGCGTGCGCCAGGAAGCCGATGCGCGGATTCGTGTGCCAGATCTTCTGCACGCTCGCTGTCATGGTGACGGCCACCAGCCAGGTCAGCGGGGCGAGCGTCACCCACATGAAGCGCGCCTTGCCCATTTTGATGAGGATCGTGGTCGCCACGCACAACGCGATGGTCGCCAGGAGTTGATTCGATATTCCGAACAGCGGCCACAGGCTGTTGATGCCGCCCAGCGGGTCAGCAACGCCCTGGATGAGGAAGTAACCCCACGCGCCGACGATCAGGGCGCTGGTCAGCATCACGCTCGGGTACCATCCGGTCCTCCCCAACGGTTTCCAAAAATGCCCGAGCAGATCCTGGAGCATGAAACGCCCGACGCGCGTCCCGGCGTCAAGCACCGTAAGGATGAAGAGCGCTTCGAACATGATGGCAAAGTGGTACCAGATGGCCATCATGGTTTCGCCACCCAGGAAGTTGGAAAAGATCTGCGCCATCCCCACGGCAAACGAAGGCGCCCCACCCGTGCGGTTGAAGAGCGTAATCTCACCGATGCGCGAGGCCAGGTCCGCCATGTGCTGCTGCGTGACCGGATATCCCCACTGGGAAATCGTCGCCACCGCCTCCGCCGGCAATGTGCCCACGATTCCCGCCGGGCTGTTGATGGCGAAATAGACTCCCGGCTGCAGCACGCCCGCCGCCACCATGGCCATGACGCCCACGAAGGATTCCAGCAGCATGCTGCCGTAGCCCACCATGCGCGCGTGACTCTCCAGGCTGATGAGCTTTGGCGTGGTGCCGGAGGCGATGAGCGAGTGAAATCCGGAAATCGCCCCGCAGGCGATCGTAATAAAGCAGAAGGGGAAGACCTTGCCGGCGAAAATCGGTCCCGTGCCGTCGGTAAACTGGGTGAGCGGCGGGAGGAGCATCAAGGGACGCACCGCTACAATCCCCAGAGCGAGCGCCAGGACGACGCCGAGCTTTACGAACGTGCTTAGGTAATCGCGCGGCGCCAGCAGCAGCCACACGGGCAACACCGAAGCCGCAAAACCGTAGCCGATGATCATCCAGGCAAGCGCCATCCCACCGTAGGTGAAGTAGGGCGCGACCAGTGCCGACTCGGCCACGTAGCGGCCGCCCACCACCGCCGCCAGCACCAGCCCAAAGCCGATCAGGGAGACCTCAAGCACTTTGCCCGGCCGCAGGAAGCGCAGGTAGAGCCCCATCAGGAAGGCGATGGGAATCGTCATGGCGATGGTGAACAGTCCCCAGGGGCTCGACTTCAGGGCGTTGACCACCACCAGCGCCACCACCGCGATCAGGATGATCATGATGAGCAGCACGCCAAACAGCGCCGTGTAGCCGCCCACCCGGCTGATCTCATCCTTGGCCATCTGCCCCAGCGACTTGCCGTTGCGACGTATGGAGAAGAATAAGGTCACAAAGTCCTGGACCGCGCCGCCCAGTACGCCGCCGATCACGATCCACAACACCCCAGGCAGGTAGCCGAACTGTGCGGCGAGGACGGGGCCCACCAGCGGGCCGGGGCCGGCAATCGCCGCAAAATGGTGACCAAAGACCACCCACTTGTTGGTGGGAACGAAATCCCGGCCGTCCTCCAACCGCTCGGCGGGCGTGGCGCGCTGGTTGTTGAGCTCCAGGACTCGGTAGGCGACGAATCGGCTGTAAAACCGGTAGCCGATCATGTAGATGCAGGCCGCGGCGGCCACCAGCCATACGGCGTTCAACGGCTCGCCGCGCACCGTGGCAATCATTCCCAAGCCCAGCGCGCCGATGAAGGCCACCAAAATCCAAAACAGTTTTTTCAGCGGAGGCATCCCGGCCTTATCCACGTGCTGTGATGAATTTCACCCTGCGCGCCGCAATATACCACGCCCCACTGCTTATTGAGATGTTTCGGCCGGCGAAAGTTCTCCACTGTTCGGGTGGGAGCTGCGCAGTTAAGCGGAGGGGATTGAACCGATTGGGACCGCGGGTTAGCATCTAACCAAGCTAATGCCGCAACCTCGTCGAATCCGGCTCCGGCACGCTGCAATCGCCGGACGGCTTCTTTGCATCCTGTGCCTGACCACGCTTTGGCTTTCTTCCGCCGAGCAGGCGCCCGTGGTCCGCTTCGCGGTCATCGGCGACAGCGGGACGGGCGAGAAGCCCCAATATCGGATTGCCCGGCAGATGGCCACTTGGCATGAGCGGATGCCTTTCGACCTCGTTTTGATGCTGGGCGACAACATCTACGGCGGCTGGCTGGGCCTTGGCGGTGGGAACCGCAAATACTTTGATGAGGAATTCGACCAGCCCTATGCAGAGCTGATTCGTCGCCGGGTGATCTTCCGCGCCGCGCTCGGAAATCACGACACGCCCACGCGTAACGGACAGGACTTGATCGACGCCCGCGACCGGTTTCACATCGACGGCCCGCTCGGCTATTACCGCTTCACGGCGGGAGAGTGGCACCCGCAAGCCACGGCAACGCCGCACGTGGGCGGAGCGGAGCACCCGGCGCCCCTGGTGGAATTCTTCGTCCTGAATACGACGCGAATGGCCGAGGGGAAACAGGACCCCGAACAACTCGCCTGGCTGGAGAAGGCCCTGGCCTCCAGCCGCGCGCATTGGCGCATCGTCTTCGGTCATCAACCCGATTTACTCGAGCGGCCGCCGGCACGGCGGCGATGAGGGGTTGCGGGCCAGGCTCGAGCCGATTCTCACCAAGCCGATGGATGCCTCCGGGTCGTCACCGCGCGTCCAGATATACCTGGCAGGGCATGACCATATTTATCAGCGCTTTCACCCGCAGAAGGGCGTCATCCACTTCGTTGGCGGCGCTGGCGGACAGCTTCGCAAAGGAGACGCGCGTCCCAGCCCGCACGTGGCGGCCAGCGAGGACCAGCAGCGCGTCTTCATGCTCTGGGAAGCCACGCGCAACGAATTGCGCTTCCGCGCCATCAACGAGGAAGGCGGAGCGTTTGATTGCGGTGTGGTTCGGCAGGGTGGCCTGGTTGAGAACTTTGCATGCACATCGTCGGCCGAAGCCCCACCCTCGCGAAGCGAACATTAACGCTCGCTCCGGAGAGTGCGTAAGATGTCTTTTCGGGAATTCAGCAGGAGACTGCCTTTGCCGCGCCCGCGGTGCCTTTGTTCACGGAGAAATATGCTTCCCGGTTCGCGGAGGATTTTCCCGCCGCCGTGGTGGGAAACGTCGAGCCGGTCTACGGAATAATCAGTGGAGATTAATCATGCCTCCTGCTTTCCGTTCGACGCTTGTGTTGACTCCCTGAGTTCGAAATGGAAGTATTGGACAGAGTGCATCAGAAGAACAGGAATGCGCATCTTGTGAGACGGATAGTGTCCGCCCGGGTAATCCGCGTCTGCGGCTTGATGAGCGCGCTCGCCATGATTATGGGGATGCTGGTGCTGGGATTCGCGCAATCCCCCCCTGCGCCCCCCATGCGCTTCCGGGAAATCAGCCGGCAAGCCGGCCTCACAACCGTTCCGAATTTCTCGCCCGCCAAGCCCTATGTCATCGAGACCACGGGTGGCGGTATTGGCCTGTTCGACTGCGATGATGACGGCAAGCTGGACATCGTGGTCAGCAACGACTCCACGGTTGACCGGTACCTTCACGGAGGCGATCCGCTCGTAACGCTCTACCATCAGGATGAGAATCTGCATTTCACGGACATCACGCGTTCCGCCGGTCTCACGACGCGAGGCTGGGGCATGGGCGTCGCCGTGGGTGACTTTGACAACGACGGCCGCCTCGACTTCTATGTGCCCGGTTACGGCCGGAACGCGCTCTATCGGAATCGCGGGGGTTGCAAGTTCGAGGACGTTACCGATCGCTCCGGCACCGCCGGCGGGAGATTCAGCATCGCGGCCGCCTGGGCAGATTACGACCGCGACGGGAATCTCGACCTGTTCGTCTCCCGCTACATCACTTACGATATTCACAACCTGCCCGGGCCCGGCTCGCCCAGATTCAACTACAAGGGAATCCAGATAGAACCCCCGACCATGAGCGGCGAAACGCATCTGCTGTACCACAATCGCGGTGACGGAACCTTCGAAGAGGTCTCCGAGAAGGCTGGCGTCCATAATCCCGAAAAGCACCGCGGCATGGGTGCGGTGTGGGGTGACTACGACGATGACGGCTGGCCGGACCTCTACGTCACCAACGACCTGAGCGCCAATTTCCTCTACCATAACAACCATGACGGAACGTTTGAGGATGTGGGACTCGTCTCCGGGACTGCTCTGAACTTCGACGGCCAGGCCCTGGGAGATATGGCCGGGGACTTTGGAGATTTTGACCGCGACGGGAGCCTCGACCTGGTTGTCACCCGCTGGGGAAGGCAGTACATGAGCCTCTACTGGAACCAGAAGGATCTGGGCTTCACGGATATCGCCTGGGAGGCGAAGATCGCGGGTCCCAGTTTTTCCCCCGTAAAATGGGGCACGGGATTCGTGGATTTCGATAACGACGGTTGGCCGGACATTTTCGTTTCCAACGGAAACGTCTCTCCGATGATGGATACGCTGCCGAACGAGGACAAGTTTCGGGAGCCCCTCATGCTCTTCCATAACAAGCGAGATCGCACCTTTGAAAACGTCGCCAACATCGCCGGACTGAACGATGGCCCTCTTGAATCGCGCCGGGGAGCGGCCTTCGGTGATGTCAATAACGACGGCAACGTGGACGTGGCCCTATACAACCTGAGTGGGCCGCCTTCCTTGTTCATCAATGAGACGCGGAATTCCAACCATCGGGCCCTTTTCCGCCTGATTGCAACTCGCGGCAACCGCGCCGCCATCGGCACTCGCGTGATTGTGTATACGTCCGCGATGAAGGAAATCGACGAGGTGCACGGCGGGGACAGCTACTCGTCCTCGAACGACCTGCGCCTGCACTTTGGGCTCGGCGCCGATGCGGTCATGAAGAAGGTCGAGATTTGGTGGCCTAGCGGGCTGAAGGAAGAGTTGCAGAACGTTCCGGGCGACGTGATTTACGAGATTGTGGAAGGCAAAGGGATCAAGAAAACTGTCAAACTGCCTCCTCCCGGTTCCGCGCCAGAGGGGCCCGTAGCTGGCGGCACCGAGGCGCCGGGCCATTAGTTCCTTTTTCGCCAGGAAGGGCCGGAATCCCGCCGCCCTCGGAGACCTCTTGAATTGCACGAGCCGAAGGCGGCGAGTGGGTTTTTCGAAAACCCGCCGGGATTCCGCGAAGAATCGCTTTCGAGGAGGACGCATGAAATCTCTCCGCTGGCTGGGCTTTTTTCTCTTATGGATCGCCCCCACGCTTGTCGCGGCCGAACAGCTTTTCGACATCCAGCCGATGGCGGAGGGCGTTTATGCAGCCATCGCCAAGCCGCAATTTCTTGTGAATTGCAACGCGGGCATCGTGGTGCTCGAAGACGGCGTGCTGGTGGTGGACACCCACTCCAAACCTTCGGCGGCGCGCGCCCTCATCGAGCAGATCAAGACGCTGACCGATAAACCCGTCAAATACGTGGTCGACACGCATTTCCACTGGGACCACTACCAGGGCAACCAGGCCTATCCCAACGCCTGGCCGGGCGGCGTGGAGATCATCTCCTCGGAGGCGACCCGCGAAAGCATCCAGCTTCGCGGCATCCCGCGTGTGAGGCACGAAATCCTCTGGGTGCCCGGGGAGATCGAGCGCCTGAAGGCCGACCTCGCCAAAGCCACGGACGCGAAGCAGAGGGCTGAGATCGAGGCGAACATCCAGCAGTCGAAGGAATACCTCGCCGAGCTAATGTCGAAGCCAATGATCCTGCCGACCCTGACCTTCGATCGCAGCCTGATTCTCCATCGCCCCACGCGCACCGTGCAGGTCTTGTGGCTCGGCAAGGGACACACGGACGGCGACGTGGTCGTCTACCTGCCCAAAGAGAAGATCATCTTCGCGGGCGACTTGGTCCAGGGTTTCACGCCTTTCATGGGCGACAGCTACCCTTACGATTGGATCCGCACGCTCCGGGAGGTCGAGAAGCTGGATTTCGATTACCTCCTGGGCGGCCACGGCGTCGTGATGCGCGGCAAGGAGCACGTCCGGCTGCTCGAAGATTATTTCCGCGACCTGATGGCGCAAACAGCCGAGGCTTACGCCCAGAGCGCCTCCCGGGAGGAAACCCGCCAGCGCGTCGCCCCGGCGCTCGTCGAGAAATACGGAACGCGCATCTCAGCGACGTTCGCCAAAGACGTCTTCGACAACATCGACAAAGCCTACCGGGTGGTCAGCGGCTCGCAGGAATAGCGCCGCTTGACGGACCCACCTCTTTGGTGCTAGACTAGGATAGTAGCCTCGTCAGATGTGCGCCGTGCGGGCGCAAAACGCGGTTTCCCTGAAGAGCCCCGCGCGAGATGCCAAAGGTTGAGCAGGAGATGTCGCAAATCGCCAAAACAAAGCCGCTATTTGTATGAAAACACAAGGCGAGTTTCCGAAACAAGTAGCGCAATCCGTCAGTCGCCGGACCTCGAGGTCCGTCAGCCGACGGATTGCGGTTCGCCGTCAAAGGGAAAGAGCCGCAAGGCCACAGAGCGGGCCTCGCGCTACAAAAAAACCGCAAGGGCACGCTATGTGGCCTGTGCTACTCGCAGCGCCAGGACGTCGATGCGGAGGGGTAGGGGCATGGCAGCCTGCGCCCCAGAGGCTGCGGTCGCCGGGGCGCGCCATGCCCCTACTGGGATGAGGGCGCAAAAAAACAAAAGATGTTAAAATGCAAAAACGAAGCCATTAAGTTATTGAAAACAAAGGGCCTGGCCAAGGTTTTCCACACAAAACGAACCCATTCTCAGACCGAACGAACCCAATTCTTGGGGCGATTGTGGGGGGTTTTGGGGCGGGCCGCCTTCAGCGTCGAAGTGAAGGAGCGGCAAGGGGGGCTACAGCACGCGAAGCACCAGGCAGGTGACGTCGTCGTGCTGGCGCGCCTGGCCCACGAAACTCTCGAGAGCCGCCATCATCTCACGGAGCACCGCCTCGGCAGTCGCTCCTGCCGACTTCCTCAGCACTTCCATCACTCTCGCCTCGCCGTATTCTTCGTCTCGGGCATTCACCGCTTCGACCAGGCCGTCGGTAAAGATGAACAAGAGATCGCCGGATGCGAGCGCAACGCTCCCCGTGTGGAACTGCGCGCCGGCGTCGATACCCAGCGGCAGGTCGCCGACCTCCAGGCGCTGCAACTCTCCGGAGGCGCGGCGCAGAAACGGGCAGTCGTGACCGGCGCGAATGTAGGTGAGGGCGCGGGTCGAGGGATCGAGCTCGGCAAAGAACGCGGTGGTGAAGCGTCGGCCATTCAGGCTGTGCGCGCAGGCGTAATGGTTCATGCCCTCCGCCAGCTTGTCGAGGGGGATGGGAGTTGCGGCGAGCGTGCGCAGGCTGGCCTGGAACGTCGCCATCAGCAGTGCGGCGGGAACGCTCTTGCCCGCCACGTCGGCCACCACCAGCAGCAGCCGGCTGGCCTCCGCAGGGGCCTTGCCCGCGTCAGGAACGAAGGCGTCGTAGTAATCGCCTCCCACGGTGTTGGCGGCGCGCGAGGCGAAGGCGATGTCGACGCCCGGGACGTGGGGCGGCACGTCGGGCACCAGCCACTGCTGAATCTCGCGGGCGATTTCAAGGTCGCGCTTCATCGTCACCCGGTCGGCAAGCTCGAGCGCCAACAGGAACACCAGAGCGCCGACGGCGATGAGCTGAAGACCCGCGGGCGAGTTCTGCGGCTGCGCTCCGCCCGGGCCGTTGACCCGCACCTGCATCGTTGAAAGGACTGCCAGAACCAGGGCGATGAGCAGAAAAACCCGGCGTGCCGGCGAGAGTTTCGTAATCATCGCCCAGAAGAAGGCGCTGAGAGTTTTTAGGAAGCGCTTGAACCCCGACTCGCGCTCCAGCGCCGCCCAGTCCACGTCGTGCGTGTACAGGCTGTAGCTGGCGCGCGCTTCGGCGACGAACTGCGACCAGAGGACGGAAATCTCCAAACCTTCGGTTACGCGTTGCCAGAACCGGTCGATGCGGTTTCCGAGGCGGGAGAGGAAATTGTTGGGGTTGGATGACATGGCGTGGATTATAGAGCGGTCGGCGTCGCGTGTGGTGTGATTTGCGCAGTCGGATCTCGCGCCGTGATTCTGGCCGGTGCCGGGGGGCAGTATCGCCCAGGGCGACAGTCTCGAGAGGACGCGAATAAAGGCCGCCATCAATCCCAAAGAGTGATATTGTGTGTCACCCGGACCCCGTCCTCGCGCTTCTCCGAAGTCCCGTCCGGTTCCCGCCCACCGTCCTGCGGCGCTGAGTTCCGGATACTGACATAAGAGGTGGCTTGGTTCTGCTGCTTCGGCAGCAGGGCGTCACGCAATCAAGTTTTCCACCATGCATATTCTTCTGTATGTGCCCGACAACGAAGTCAACAGGAATTTCATTCCCCAGCTCTGGCCCTTCTTGCTTCGGGACCTGACCCCGGATGAACACCAAGTCACAATTATCGACGGTAACGCCGAGCACTACAGCCCCCGCGGGCTCGTGGATTTTATCATTCAGAACAAAGTTGATCTTGTGGGGATGGGTTTCATGACCCGCATGGCGCAGAGCGCTTACCGAATGGCAGGGACCATTCGAGAGGCGACCAGCGTGCCTATTGTTATGGGCGGCCCGCACGTAACTGGGGTTCCGAACGAAGCCCTCGGCCTTACGGGCCACCCTCAGTACGCCGACGCAGTGGTACTCGGGGAAGCCGATGAGCTCTGGCCTCAGGTGGTGCGTGACGCCGCCTGCGGCCGGCTGAGGAAGGTCTACCGGCCTGCCGTGGTTGGCGACCAAGAGGTCAAGCCTTCTCTCGCCAACTATCCGTCCATCGCATGGGAAGAAATGGATCTATCCCACTTCAACCTCATGCGATATGTGCCGGCTCGTGTCCGGGATTTCCTCAGGTACGTGGGCTTCACATACGACAATGTCTATGCGATCCCGGTGGAGACCGGCCGTGGTTGTCCCTACGGTTGTGAATTCTGCACGGTTACGGGTTTCTTTGGACACGACCTCCGGCATCGCACGAACGAAAGCGTCATCGCAGAGTTGCTGCGATTGAAGGCGACGGCCCGGAAGAACAACGGGCTGGTGATGGCCTTTTTTGTTGACGACAATTTCGCGATCGACCGCAAGCGAATCAAGTCGTTGTTGCGGGACATGATTCTCCACGACGCGTGCCTTCCCTGGACCGCCCAGATCAGCATCAACCTTTTGCGGGATGAGGAGCTGCTGGAGCTGCTGGCGGCGAGCGGCGGCCGCTGGATATTCATTGGCCTTGAGTCCGTGGATTCCGAGAGCCTGAAATCAGTTCACAAGAATTTCAACCAGCCGAGTGAGTATGCGGCGATATTGGACCGCCTCGCCAAACACAACCTCTACGCCATCACTTCATTCATCTACGGCATGGAGGCTGATAAGCCCGGCGTGTCGCACAGGACCCTTCAGGAGATCGAGAAGTGGCCTCCGGGCTTGCCGGTGTTTGGATTGCTCACTCCTTATCCGGCCACTCCTCTGTATAACCGGTTGGCGGAGGAGGGACGCCTGACTCGCCCGGAACACTGGCTGGATTTTCAGGCGTTCAAGATGGCCTATACCCCCGCCGGGCTGTCTCAGGATGAGGCGGAAGCCGAAATCCGCGAGTCTTGGAGCCGTTGTTACGCTCCCGCGTCTTTCCGCAGAGTCCAAAGCTGGCTGGCGGAGAATCAGAAATCCTTCGGGTATCAGCTCATGCACTTCGTCGCGCGGATGCTGTTCCGCGGCATCTACTTCCCCCAGATGAAGCGCGGGGCGTGGCTTCGATTGCTGGCCGAAAACGCATATACCCTCGGCAGCCTGGCGCACTCCGGATTTCGCGGACGGCGCCGGACCAAGAGCGCGAATCAGCAACGCAAGGACGGAATCCCGCTTCCTACCTAGCACGCAGAGTTGTTCTTTGCCTCCGCACCTTCTTCCAGGATACGCGTCTCCTGGTTTCCAGGCCGCGAACCGCCGTCGACGCGCATCCTGCGTTGGAGCCGCAGGGCGTGGGATGAAGGTCCAAGAACGGAAAGGTGTGCGCCAGCCTGCGAACTTCTTGTTTCGCAGAGCGCGATAAAGTACGATACGCGTTATGAGCGAGATTGTCTTCGAAATCACTCAGGAAGCTGACGGCGGCTTCGTCGCCGAATGCCTGACGGAGGGCATCGTCACGCAGGCCGACAACTGGGAAGAGTTGCGAGGGAATGTCAGAGACGCCGTCGCGGCCTATTTTTTCGACCAGCCTCAGCGCCCCTCTACGATTCGGCTTCACATGGTACGCGACGAGGTTATGGCCAGCGGATGAAACTCCCACGCGACTTGAGTGGGAACGATCTCACAGACCTCCTCTGTCGACACTGGAGCTACCGGGTCGTTCACCAACAAGGCAGCCATGTCGTTCTGGAGACGCAAACGCCTTCCCATCAGAGGCTGGCTGTGCCCGCACATAAGAATTTGCGAGTGGGAACCCTGAACGCAATCCTCCGCGCCGTGGCTCGCCACAAGGGCGTCGAACGCCAAGATATTCTCAAGTCGCTTTGAGGAACACCGCTGCTGGGTTGGAAGTGCGACGGAGTGGATGGGGCTGTTCCAAGGGCTGGAAGCCCCCCGGTCGCTGGCAGCGTCGTCGTCCTTCCACGATTCTGCCACAAAGACAAAGCCTTCTGGCCTCGAGTGCAGCTCTGCCGCCGCCGGGCCCGTCTTGGTGGGTCAATCGCATGCATCACGGAGGACGCGATGTAGAAGCCACCGGCAAAAGAAGCCGGCGTCCGACTAACCAGCCCTCGCCCCAAGGGAGAGGGCTGGTCTTCGGTATTAGCCACGCGTCGGCTTGGCCGTTTCGCGCTCGAAGGTCATCTGTCCCTTCTTCATATCGCCGTCGACCACGAGCGAATCGCCGGAGAGGATTTCGCCGTCCAGAATCTTCATCGCCAGGGGGTCTTGGATCAGGCGCTGGATGGCACGTTTGAGCGGTCGCGCGCCGAACTGCGGGTCGTACCCCTCGCGGAACAGGAGTTCGCGGGCTCTGTCGGTCAGCTCGATCTGAATCTTGCGCTCGGCGAGCGTCGCCTTCAGGTATTCGAGCTGCAGTCCGATGATCTTCTCGATTTCCGCCTTGCCCAGCGCGTTGAAGATGACGATCTCGTCCACGCGGTTCAGGAATTCGGGGCGGAAGTATTGGAGCAGGGTATCGTGAATGCGCTTCTTCAAGTCTTCGGAGAGGGTGACGGGCGTAGCGTCCGCCTTTAGGCGGACACCGCTGTCACCCTGGGTGGCGGCCTGAAGGCCGCCGCTACGGTTGTTCATCGCCTCGTGGATCAAGGGGCTGGCGATGTTCGACGTCATGATGATGACCGTGTTTTTGAAATCCACGGTCCGCCCCTTGCCGTCCGTCAAACGGCCCTCGTCGAGGATCTGCAGGAAGATGTTGAAGACGTCGGGGTGCGCCTTCTCGATTTCGTCGAAGAGGATGACGGAGTAGGGCCGCCGCCGCACTAATTCGGTGAGCTGCCCGCCCTCCTCATAACCCACGTAACCGGGCGGCGCGCCGATCAGACGCGCCACGGCGTGCTTCTCCATGTATTCCGACATGTCGACGCGCAGCATGGCGCGCTCGTCGTCGAAGAGGAACTCGGCGAGCGCGCGGGCCAGTTCCGTTTTGCCCACGCCCGTTGGCCCGAGGAAGATGAACGAACCGATGGGGCGCTTGGGATCGGACAGCCCCGCACGGCTCCGCCGCACGGCGTTTGAAACCAGGCGCAAGGCCTCGTCCTGCCCGATCACACGGCGGCGCAGCCGGTCTTCCATTTCCACCAGCTTTGCCACCTCGCCCTCGAGCATCTTCGAGACGGGGATGCCGGTCCACATGGCGACCACGCGCGCCACGTCCTCTTCGTCGACCTCCTCTTTGAGCATCCGCCCCGTCTTTTCCATACCCTCGAGCTCGGCGTTGGCGTTGGCAAGTCGCTTTTCGAGCTCCACGAGCTTTCCGTAGCGAATTTCCGCCGCCTTGTTCAGGTCGCCCTCGCGCGTGACGCGCTGCTCTTCGATCTTGGCCTGCTCGATGCCGCTCTTGAGCTGACGGAGGCGCGCGATGACCTCCTTCTCGGTCTTCCAGCGCATCTTCAACTGCGAGGATTTCTCGCGCAATCCGGCCAGCTCCTTCTCCAGGGTTTGGAGTCGCTCGCGGGAGGCCGGGTCATCTTCTTTGCGCAGCGCCTGGCGCTCGATTTCGAGCTGCGTGATGCGCCGCTCGATCTGGTCGATCTCCGCCGGCATCGAGTCGATCTCGATGCGCAGGCTCGAGGCCGCCTCATCGATGAGGTCCACGGCCTTGTCGGGCAAAAAACGGTCAGAGATGTAGCGGTTGGACAGCACGGCCGCTGCGACAATCGCCGAATCCTTGATACGCACGCCGTGATGCACCTCGTAGCGTTCCTTTAAGCCGCGCAGGATGGCGATGGTGTCTTCAACCGTCGGCTGGCCGACCAGCACGGGTTGGAACCGTCGCTCGAGCGCCGCGTCCTTCTCGATGTGCTTCTTGTATTCGTTCAGGGTGGTGGCGCCGATGCAGCGCAGTTCGCCGCGTGCCAGCGCCGGCTTCAACATGTTCGAGGCGTCGATGGCTCCTTCGGCGGCGCCCGCGCCCACCAGCGTGTGCAGCTCGTCGATGAAGAGGATGACTTGCCCGTTCGACTCCTCGATTTCCTTCAGGACGGCTTTCAGCCGGTCCTCGAACTCGCCGCGGTATTTTGACCCGGCGACGAGCGCGCCGAGGTCGAGTTGGACGATGCGCTTCGTTTTGAGTAGTTCCGGCACGTCACCCGCCACGATGCGCTGCGCGATGCCTTCGACAATGGCGGTCTTGCCCACGCCCGGGTCGCCGATCAAGACAGGGTTGTTCTTGGTGCGGCGCGAGAGCACCTGCATGACGCGGCGAATCTCGTCGTCGCGGCCGATCACCGGGTCGAGCTTGCCGCGGCGCGCCTGCTCGGTCAGGTCACGAGCGTAGCGCTCCAGCGCCTGATACTTGGCTTCCGGATTGGTGTCCGTCACCCGCTGCGTGCCGCGGACGGCGACCAGCGCCTTGAGAATCGCGTCGTGCGTAACGCCTAGCTTCGCGAGGATCTGGCCTGCCGCGTCTTTGCTCTTCTTTGCCAGAGCGAGCAAGAGGTGTTCGGTGGAGACGAACTCGTCCTTGAAAGGCTCGGTTTCCTTGAACGACTGGTCTAACGTTTCCTTGAGGGCGGGGGAAAGGTAGTGGTCGGTCATCCCGCCCACCTTGGGGAGATTCTCGATGGCCTTTTCGGCCTCTTGCGCAACCGAAGCTGGGGTCACACCCAGACGGGTGAGGATGGCGGGCACAATCCCCTCCGCCTGCTCGACGAGCGCCAGCAACAGGTGCACGGGCTCCAGGTGTTGATTGCCGAAGCGTCCGGCGACCTCCTGGGTGGCCTGTAACGCCTCCTGGGCCTTGATGGTGAATTTGTCGAATCGCGTCGTCATGATGGAAACTCGAAAATCGAAATTCGAAAATCGAAACTAGCACAACAACCCCGGAAGCCTACCGTCATGAGCTGCCATTCCTTTCCAGACACGAGAGCGCGCCGGGTGGTTCTGTGGCAGCCCGACCCGGCGCGGGTAATCTGCCGTACTGCCCGGGCGCCCACCAACGTGAGGGAAAGCGCCGTCGTGGCAGGCGGTCTCAGTTCTTGCTGACGTTGATCTTGATCGTCTTCGGTTTCGCTTCTTCGCGCTTGGGCAGCGTCAGCGTCAACAGGCCGTCCTTGTAGTCGGCCCCAACCGTGTCGGCGTCAATCGAGTTAGGCAGCGAGAAGCTGCGCGCAAAGGGAGCCATAGGACCGCTCGATGCGGTGATAGTTCTCTTCCTTGGTCTCCTTCTCGAACTTGCGCTCACCCTTCAGGTAGAGCGTGTGGTCCTCAACCCGGACTTCCACGTCCTTGGGATCAACGCCGGGCAGTTCAGCTTTCAGTACGATGTTGTTGTCGTTCTCGAAGATGTCAACGGGCGGTGCCCAGGGGCGAGTGTAGATCTCTCCCTCGCCGAACCCGGAAGCAAACGCCTCCCGGAAAAGACGGTCAAACTCCTTCTGGTCTGCCAGAAGATCCCGGAACGGTTCCCATCGAACAATCGCCATAACTCATACCTCTCCAGTTCGAGTTATACCTTAGTCGAGATACATCATACAATCTGAGTGTATCATTGTCAAGCATTATACTTGCTTTATTTTGTTTCTTTTACATCGATGTATGTTTCCTGCCGGTAGCTGCACTCGAGCGAACATGGCAGAATACTTGGCCTAGAAGACCCTCCAGTCTCGGGTTCTATCAAGCGCTCTTTTTCCCAGGCTTCTGCCAGCCAAAACGGACATACGGTCACCGTCTCCGTAGTCGCAGGATGCGGCTTCGGGTTATAATCGCGCCTCGCTTTCGGGGCAGCCCACGATTCATCGCGACGAGGAGGTTTACCTGTGCGCAGATATTTGATCCTGGCTGTGGGATTTCTGGTCCTGACTCTGGCGGCGCCTGCCCTGGTGCAGGCAGCTCCCCTCAAGGTTGGGGACAAGGCTCCGGAATTCGCGCTTGCCGACCAGGAGGGCAGGGTCGTCAAGCTGAGCGACTTTCGGGGGAAGAAGAGTGTCGTCCTGGCGTTCTATGTTCTCGCCTTTACGGGAGGCTGAACGAAGGAGCTCAAGGCGTATCAGGCTGATATCGCCAAATTCGAGGAAGCGGATACCCAGGTTCTGGGCATCAGCGTCGACAGTCAACCCGCCAACCGGGAATTCGCCAAACAGATCGGCGTGACCTTTCCCGTCCTCAGCGACTTCAAACGGACTGTCTCCACCGAGTACGGCATTCTCAATGAAGAGCACGGGTTTGCCAATCGCACCACCTTCGTCGTGGACAAGGAAGGTGTGATCCGGCACATCGACAAAGACGCTGCGGCCATTGACCCCAGCGGCGCGCACGCCGCCTGCAGTCTGCTGGAGCACAAGAAGCAGTAGGCAGGATGCAGTAGGCAGTAGCCGGACATGGAGGGTGACAATACCGAGAGACAGTGTTCTAGCGTCCCAGAGTCCTATCCGTCTTTGGCCGTCTGGCTTTCAAGGGCCCGGAGGGAGTTCAGGATGTGGGGCAAACACCGAACGTCATCCTCGTTGTACTCAATAAGTGTGCGCGCCAGCTTCCGGCGCGTGGAAGAATTCTTCAGTGACTGGTACCGATTCTCGTACAAAAGGGCAACCTCCCACCCATCCAAATCGGGATGCTTGTAGCGATACCCAAAGTAACCGCCGATCTCCTTGACACGGTATGATCCAGTGGGCAGAGCGACGGCAGGCTGGATGATCCAGTAAAGGTCGATGATCCTTTGGCACACCGAGGTTGGAAACCCGTGGCATGCCAGCCTCTTGCTCATCACACGCTGCTCAAACTTGCTCCCTGACAAAGTAAGGATCCACGCTGTGGGAAAACGTTCGGCAAAGTTCAGAAAGTCGGCAAGGATCTCCTTTTCCTCTCCTGGAGCCTCAGCAAAGAAACTCGTGTATTCTCCGCTTCTCCCCGCCGACAGTCCAATCAGCCAGACGTACTCTTGGCTTAGGTCGGTTTCGATGTCCAAGAACAATTCAGGACCACTGGGGAGTTCGAGCGGTCGCAGGAGAATCGGCTTCTCCTGGACCATGGCTTGGGCTCTTGCCTTCAGAACCTCACGAGAGTGGCCAAGATGAGCGGTACGGCCCAAGAGTTCCAGTGGCGCCGAAGCAAGCTCCTCGACTGTTCGGATGCCTACGCTGCGTAAACGTTCCGCCGAGGGAGGGCCTATTCCCGGAACCACATTTGTTTCTCGTATTCCTCGCCATACGATTTCGCACCTCCCGCTTGCGTACAATTCAAGAATTGCGAACCGACCCACCGCTCGGTCGTCGTCATGGCTTGCCGCATTCACGACCAGAGTCCGGCCAACCCTCTTGTGCTGTCCTCCGCACCGGTGCACGTGTCCGCACACGACGAGTTGCGCATTGTTCGAAGTGTGTAAGAATTTCTTTAGAGCTCGTGACCCGATGGAGCGGGGTGTCCCACTTAGGGAGAATCGTTGCGCTTGATCCAAGACGCCTTCCGGCGGCGCATGGCTGAGGACGATCAATTTCTTCGATTTGACCTTCCGTCTCTGGGCACTGAGGTGCCTTTTGATCTCCAATTCAGAGTGCAGGATGCATCCAAGCCCTTCCAAGTCTCTGCGACAGGGAGCGCCATCAATCCCGAGGACAGCGTAGTCTCCCATGACGATGGGGGAGAGGTGGACGTTAAATACGGATTTTCCGCAGATTAGTTCTCGGACGGACGGTTCATCGTCGTTACCTGCAACAGCGCAGAGGCCGTAGCGCGCACGCGAGGCGATCGCTTCGAGGAGGTTCTTACCGCGAGACGGACGGAACCGTACAACATCATCGCCGGCGTATAAGATGAGGTCAGGACGAGGTTGGAGTTTTGAAAGTTCCTCGATCAGCAGGTCAATGTCTTGAACACGGTAGTCCGAAAAAGCGACGAGTCGCAATGGGCGTGGATGCAACCCCATATTGACCGGTTGCGGGGGAGGAGGTGCCCGGCGGCGACGCCTCAAGCGCTGACTCCTACCGCCTCCCTTCTTTACGTGCTTAGTCGTCATGACTCGTGACAGCCCTCTGCCTACTTCCGACTTCCTACTTCCGCTCACGTTCCGGCTGCGTCCCGGCCAGGCGCTTCAACAGCTCTCCGAGCTTCTTGATCTCCTCTCCATACCCGCCCAAATCTCCCTGGCGGAGGAGTTGTTGGGCGCGCTCGTAGTGCTGATTGGCTTCGCGGACCAGTTGGTTGAAGTCAGGAGTGGCGGGGCCGACTGCGGCTTCCGGGGCGCCGGGGGCGCGTGCGGTCGAAGCCGGGGTTGCTGCCGATGAGGTGGACCCACCGAAGATTCTGCTCAGCGCGCCTTCGAGCGTTGGCTCCATCACCACCTGATCAGAGTAGGCGACGAGGACGCGCTTCAATTGCGGCAGGCCGCCACCGGCCTCGGCGGCGAGGTAGAGGGGCTCGACATAAAGGACGGAATTCAGCACGGGGATGACGAGCAGCGTGCCGCGAATCACCTGCGAACCGCCCTGGCCCCAGAGGGTCAACTGCTGAGAGATGCCGGTGTCCTGGTCGACGCGCGATTCGATCTGCTGCGGCCCGTAGATGAGTTTTTGCTTGGGGAAGGTGAAAACCAGGACCTTACCGTAATAGGGCGGGTCGCAGCGCGCGGCCATCCAGGCAATCATGTTATCTTTGCGGGCGGGAGTGAAGGGCACCATGAGAATGAACTCCTCGCCCTCGCCCACTCCCGCAAGCTTCATAATGGTGAAATAGGGCGTCATGGGGGCGGGGGCCCCTCGGATGGCGCTCTGTGCCACTCGCCACAAATCCTCCTGGTTGTAAAAGACTGTTGGGTCGGTCATGTGAAATTTGGCGTACTTCCTCGCCTGGATGGAAAAGATATCTTCCGGGTAGCGGATGTGCGCTCGGAGGTCCTTGGGCAT
>DATKYV010000129.1:0-13099 GCA_035528275.1 Terriglobia bacterium | reverse complement strand
GAAGCGGGAACTGAGACTCTCGTATTCGACATTCACCTGGAAATCGGGAGCAGTGGAAGCCCGGTCTATCTTCCCTCGGGAGGAGTGGTGGGAGTGGTCGTGGGTCGGGATGTGCGGAACGCTTCGCATTCCGTGGCCGTGGCGATCCGCCATGCCATCGCCCTGCTCGAACGCCACGGGGTGCGCTGGCACCGCCAGTGAGGCCATCCCCCGCAAGCCGCCCCACCCTCGGCAAGCCAACATTCCGCGCGCCCCCTTGACCACTGTAGGCAAGTATGCTAGCCTATCCTCGCTGGGCGATGGCTTTCCCAGCCTGCCTCGTCGGTCGAACCACGCCTCGACCCTGGGGTTCGGGCGCGCCCGACGAGCCAGCCTGAGTCTCGAGCGGCAAGCGTGGCGACGGCGGGAATGAAGCGCAAAAATCTAAGGATGTTAAAATGCAAAAACGAAGCCACCAAGTTGTTGAAAATAAAGGATCGGCCCCGAAAAAAGAACGCAAAACGAACCCATTTTGGAGCCGAACGAACCCGTTTTTTCGGCGCAACGATGCCACTTTGGGAACCGCAGAAAGGAGCCGACCGCAGCAGGCCGCGAGCCGTCTTGGCTGTGCCGCTTACCCGGAAACATGGATGATGGCTTTGACCACGCCGTCGCGCCGCGCGGCGACCATCTCGAACGCCGCTTGGGTTTCTTCGAGGGGAAAATGATGGGTCACGAGAGGATCAAGGCAGACCGCGCCTCGCGCCACGAGCTCGATGGCAGGTGCCACGCACTCGTTCTGCCGGCGGACGTTCTCAATCCGTATTTCTTTGCGCCGCAGGGCGTGAACGTTGAAGCTCACTCGGTCTTGCTCTGGGATGCCCACGATGAGCAAAGTGCCGCCCGGCTTGAGCAGCTCGATTCCCTGATCGAGGGCTTCCTGCTCGCCGGCGCATTCGAAGACGAAATCCAATCCGAACGGTTCGAGTCTTGATATTTCCGCCACGACGTCCTGATGCTTGGGATTGCCAACCCACCCGGCGCCGCACCGGCGCGCGACTTCCAGGCGCTCGTCCACCAAGTCGGTGGCGTAGACTGTGCACTCGCCCCCGGCAAGCCGGGGCAGGCCAAGGAGCACACAAAGGCCGATGGGGCCCGTTCCGAGAATGGCGATTCTGGCTCCCGACCGGGCTCCGGACATACGCCCGGCATAGACGCCGATCGAGAACGGTTCAACAAGCGCAGCCTGGACCGGCGTCATGGTATTGGGTGCGGGAAAACAGCTCTCCGCGGGCATTACCAGGAATTCGCACAAGGCGCCCGGCAACTGCCCGGGGCAGCCCAAGAACATGGGATTCCGGCAGGTGTGGACGCGCCCGGCCCGGCACTGGTCACAGGAACCGCAGGAAGCGAGAGGGTCAATGGCCACGCGCTCGCCAGCACGCAAGTGACTGACGGCCCGCCCGACCGCCACTACCGTCCCGGCGCATTCGTGGCCGACAATCCAGGGGAATTCAACGACTTGCGAGCCGATGCGGCCCGCCGTGTAGTAATGAACGTCGGAGCCGCAAACGCCCACCGTTTCGACCCTGACGAGCACATCGCGAGGACCCCTCAACCTGGGCGTGGGCGTCTCTCGGACCTGAATCTGCCGAATTCCGGATAAGAAGGCGGCTTTCATGGGGTTCGATTATAGGTGCTGCAGGCGGAGCCGTCACTCAGGAACGGTGCGAAATTTATGGGGAAGCACCGGGATTCGAGGGTTCTTGGGCTCCCCAAAGACACCAAGCCTGACGGCAATCCCTTGTACCCGGGTTGCCGTGACCCTCCACAACGGAACGCCCCAACCCAGGGCCTCTTTTCCCCTAGTCAAATCAAGGGAATAATGGTATGCTATGAACGCAGTTTGTAGTTGTAATTCCGGCGAGCCTCGCAATAGCCTCAAGAGCGAACCATCAAGAAGCTCTTTGTCTTTGTGGCCCCGCGGTGTTACAGCGGATCGTCGGGAGCTTCCCGCCGTTGCCGAACCCACAAATTGCCAAATCAACAGTAAAGGATGAAGTGGAATGAAGGAACAAGGTACCGTGAAGTGGTTTAACGCCGCCAAGGGCTACGGGTTTATTCAGCGCGAGAGTGGTGATGATGTGTTCGTGCATTTTTCGGCCATTCAGGGCGAAGGATACCGCTCCTTGGAAGAGGGCGCACGCGTAAGCTTCGAGGTCCGCAAAGGGCCGAAGGGCTTGCAAGCCGATAATGTCGAGCGGGTGTAACGAGGTTAGGACGGGGCGGTCCCGCAGAGCGGGACCGCCGACCGGAGGCTAAAATGGCTCAAAGACTTTTCGTGGGGAACCTTCCCCATAGTGTTACCGATGGCGCCCTCAGTGATTTCGTGACCAACGCGGGGTTTCAGGTTGGATCGGCGGTGGTGATCCGGGATAAGCTCACCGGCCAATCTCGGGGATTCGGCTTTGTGGAGTTGGCTGAAGGCGAGGATTTCCAGCGGGCGGTCGAAGGGCTGAACGGCCAGTCGCTCGAAGGCCGGAAGTTGACCGTCAATGAGGCGCGTCCCATGCGCACGGACAGCTCGCGGCCGCGCGGAGGCGGTGGTGGTGGGGGGCGAGGCCGATTCGACCGCGGGGATAGGTACTAGAACGAGAGGAAACCAATGAATCTGAAGCCCGGGCAATACATTCGCCACGCCAAGTACGGCTGTGGCACAATCGTGACTCGTGACGACGATCGGACGACCGTGGATTTTGACACGGCCGGCCTGAAGATGTTCGTTACCTCTCTGGCCGCATTTGAAATGGCGGAAGGGGAGTCTCCAAAGAAGCGCCGACCGGCAGTCCGGCGCCGAACGAAAGCCGCCAGGGCATAAGCACGTCCACACCGCGACGGTTGGTTTCGGCAAGACGGGCCGTTCCGAGCCCGCTTTGTCCATGCGAAATCGGAGTCAGCATGGGGGCGTCCGATTCGTAAGTTCCACTCCCTGAAACGGTGCGTCCCGGCCAGCTTTTCGGGGAACCAAAGCACGCAAGGGCACAATCACAAGAGGAATCAGCGGACGCGGGATGGGGTGTGGTCACGCGCTCGCCAAACGTTGCAGCCCCCAACGGGGGTTGGTTCGTGCTTCCACTGGGCATCGTCATTTGACAACTTAGGTTAGTTTAGGACGAGTTTTCGGGACCGAATATCCACATTTTTCCCGGAGAGCTCATGAGCGACGCTTCAGTCATGCTGGCAGCAGCAGAGCCGATTGCACCACGAACCCGATTCACGTATCTCCAATTCGGTTTCCTCATCGCCCTTCACCTGGCGACGGTGGCCGTGATCTGGCACACGACGTGGGCTGCTGTGGGCGTTTGTGTCCTTCTCCACGAGCTGACCGGCGGGCTGGGCATTTGCGTGGGATGGCATCGCCTGCTCACGCATCGCTCCTTCAAGTGCCCGCGAGCGGTGGAGTACACGCTGGCCCTGCTGGGAACCCTCACCATGCAGGGTGGGCCCATCGATTGGGTCGCCCACCATCGCAAGCATCACCAGTTTTCCGACAAGGCGGGAGACCCTCACAGCGCGCGCGACGGCTTCTGGTGGAGCCACATAGTGTGGATGCTCTGGGTGCCCACCAATGAGGGCACGCTGGAGCTCACTCGGCGCTACGCCCCGGACATGATCCGCGTGCCGTTCTACCGGTTTCTTGGGCATACATACATCGGCCTTTCGGTCGTCCTGGGAATTCTGCTCTACCTCCTGGGTGGCTGGCCCTTTGTGGTCTGGGGGATTTTCGTGCGCATCGTGCTGACTTTTCACCATACATTCCTGGTGAATTCAGCGAGCCACGCATTCGGCTACAGGACTTTCCCCACCGACGACCTCTCGACCAATTGCTGGTGGGTGGCGCTCTTCAGCTACGGCGAAGGCTGGCACAACAACCATCACGCCTTCCCCACTTCTGCCCGGCACGGCTTGAAGCGCTGGGAGCTTGACGCCTCCTACGCAGTGATTCGCCTGCTGGAGATCGTGGGGCTGGCCTGGGACGTCCGCACGCCTTCTCCCAAGAAGCTGCAAGCCAAGATGATCGAGGCGACCTGAACGGGTCCACCCTTCCAACACACCATCCTTGAGGGGGAGAAATGGTCTCCTCGCCACGAGTTCTCGTTTCCAGTCTGATCCCGCGCTGTCGCCGGCGAAGAGGAGCTCAAGGTTTTTCGCCGCGCCCTGGCCGTGGACATCCCCATCCCTGACGGAACCGACTCCGCCGTCTATCTCCACGGCGACAACGCCCGCCAGTTCGCGGTGATGGTCAGGGAGGGGATGACACCGCTTGCAGCCCTCCAGTCGGCGACCCTTTACGCCGCCGAGTGGATGGGCTGGGAAGATCGCGTGGAAAGTGTTGAACCCGGTAAGTTCGCCGACCTGATCGCCGTGCGCGAGAACCCTCTCGAGAACGTTCGCTCACTTGAGCACGTTGCCTTCGTCATGAAGGACGGTCGCGTGCTCAGAAATGATCTGCAGTGAGAATCGAGTCTGTTGCTTCCAGTCGACACACCCATGCACTCGATGGTAGGCTTTGGCGGACGCAGGGATTCTGCGCGAAGTGGGCCTGTAGCTCAGAAGGATAGAGCAACGGTTTCCTAAACCGTGGGTCGGGGGTTCGAATCCCTCCAGGCCTACCAGCCATCTCAGTGATTCCCCTCTTCGACCCTTTCCTTCTTACTTTTGCTCAGAAGGCCCCGAGGCAGCCGACTTGACGGGCCGCGGGCCCCTGATGACGAGCTTCTACTCGGGGAAGAAGGGAAAGAGTTTGCGGATTTCCTCCTCGGAAGGCTTGCGACCATACTCGGTGATTTCAAACGCCTCAGCGCTCCGAATGGAAGCGGCCTGCGCGCCATAGCGCTTTTCGAGCGCTTCCTTCCATTCCGGCCTCACGCTGCTGGACCGAAATGAGGCGAGCCATTTCCTGCGCTCCGCAGGGTCTTTCGGCACTTCCGCCAGCCGACCGTCGTGCCACGGCAGCCATTCGTAGACCTGTGAGACGTGCGCGTCGAGCATGTCGTACTTTTTCTGGATCACGTCATCGATGCCCACAACGATATCGGGCCGGAAGGGCTGAGGACGCGTGAAGCGGTCAGCGAAGTAGAGAAACACCGGGTTCTTGCGAAGCGCCGGCGTGTCACTCACGATGTTGGGGACGGTCACCATGTAGGAAGCGTCCTGGACAAGCACTCCGGTGTAGCGATGGTCGGGATGATAGTCGTTGGACCGCGGGGCCAGCACGATGTCCGCCTTCCATTCGCGTATTTTCCGAATAATCTGTCGGCGCACCTCGAGGGTGGGCAGCAGCTCGCCGTCGTGATTGTCGAGCACCTCGTACTCGATGCCGATGCGGCGCCCGGCTTCCAGGGCTTCGGCGCGCCGGCGCTTGGCGAGCATTCCTCCGCCCTGCTCGTGATGTCCGGCGTCGCCGTTGGTCACGGAGACGAATTTTACCAGGTGACCGGCGGCGGCATACTTGGCCGCAATCCCTCCGGCCCGGGAATCGCAATCGTCGGGGTGAGCCCCGAAGGCGATGACCCGCAGCTTGGAATAATCCTGCGCCATGAGCGGCGAGGCAGAAGCTAACAAGACGAGCAGCACCCACACCATGATTCCAACCTCCTGCAGAGAATTGGCAAGTCTTACGCCCCGTTCACCCGCGAGTCAAGTATCAATATGGCGAGGATATGACCGGTTGAATCCAGCCGCATCTGGCGCGCCACCCACACGCTTTCCCCTTGACTTGGCTCCCTGTCACTCGTATATGGGAACCATTCATCGGGCATCAAAGCGTGATCCAAGAAAGTCCGACCAGCAGCCGCGGCCCGCCGCCATCCCCTTCTGTGGTGGGTCGAAGCGATGATTGCCCATTCTGCCATCGAGGTGTCGGAATGAAAAACGGGAGAACCGTTCCTGGGCTTCTGGGGAGACGGTTCCTGGTCTTTATGACGCTATTGCTGGTTGTAGATTCCGCCCGACCTGCGGCAGCCGCCGAGGCGCAGATGCAGGTCACTGGCAAGACACTTCTTGAGATTACCGGCGGGGCCGGTCCACGCCCCTGGCGGATTCGTTACGGCACCACCGATTCCTACCAGAAGCAGTTGGTCATGGCCGGAGAGAACCGCGCTTGGTTCAGTCACGGAAGCTGGCTGCGGCTCATCGATACCGAGAAGGGCGTGGTGATCGGCCGCTGGCACTTCCCGGAGGCGATTGTCCGGCTCGCGCCCATAGACGGCGAGGTTCAACTCGAAATCGCGGACAAGTCCGAGGACCATCCCTTCCGCCGTGGCGTCATTTTCAATCCGCAAACCGGCAGCGGCGTTCCGTATTGGCCCAACGGGAACATAGTCCTCTACCGTCTGTCGATTAGCGAAGTCGAATTGGTTTGGCAACAACCCGGCCCGGCCGGCATTCTCTCGGAAAAATGGGAAGCGCCGGGGGAGCAGGAGGTGAAGCAGCACATCACCGAGTTGGAGGAAGCAATCCGCCGAGACTCGGCGTCTCCATGGTTTCGGGTCGCCCTGTGGAGACTATTGCAGAGAGAAGGAGATCCTCGGGCGCCTGCGGTACTCGAGGAGGCGCTCCAAGTCAAGACGACGGATTTTTCTGAAATCTTACCGATGGCCGGCTTGTTGGAGCAATTGGACGAACGTGAATCCGCACGCGCCGCCTTCGAACTCGGGTATCGGGATTTCCTCGACCGGGGGAATGATCCGCGCCTGATGATGACGCTGATCGGGAAGATGATCCTTTACCGCCCTTGGGTGTCGAAACTCCCCGATCTGAATTCCGAACATGGCCGGGAGTTGATGGAGCGCACTTACCGGCTGGCGCCCCACTGCGAAGCTGCGGACTTGGCATGGCAGATGTACGCCGCGATCCTTGTGAAGAACGGCCGCACCGAGGAAGCACGGAAATGGCGCACCCGGGCCGAGGAAGCTGCCTCGACCTCTGTCTTCTTGATACCGAGAAGCTCCACCCTCCTCTCTGACTGGATGATCCTACTGGTGATGGCGGCTATGATTTCTGCGGGGCTGTTGATCGTCCTCATGTGGATTCGGTACCGACCCCAGCGCCGCGCCGATGTGGAGGCGGGGGAAAACCGGGGTTGGGTCCGTCGTGCCTTCGCAAGCCTGAGCTTCCAGCACTGGAGCCGCAGCCAGCGCATCGCTTTCCTCTCCATCGTGGTCGTTGCCTGGGTGGCGACGGGATTTGTGGTCGGCATCGTACAAGGCATTCTACGCGCTGCGGAGACTCCCATCAGCTCCGGGATGGGAAGCCTGGCGGGACCGGCGACGATTTGGTTTTTCGAGAACAAGCTGCCCGCCACCCTCGAGCGCAACCTTCTGCTGGCCGTTGCATACCAACAGAGCGGCGACATCAATAAGGCTGAACGCCTCTACCGGGGCGTTCCGGTTTTTGCGGAAAGCTGGAATAACCTGGGGGTTATTCTGAAAAGTGCCGGGAAGGATCAGGAAGCGCGACAGGCCTTCGAAAAAGCCCTTCAGCTTGATCCCGGACTGGCCGAAGCGGCGCTCAATCTGGGCCGGGCGCCGCAGGGCATCTGGGCTGAGCAGTATGCCAAGTATTTCCCCGGACGTCCCATGCTCGCTCCCCCGCGAGGCGAACGTTTCTCCACGGCCTTCTTCGGCGGCTCCATGCGGAAGGTCTTCTTGAGGGGGCTGGCTGGGCCGTTCGCTGAGGCACATCCTTGGAGGTTGTTCACCCTAGTGGGCCCATTGGGATCGGAGGACGCGCCTGCCGCCCATATCGCGACCGGCATCTACGTGGCTGCGCTCGCTTTGGCGGTGGCGCTCTTCTTTATTCCTTATCACCCGGTTACTCAGCCGGCTTCCAAGACCTCACGCGTTCTCGAAGTTCTGTTTCTGGGTGCGTCTCCGGCCTGGGGTCCATTGGGCGGCTTGGTGCTTGTCGCCTGGATTTCCCTGCTCTTGCAGGGCCTGCTGATCTACAAGATCGGGTCGCCTTTCATCCTGACCTCAATCGCTGTGCCCAGCCCTTCGCGCGCCTATGGACTGCCGCCGGCGGACGCCGCGTCTGTGTTCCAAATCGTCAATCCGGGCTGGGTCTGGGTGTATCTCGCGCCGGTGGTCTTGTTCGTTGTGAACTTGGTCCTGGTTTTGGCTTCCAGGTGGAAGATGGCAAGGGCCAGTTAGAGGGCGGAATCCAGCGCAGACTCCCGCACAGCGATTGCCGCTGGAGGGGGGCTGCCATCACCGCGCCGATAGGAACACAGAGGCAAGAATCGAGCTAGTTGGCGCCTGCGGCCTCTTCTTGGGGGATCTCGGGGGGGTCCTCTTCCTGGCCGAGCGGCATGGGGTCCTGCAACTGTTTCCGCAATTCCTCCAATACTGTCGCAGACCGTTTTTCGAGGGCTTCGATGCCCGACGCAATCTCGGCCATACGCTCCTCATGGCTTTCGATGAGGGCGGCGAAGCGGGCTTCCATCATTTCCTGAGCCGCTTCCATGCGGGCGACGGACTCCTCGGCAGTGAGACTGATGGAGTTGACCACCTCATCGGCGGCCAGCCAGGCCTGCTCATTCTGCTCGGCGGAAGTCTTGGCCAAACGGCGGGCATAGAGTTCGGCGGCGGCGCGCGTCGCGGATTCTAGAGCCTTGTTCGCGTTCGCCAGGTGCGTTTGGCTTTCCTCCTCCACTGACCTCACGATCGCACCCGCTTCCTCTTTCAATTTCTCCAGGGTGGCTTCGGTCCGCTCTTCCACCTGCCGTGTCAAACGCTCCACCACATCATGCGAGGCTTCTTCCAAGTTGCCCGTCTCTGCGGTTTTCCTTTCCACGAACTCCTGCAGCGCTTGTTCCAGTTGGCGCCGGAAATCCCGGAGAAGCGCCACCGAATGGCGCTCGAGTCCCTCCATGCCTGCAAAGAGTTCCCCCAATCGGCTCTGAAAGACATCTGCCCACGTCGAAAAGCCTTCTTCGACCTTCTGCTCGGTGGCCTCCAGTCGGTTCACAGCACGTTCCGCGGTGAGCCTGATCGTATTGACCGCGGCCTCCGAGCTGTGGCTGGCGATTTCGGCCTGCTCTTTGGATTTTTGAGCGAGGCGTTGATCGAATCGTTCGCGGGCAGCTTGAGCTATTGATTCGAACGCCTGTTGAGTGCTGGCGACCTGCTTCCTGCCCTCCGCGGCCGTCATGGCCAGGGTTCCCCTGGCTTTCTCACCGAGCCCGGCGAGCGTGGCGTCGGCATGCCCCTGCAGCTTCCTCTTCGAATTCTCCAGCAATTCCTGCGCGGCCTTGTCCAATTCCGCTTTGTCTAGGGTTCCCCTTTGCTGGAAACCCCGCAGTGTGTCTTCGAGCGATTTCTCAAATGCACTCAGCAGCGCTCCCGCCCGTTGCTCGAGCCCCTCCACGGCTGAAGAGAGCTCAGCCATCCGCTTGTCTTGAGCCTCAGCAAGCGGTGCGTATCTCGATTCCAATTCCGCCCTGGCCGACTCGAGTTGCGCCCTGGCCAGCTCGCTCGCGGCCTGGATCGAATCTCTCGCTGCTTCTGCGTCCCCCGCGGCGCATTCGCTTTGTTCGCACAACTGGTTTAGCGGCCGCTCAAGAAGCGTCTCCGCGGTCTTCCGCAATTCCTCCGCTTGCGCCGCGCCCTTCGCCTGGAATTCGTTGAGCGCCGCCTCCAGTTTCCCCTGGAATTCCTCCAACAGCGATCCTGACCGGCGCTCGAGTTCTTCCGTGGCCGTTGAGGCTTCCGCCAGGCGGTTTTGATGAGCTTCGGTATGAGCGGCGAGTTCGGCTTCGACCTTCTGTTGACCGGCCTTCAACTGGCCCAGGGCCTCGGTGGCGGCGGCGTTGATGGAATCCATCGCCGCCTCGCTGATCTTCCGCACCGTCCGGGCGTTACTCTCAATCGTTTTGGCCAGCTCGTCGCGCTTTTCGCCGCCGGAGCTTCGGCTCGACGCCAGGGGCCCGTTGGCGGGCCCGGCAAATGCCGGCGAATCGCTGCTCTCGCCCGTGATCCCAGGGCTCGCCTCTCTGGCGGCTTCCCCCGTTTCCGTTTCGTCGGGGAATTGTACATGCGGTTCCGGAGTGATGACGCGATCCGAAACGGAGCTTTGAGAAGCAAGATCAGCCTCGAGAGGGGCGGAGGCCGTGGGCTCCCCCGTCTCCTGGTTGGGGGGTGGAGAAGTCTCGGACTTGGCGGGGGCCAATAGCTGCGGAATGTTCTCCTCAGCCTTCGCTTCCGGAACCTCGGTTTCGATCGCCTCATAGGAGAGCACTTCAGGCCTTGCCAGCCGTTCTCTCGCCAGGAGGTATTCCAGCCGCTGAGCAGGAGTAGGTGACTCGAATCCCTTTCCCCAATCCCGCGGAGGAGATTCGACATCCCAGATTTTCTCCGGATCGAGGAGTTCAAGAACTTTTACGCAGATTTCAGTTGCTTCCTGCGGATCGACGCACTTTCCCTTGCGAATGACCTTGGCAATTGAGATCTTCCCGGCACCGGGGTTCTCGATCCAAACGTGGGTATCCATCTGCAGATTGCGCAGAGTGATGATCCTCGCTCCCCGCTTGCTGATGTCGACGGTCCTGGTGGCTTCTCGAAAAGCCTGGCCGTCCTCGTCCCTGCCGAATAGCGTGACGGGGATGGCGACCGGCAGACGGGAGCTTTCGCGGTCCTCCAATCCTGCTTGTGTCTCTTCCTCACTTGGGCCGCCGGGCAGCATTTTCCAAAGCCTCTCCATGAAGCGGGAGAACGGTCCCGAACCCACCTTCGTTTCTTGATCTCGGCGTCGGCTTCGGCCTGCTTGCTTCGCGTCACCTTCGGAGGTGTCACTTGATTTCGTGGATTTCTTGGGATCGGGCAGGTTCAAGGATTGCATCTCACATCCAAATCAGGATCGTTATACGAATCCTTCGGCAGAGATAGCCACACCCTCGAAGCAGAGCGCCAATTTCCTGCAGGCGGCAGGACACACCCGGTGAGGGAAAACTCACCTGGGGCCGCAGCTTGGGACGGTCGCCCAGTTCGGCTCAGTGCCGCCTGGTTTGCAGGCCGTCTCATCCACCGCGCGGGACGCGGTGCTGGCGCTCTGCGGAGAGGCGAGCGAAATTGCGGCTTATCGTCTCGGAACGGAGACCCCGGAATCGACGAAAGCCGAATCTGAAAGCTCAAGCGTACGCCAGGCCGCGGCTCGATGCAAGTCGTTATTAGATCTTCAACCTCCTGGATGGAACGGGAGCAGCAGCCTCCGTTTGCGCCGGTATTTTCTGCTGACGGTCGCCCGGCTCGCGGGTCCATTGCGGCACTGCCGAGAGTCGAGTCGCCTGGCTGGACATGGGCAATGCTCTCTCGTAGAATCCCTCCAACAAAATGCCGGAGGTGTGTAATGCTAGGCAACGGAATCACGCGTAGGAATTTCCTGGGTGGCAGCGCGGCCGTCGGACTGGGCGTGCTGGCCCACCCTTCGTTCAGCGCGAAAGTGTTTGGGGCGAACGACCGGATCGTTATGGGTATCATCGGTGCGGGCGGCATGGGTCGCAATCACATGGAGACTTTCAAAGAGCAGGATGTCGATTGGGCTGGCGTCTGCGATGTCTATGGCGTGCATCGGGATCTGGGACTGGAAAACGCCAGGAGCGGCGCCACGGGCTACACGGACCATCGCAAGTTGCTCGAGCGGAAAGATATCGACGCGGTCCTGATCGCCACGCCCGACCACTGGCACCACGATCACCTGCTGGATGCGCTCCAGGCCGGGAAGGACGTCTACTGCGAAAAGCCTCTGTCCTGGTCCATCGAGCAGGGAGCGAACATGGTCAACGCGGTTCGCAAGAGCGACCGCATCGTCCAGGTGGGCATGCAGCGACGCAGCTCGCCGATCGTCCTGGAATGCAAGCAGCTCGTGGACGAAGGGAAGCTCGGTGAGATCAACCTGGTGCGCGCCGAGTGGTACTGGAATCGGACGCTCAGCGTGAAGCCGGTTCTCGAATCGAAACTGGATTGGGACCGCTTCGCGGGCCCGGCAGGCAAGCAGCCCTTCGAGCCCGTGCGCTTCCGCCACTGGCGCTACTTCTGGGCTTTCTCGGGCGGCAATATGACGGACCAGGGAACTCACCTGATCGACGTGATTCAGTGGCTCACTGACGCCCCAAAGCCCCTGGCTGCCCATTGCTACGGGGCGGTTTACAGGCTACATCCCGCGGAGACGCCGGATACCTTCTGCGCCGTCTTTGAATACCCGAAGTTCACCTGCACCTGGACGCTGACTTATACCAACTCCTACCAGAACGGCTGGGGCATCGTCTTCCACGGGCAGAAGGGCACGCTGGAGTTGTGCGAGACCGGTTATCGTTTCTACGAGGAGCCGTGGGCGCCGCGCGGGCGTTGGGAACGTCCCGAGCCGACCATCGAAAAGCTGCCCGGCGGCGTGACGCGGACCGCGCCCCACATCAAAAACTTTCTCGAATGCGTCCGCAGCCGCCAGCAGCCCAATGCCACGATCGAGCTCGGACACCAGGCGGTGCGCACGCTGCACCTGGCAAACATCGCCCATCACAAGAAGGGGCGCGCGGTTTTGGGTGAAGACGGCCTGACCGTCACAGTATGAGCGGCGCGTGACGGGGCGGGGGGAGCGTCGCCCTGCATAAGGAACACCCAGGCACCGGGTGTCTTTGTCCGTCCATGTCCTTGAAATGAGGAGGCCCGACATGTCCATGCGACGTCGCAGGTTTTTGCAGACAAGCATCTCCGCGGCTGGAGCGGGGCTGGTGGGCTTCGGCCCGGGGGTCCAACCATCAGCGGCGGCGCCGCCGGCGGCCGACGCCACGCCCGTATCTTCCCAGCGCGCATTCAGCACGAGCATCCGCGCCTACATGGCTCGCGAGGCGCGGCGGATCACCCATCGCGTCTTGGCCGATTACACGGACGCCGCGGCGTGGCGTCGCCTGGTTCCCGAGCGTCGCCGGCAGTTCTTGGAGATGATGGGACTCGAGTCGCTCGCGCCCATCGCTGCACGGACTCCCCTCAACGCCAAGGTAACCGGTGTCGTCGAGCGGCAGGGCTATCGGATTGAAAAGCTGTATTACCAAAGCCTGCCGAAG
>DATKYV010000128.1:0-10656 GCA_035528275.1 Terriglobia bacterium | reverse complement strand
CTATCTGTTCGAGGACGAGAAGTCAGCTCAGGCTTTCCTCGAAGGACCGCTCGCGGCCCAGGTAAAGGCACACAAGGCACTCAGTAACCTGAGCGTGAAGCAGTTCGATGTGATGGATGAGCTGACAGCGATCACACGTGGTCCCTGCTAACGGACTGTCCGGGCGCAGCGTACAAGGGCCTTGCGGGGTCGCGGTGCGTTCTGAGCCGCCCGTCGAGGAATCGCGCCCCGCGTGAATTTCCCGCCGTAGCGCCCACCTTCAGGTGGGCATTCCTCTTGCTGCGCCTTCGGTTCGTGCTTCGGTTCGTGCCGACCTGAAGGTCGGCGCTACGTCAGCGCGCCGCATGAATTTTCCCTCGTAGCGCCGCCCTTCAGGGCGGCAGTGACCCGGCTGCATCCCTTGACGAATCCCTCCCGTTGATGTAGACTATCAAAGTAGCCTAATAAGGGCGCGACGCGCGCGTCCTTGGCCTGGCCGGGGGGCCACAAACCCAACCTCATGTAGTCCGCGGCGGGGAAAAGAACGGGCATCAAGGACGCAATGAAGGACGCTGTGAAACGCCAAAACAAAGCCGCTAGGTTATTGAAAATAAAGAGGTGATTAGAAAGATTGCTGATTCTCTTGATTCCGGGCCTAGTTGAAGGTGCCCACAAATGTTTCCCGCCGACGGGCAAGGACATCGGCAGGTCTCTCATAACTTATTGAAAATTAATAGTCTTAGGCTAACCCGACGACACAATGAGCACTTACCGAAGGATGTTAAAATGCAAAAACGAAGCCACCAAGTTGTTGAAAACAAAGGACGGCGCCAAGAATTTCCACAGGAAACGAACTCATTTTTGAGCCGAACGAACCCATTCCACTGCCTGCCTTAACCCACGGACACGCGGTGCTAGCGACGGGCGAGGATCAAGCAACGGGTCGGACGGCCACATGCTTCAAAACGAGGTCGGCGAGGGCTGCGATGAATTTCGGGGAATCGTCCAGCGCCGGCATGACTTCGAATTGCCGGACGCCGAGACGCCCGGCCAGCGCGCGTGCTTCGATATCGATCTCGCTCAAGGTTTCGACGTGATCGGAGACGAAGGCAACAGGAACGACGAGAATTCTCTTCGCGCCCTGCGCGGCGATGTCGCGAAGCGTCTGGTCGAGCGAGGGCGCGAGCCAGCGGCCCGGCCCCACGCGGCTCTGGTAGCAGAGCGTGTGGGGATTCGGCCAGCCGCCCCGCTCCATCACCAGCCGCACCGTGGCTTCGATCTGCGCCTGGTAAGGATCGCCCGCTTCGATGACGCTCAACGGCACGCCGTGGGCGCTGAAGACAAGGTGGACATCGGTGGCGGCGCCGCGGTCGGGTGTCGTTGGACCTGGAGAAGCAAATCGCGCCAGTCCCTCGTTGATTTTCTCGATGAGCGCATCGAGGTAGAGAGGGTCATCAAGGAATTCGCGAACGATTCTCGTCGGGACGGGTCCTTTCACCTTCGATGTGTATTGTCGGCGCCATTCGTTCAGGCTGCTGCCCGTCGTAGTTTTCGAGCACTGAGGGTAGAGCGGCAAGAGGAGCAGTTCACCAAATCCTTCCGCCTCGACTCGTGCCACGGCCTCTTCCGTGAGCGGGTGCCAATAGCGCATGGCGACCAGGACCCACGCGTCGAGCGTCTTCCGCAGCTCGGCTTCGAGCGCCCGCGCCTGCCGTTCCGTCAGCTCGCGGAGGGGCGACTTGCCGCCGATACTTGCGTAGTGCTCCTGCACCTTTCTGGTGCGCCGCGAGGAAATCAGCCGCGCCAGCGTCGGGCGGGCCAGGCGAGCAAACGGAAAGTCAATGATGTCGGGGTCGGAAAACAGGTTGTAGAGAAACGGCTCGATCGCCTGGAGCGAGTCCGGGCCTCCCAGTTGGAAGAGGACCACGCCAAGGGAATGATTTCGACTGCCTTTACTCATCTTGTCAGCATCAACTTTCCGAGAGGCGCCACAAGCCGCCGGGTGCGACGGACCAGCCGAGGACGCCCACGGCCCGAAGCGCACTTCCCATCTCGCCATGCTTGCCGGCGGCTTCGTTGAATTCAGTTTGAGGGCGATGCGGCCCTGAGAAGAAGACTCCCATCCTACACGCTTCGCCGCACCTCCGGCAATGGCCAGGCTATCGGTCGTCGTTGGAGGAGCGGCGAACACGGCCTCAATCGTTGTGGAGTAGGTTGGCATGGAATAGCGACTGTCAAATGTAAAGTCATTTATATCAATTGTTTACAGAAATTGTTCCACGTGAAACTTATCCATTTTGGTACGGTTGGCACGCCCCGCCGCAAAACCCGACGGGGCCCCGGTCCGCCGCTGCTTGCGAGGAAGCCACGTTCCCGCCTACAATCCCCACCTCTATGCTCACCGAGGACCAAGTCGCCAGGCTGCTTGCGCCGTTCGGCCTTCAATTGACTTCGCGCCAACTCGGCCTGTTGGTGACCTACCTCGAGCTGTTGATCCGGTGGAATCGGAGGATCAATCTGACATCCGTCCGTGACCCCGAAGAATGTGTCACCCGGCACTTCGGTGAGAGCCTATACTTGGCGCGTTGGGTGGAACTCAAGGGCACGTCGCTCGACATCGGCAGCGGGGCGGGCTTCCCGGGGTTGGCGCTGAAGATCGCCTTCCCCGCGCTCAGCGTCACATTGCTCGAGCCTGTGGCCAAGAAGCGAGCCTTCTTGAAGGAAGTGGCGAGAGCCTGCGGGATGGAAGCCGTGGAAGTCCGCGCGGAGCGCCTGGAGGACTTTGAGGGCGCGCCCTCGAGTTTCGACGCCGCAACCTCGCGCGCCGTGGGCGGGCTTGAGCGGCTGATTCCTCGCGCTGCCCGGCTCCTCAAACCCGGCGGCAAGCTGGCGTTGTGGCTGACGCAGGGGCAGGGCAAAGGTCTGAGACAAATTGAGTCGGCCATCGAATGGCGCGGGCTTTTATCTTTACCGTTAGCCCGCGAGCGCGAAATCCGGATTGGGACTCGAAAGGAGAATCTGCCTGGGAACTATTGAGGGCTGGATATCAGAGTGACACGTCCATTTGACTTCGATTCCGTCGTGCCCCCTCACCCGTCCCCCGGCCTGCTGGGGGACACCCTCTCCCTAAGGGAGAGGGCCGAGAATCTGATAGCCGCTTCCCTCTCCCCTCACCAGGGGGAGAGGGTGTCCGTCAGCTGACGGACAGGTGAGGGGGTGGTATCAGCGGGACTGAAAGCTTTCCCTCCGGGTTTCACGTGAAACGCCGCCCAGCTTTCGGCTTGCGGAACGACTGCTCCTCTGCTAGATTCTCCACGAATTCAACGGGTTGGGGTGAAAGTGGGCCGAGTCATCGCCATTGCCAATCAGAAAGGCGGAGTGGGGAAGACCACCACCGCCATCAATCTCAGCGCCGCCCTGGCCGGTCACGACATGTGGACGCTGGTGGTTGATTGCGATCCCCAAGCAAACACCACAGGCGGCCTGGGGTTTGCCAAGGATCCGTCGCGTCGATCGCTCTACCACGGGTTGATGCTGGGCGTGCCTTTTGAGGAGCTGATCCTGAATTCCGCCGTTGAGGGGCTTCACCTGATACCCTCGGAGAAGAATCTGGTTGGGGCGACCATCGAATTGGTGGAGCAGCCCGAGCGCGAACACTTGCTGCGCCGCAAGCTCGAATGCGTGCGCTCGAAATTCAACTTCATCATCCTCGATTGCCCGCCGGCGCTCGACTTGCTCACCCTGAACGCCCTGGTGGCGGCCGATTCGGTGATTGTCCCGGTGCAGTGCGAATACTTCGCGCTGGAAGGCGTCTCGGAATTGATCGACACGCTGATTCGCATCCGACGAACGCACAACCCGCGGCTGGCCGTCGAGGGCATCCTGCTCACCATGTACGACGAGCGGACGAACCTCTCGCGCCAGGTGCGAGACGACCTCAAGGACTTCTTCGGCGACCAGGTCTTTGAGACGCTCATCCCGCGCAACGTGCGGCTGGCCGAGGCGCCAAGTTACGGCAAGCCGATCTTCCTCTACGATCCCGAATGCCGCGGTGCGGAGAGTTATCTCGAACTCGCCAAGGAGGTCATCAGTCATGACCAGAAAGGCGTTGGGGCGCGGGCTTAACGCGCTCCTGCGCGAAGTCGAAACGACCACGGCAGGGCTCGAAGAGGTGGCCGTCGACCTCATTGACCCGAACCCGTTTCAGCCGCGCCGCGCCTTTGGTGACGCGAGCCTGAAGGAGCTGGCGGACTCGATCCGTTCCAGCGGCGTTGTCCAGCCCGTGTTGTTGCGCCGCGCCGACGGCCGCTATCAGTTGATCGCCGGCGAGCGTCGCTGGCGGGCGGCGCGATTGGCGGGGCTGGAGGTGGTCCCGGCGATCGTCCGCGACGTTCGCGACCGCGAGGCGCTGGAGCTGGCTCTCACCGAAAACCTCCTGCGCGAAGATTTGAACGCCCTGGAGGCGGCGCAGGGGCTGGCGGCGCTGCAGGAAAAGCACGGCTTGACTCATGAGGAGATCGCCGCGCGGCTGGGGCTGACGCGCACCGTGGTGAGCAACACGGTGCGGCTGTTGCGCCTGCCCCCGCAGGTGCAAGCCGTGCTGGCCTCGGGCGAGATCAGCGCCGGGCACGCGCGGGCGCTGGTGGCGCTCAAGGACGCCGAGGCTCAGGCCGAGCTTGCCCGGCTCATCGTCGAGAAGGGGCTTTCGGTACGGCAGACGGAGGAGATCGTCGCCGGCTCCGGGTGGCGACCCAAAGGGCGAAAGAGTTCGGGGCCTGATTCGAAGCCCGACCCGAACGTTCGCGCCGCGGTGCTGGAGATGGAGCGGACCCTGGGCACGCGGGTGAAGATTGTCGGCAACGCGAAGCGGGGAAGGATCGAGATCAAGTATTTTTCCGCCGAGGACTTGAACCGCATTTACGAATGGATCGTCCGGCGCTGAGGGCGCTTCGCCCCGGCCCGAGATACTCGGATATATCAAATATCGGTATATCTAGATTTAGGATTACATCAATAGTGTATGTCCTGTAGAGGTTCACGCTGAGGAGGCTGCCATGAGCATGGGACTGGGGAAATCTCGCCGCCGTCGCGAGCTGGAAGAACTCCTGGACGACGACGTCGTGGGCCTGCTCGAGCCCGGCGTCGAGGTCGAAGGCAAGATGAAAGTGGCGACCGGCATGATCCGTCTGAACAGCCACTTCAAGGGCGAGATCGAATCCGAGGGGACCATCGTGGTGGCCGAGCAGGGCGACGTCGAAGCCGATATACGCGCCAAGCTGATCAGCGTCAGCGGCAAGGTGAAGGGCAACATCCACGCCTCCGATCGCCTGGAGATCAAGGAACACGGCATCGTCCTCGGCGACATCTTCACCGCGTCGCTGGTGGTCGACCCCGGCGGCTATTTCGACGGCCACTGCCACATGCCCACGCCCGAGCCCGAAAAACACCCCGCGGCGGGGCTCGATTCCAAGGACCGAACCTGATACAGCCTGAAACGCCTCAGCCTGAGATAGGCGGGATACCAGCGACGCGGAATTGGCCGAAATCCGCAAGGTTTGAGTCTGCCAAAGTGAATCCGCAGTCTGCGACCCGATTTGACAGCCGTCTTGGGGTGTTGTCCGACCAACCGCCTCAGAAGCCAGAGCCAGCCCTGCTTGGAGCTTTCGATGTCCTCACGAAGTTCGTGTCGCCTCTGTCCTTTGCGCCTTCGGCTGCAAGGGGGTAGAGAATTCTGTGTGGTGAGAGGAGCTATAACATGGCCACAAAGAAAAAGAAGAAGCCGCGACGGCCCAAGACCGTCTATCAAGTCAAGGTCGAGCTCATGGAAAGCGGCCCGCCCATCTGGCGACGGCTCTTGGTTCCCGGTGAAGCGACGTTGGCTTCCTTCCACGAAATACTTCAGGTGGCCATGGGCTGGACGAACTCCCACCTTCACCAATTTGAGATTCATGGATGCGATTACTCCGACCCAGAGTTTGAACTGGAGGATGCGGAGGACGAGGGGGAATACACGTTGAGCCAGATTGCTCCCCAGGTTCCTGACCGATTCATCTACATGTACGATTTCGGGGACGGCTGGAAGCACGTTGTCCGCGTCGAGAAGATCCTGCCGGTGGTCGAGGGCCAGCGCTATCCGGCGTGTGTTGGGGGTGCGATGGCCTGTCCGCCCGAAGATTGCGGAGGCATAGGCGGCTATGAGAATTTCTTGGAAGCCATCCGAGACCCCGCCCATGAGGAGCATGACTCCATGCTGGAGTGGATCGGCGGCGCCTTCGATCCTCAAGATTTCAATCCTGATCTCGTCAGCAAAGATTTGGAGCTCGTCGAATGGTAAGGACGAAGTTGACTTTGCCGTGAAGCGGCGCCCAGCCGCGCCCCAATGTCAGTCGGCTCCCGTGAGCGAGAGGTCGTAGAGGAGGTCCGGCCGGCCGTCGCCGCGGAAATCGCGGACGCGGATGAAGTAGAGGCCACCTGGACTCGACGGAAGGGTGAAGTTTTGGATGAGCGAATCCTGCATGTCGACCATAATGATGTCGTCGCTGAATGTGATCTGGCTACAACTGCCGTCGAGCAACTCGAGAATCGTATCCGCTTGTGAATCGCGCGTGGCGGAGTTTCCGTCCAGGTCCAGCCGCTGCGCGAAGGTTTCGATGGTTACCTGGTGTCCCGCCGTTCCCTGGAAGGAATACACATCAACGTCGCCGTAGGGACTGAGGGAGGCGCGGATCGTGCCGTTGGAGATCTGCGTGGTGCCTGCGGTACTGCCCGAGGTGCAGAAATCGTTGCGGCCGAGGGAGGGAAGCACTTGCAGGGTAAGACTCCGCGTTGCGGTATTGGGCGTTGTCGCAAAGTCGCTCACGCGGACGGTGAAGGTGGAAGTCGGCCCACTGACGGTTCCCAGAATTCGTCCCGTCCCCGACTCGAGCATCAGGCCGGCGGACAGGCTTCCCGAGGAGACCGTCCAGTCATAAGGACTGCCGGTGTCGTTGGGGTTCGGGACGCCTCCACTGGCGGAGAGCCCGAAATTGTAGGATTTCCCACCCGCGCTGGCCGGCAACCGCGATGTATTGATAACCAGTGGCGCCGTCGCCGTAATCGTGAACGTCCGGCCGGCCGAGAGGCCGCCGTCCGGCGTGGGATTGAACACGCTCACTTGGGCAGTGCCGGTGGTGGCGATATCGCTGGCCAGGATCGTTGCGGTTACCTCGATGCTATTCACAAAGCTTGTTGCCCGATCGGAGCCGTTCCACCGAAGCACCGAGCTGGGGACGAAGCTTGACCCCATGGCATGCAGGGTGAAGTCCTGACCCGTGGCCACGGCGCTGCTTGGCGAGAGCGAAGTCAGAGTGGGCGCGGGATTATTGACGGTGAACGTCTGTCCTGTTGAAGTCCCGCCCCCCGGCGCAGGATTAAAGACCGTGACCTGAGCCGTTCCGCCGTCGGAAATGTCGGTGGGAGTGATCGCCGCGGTCAGTTGCGTGCTGCTGACGAATGTTGTGACGCGATTTTCTCCGCGCCAGCGGACCACGGAATTGGAAACGAAGTTCGAGCCGTTAACGGTGATTGAAAAGCCCGCGGCACCGGCGGTGGCGCTCGAGGGCGAGATGGAATTCAGCGTGGGGACGGGGTTGGGCGTGGGCGCGGTGCTTCCCCCTCCGCCGCAGGCGGCCAGCGTGAGCGCCAGTGCGGTCGCCAGGGCGAGGCGTATTCGAGCGGGTTGGGTCGGAGCGATGTTCACCAAGCTCCCTGCAAACGATCAATCCGTCAGCCGACGGAAAGCGCGACGATGACGGGCGGATACCGGACCGTTCATCATTCCTAATTCATCGTTCATCGTTTTTCTATTCGTCCTCCCACGCGTCGAAGCGCGGCGGGGTTCCGTTCAAGATGATGTCGGTGCCCGACGCGGAGTCGACGATCGCGCCCGCGGTCACGCTGAACGTTGTCTGGTCGGTGCAGGAATCCGTGGCCGACTCGGGTGGTGTGGTGTTTGCGAATTCCGTAGCGCAGGTCCCCGGGATGGGAAACGCGATTCCGTATGTTGCGATCGGCCCCACGCCCGAGCCTTCCACAAAATCCGGGTTGATTGCCTCAACTTCGATGGTGTAATCGCCCGGAGTGAGCCCGGGGATTTCGTAGAACCCGATGTACGCCTGGTCGCGGGTGCCGAAAATGCTTCCGGGCCATGGATAAACGGGATTGCCCGTGTCGGCGGTGAAGAGAAACCCGGAGACGCTCGAGACCGCAATCCGTCGCGGGTCGTCCACCCGCCGGGCGATGACGTTGAGGCTCTGCACCTGTGTCGTGCCGTCGGAAAAGAAGATGCGGCCGCGAATGCGCCCCGTAGTGCTGAGGTACGGGACCCGCGTGGGTAGATTGGTCGTCGTCTCCGGGTAGAGTTCGGATAGGGCAGCATTATCATCCGGGGTCAGAGTTGCCTGCTCCTCACCGAATAAGCGGGGAAACATTGTCGGTAGGCCCTGAGCATCGGAGCCACCCGGTGAACAGAAGCTCGTGTAACAGTTTACGTTGATCTGCGAATGGTCCAGTCCGATCAAGTGGCCGAACTCGTGAATGAAGACGGCGCGGAACTCGGCCAGGGTGACCTCACCGTTCGTCGAACTGTCGGGCTGACCGTCAATCCATTGACCGTTCAAGAGCGCGATGCCGCGGGTGTAGACATTCTCCGAGCCGTTAGAGCCATAACAGGCTGGAAACGCAAATCCCAGCAGGGAATTCGGGTCGTCGCCGATGGCGTCCCGCACAATGCTTCCGTCCACGTCGTAGACGATGCTGCGGTCTTTGGCGATGGACCCGAGGGGATTGCCACAGTCATTCAGGTCATTCTCGAACGCCAAGTAATTACTGCTTGTGACATCCGCGCCCAGTTTCCCGGCGGCATTGAAATTGATATTGGCCGTGGGAACGTCCTGCCACTTCTGGAACGCTTCAGCCACGAGACTGTCGGCCTGAGTATTCGATTGGTTGCCCAGTTGGCCGAGGTCGGTCCAGTAGGTCAGCGGGTTGATGTTCCAGCGGAAGGGAACGCCCTCGACGAAAGCCGGTCCGCCCACCAGAAGCGGGCCTTCGGCTCGCGCCGCGAGCGCGGCCAGAATCAAAACCGCGCCGCAAACCACGCCGGTATTTCGGAAGGTGCAAAACCTTTTCATCGAGTTGTCGCCTGCGAGGACAGGCTCCTGACGAGCTCCACGAAATCCTCGAGGGGAACCGGGCCGCGCTCGGTCCGCGCCATGCGAAGCTGGGCGGGGGGAAGGCTGACGCCCGCCTTGCCGGCCGCTTCCGGCACATTTCTGAACAGGCCGGCGTTGCCGTAGCCGTTGGCGACCAGCTCGTTTCCCTGCCTGTCGCGCAAAATCCTGAAGCGGCCTTGCTCGCGCGCGATGGGGGCGCTCAGGCCGTAGTTGGATTCCCGGGTCATAAAGAGAAGGAGGCGTTGGCCGACGGCGTATTCCGGTTTGCCCATCCTCGCCAGCGGGCCGGCAAGGTACTGGCGAAAGCTGAAACGCTCGGCGGGATTTCCGCGCAGCATCCGTTCGACCTCCAGGGTTACGAAAACCGTGGAGACGTGGGGATAGTCGGGATGCCCTTCGTAGCGGACTTCAACCACCCGGCCCTGCACGATGGTCGCGGCTTGTTCGGCGAGGTAAGGCAGATCGATGTGCCGGTAGAGGAATTGCGCCTTCGCCGAATCTGCGTGGAGAGCGACAAGCAACAGCGCAGCAAATCCAAGCGCCAGCCACCGGGGACCGAATGGCGCGCGGTCTTGTGGGTCATTGTTGGGGGATGGGGGAATAGGGGCCAGGGACATGTTCTACCATTAGGAATTCTACCTGCGCGACGCGCGCGCCGCAAGAGGCTCCCCAACCCGCCCAGCGAGAACGAATGCCGTTCGCTGATGCGTCGAGAAACGAGGGGATTTGGCCGCAAGAATCGGATAGATTCCAATCCAACCTTGTCTTACCCTGAGTCCGGAAAGGGAACATGGCCATCTCGCAGCGAAGCGGCAATTGGAAATCACGACTTGTTGAGGACAACGCATTCTGGCGGGCGGCGCTGGAGCGAAACGTAGACTTCGACGGAGTCTTCGTGTTTGCCGTGCGCTCGGCGGGAATCTACTGTCGGCCGTCGTGCCCGTCGCGCCGGGCGGCGCGAAAACACGTGATCTTCTTCCCGCTCGCCGACGATGCCGAGGCGGCGGGCTTCCGCCCTTGCCGACGGTGCCGCCCGCGGGACGCCGCTTCTCGCAACCCGCGCCTGGAGATGGTCCACCGTGTCTGCCGGATGATTGAGGCGAGCCCTAGCACGATGCTCTCGCTCCGGGCTCTCAGCGCTCGGATCGGAGTCAGTCCGTATCATCTTCAGCGCACATTCAAGAGCGTAATGAAGATCACCCCGCGGCAGTATGCTGACTCGCTTCGCATGGACGGACTGAAGCGGCGGCTGCGCCAGGGGCAGGACGTCGCCGGGGCGACATACGACGCCGGGTTCGGTTCGAGCAGCCGGATCTACGAACGTGCCTCCGGGCACCTGGGAATGACGCCGGCAACTTACCGGCGAGGAGGGCGAGGAATGGACGTCGGTTACAGCATTGTGGACTGTGCGCTGGGCCGCTTGCTGGTGGCGGCCACGCAACGCGGCGTTTGCGCGGTGAGCCTG
>DATKYV010000127.1:0-12230 GCA_035528275.1 Terriglobia bacterium | reverse complement strand
CGATACAAATAATAGCAGGTAGCCCCGGGTGTGTGGCCGGGTGTCGAGATCGCGTAAAGCGTCACACCACCGAACTGAAGCCGGTCGCCGTCGTACACCTTCTCATCTACCGGGCATCCTGTGAAATGGCGGTCCGGCTCGTTGACCAGCCACCAGGCAGTGATGTCGTTCCCGCTCTCCACCGGATGCGCGTCTCCCTCTCCCACGTAAATCCTGGCACCGCGCGCCCGCCAGGTGTGGCACGACTGCGCGTGGTCGACGTGGCAGTGAGTGAGCAGCACCCACTTCACGTCGGAGAGTTCATAACCCAGCTCTCGGATTTCCTTGTTGATGGTTTCCTGCCAGGAATCGTAGCTCGGGTCGATCAGAAGCAAACCTCCGCCAGTGTCGAGGAGATAGATGAGCTGGTGATGATCGTCGCGGCCCAGAACGTAGAGGCCCTCGGCAACGCCCCAGGGGAAGTGCCGCAGCTTGAGCTTCCCGGACTTGTACTCCTCGGTGAGCCGCCTGCGGATGGAATCGCCCTCCGACCACCTCTGTCCTGGTTTGAGTTGCTTGTAGACCTCGATATCGAGGTACGTGCTCAGTTGGGGAACAACGTGCTGGCCCCAGGGCGTCTCAACCACCACCGGCTCGAGATTCGGCTTTGCAGCCTGACCGAAAGCTTCGAGGCAAAGCGCCAGAGCGAATCCGGCCGCCCAAAATGCCGCCCATCGGTATCGCTTGATGGTCAACGGACCCTCCCTTTCGCACCGACTCTCAGTCGCCGGAGATTAGGCCGACCAAGGCTCCCATCACCACCCCGGCTGCCTCCGGCCCGGCGGAGTTGATTTCGCCGTACCAGCGCTCAGGCTGGTTTTTCAGCCAGGGCGGTCTGTCGTCCCACTCGGACTTGGGGATGATGTACCCAATCTCGTCGTTTCCCAGCCCGAAAACGAACTGGTACCGGCTTTTCAAATGGTCGCGCAGTGTGGGTTCGAAAGGCGCATCGAGAAAATCCGCGCCCGGATAGCGCGTGATTCCGCCGTTGATCAGTTCCGGGTAGATTTCGCCGGGGACCGTAGCGATTTCGGCGACGACGCGGCCCTGCGCCAGAAATTGAACGTAATTGACTTCCGTCTGCATCTCCTTGCCCGTCGAGTACTTCAAGGTGCCGGAGCCCGGGAACGCTTTCTCACTCACCGAAGCGTCAAGCATTCCATCGGTGAAAAGCTGCTTGCGGCCTTTGAAGATTTCCATCGCTCCGGCGACGCGGAAGCGATCGTTTTCGAGGGGCGCGAAGATGGCCGCCTTGCGGATCACGAGGGAATCCACGGCAGCCGCCTCGCCAGACACCAAAGCTCGGACAGTGAGCTCGCCGATCAAATTTCCGAAGAGCTCCGCTTTCCTCCACGTCTCGTCTTTGGCGATCTCGCCGGTCTCGGGATCCTGAAGCGCTACCTGGTCGCCGAGAGTGGAAATCAGACCGCCGATGGAGCCATCGAAGAAAACCGCAGTTCCGCCCAGGCGTTCCTCGACCTTTCGACACAGCCAGTGCGGATAGTCAGCGGTGATCTCGGTGTTCCTGCCTCCCAGGGTTTCCGGATGGTCGCTCCAATTGACCAGCGTGGCGATGGGTCTGCCACTCGCGGAAGTCAGCCGCATCACGAAGAGGTGTGGATCCTTGACGTAGGGCGGCCGGGAATCATCCTGAAGCTGCACCAGCAAGGGATGCTCGTCGCGGGCAAGGGTCAGTTGAGCGTCCTCGAGAGCGTCAACAGATTCCACGGCGCAGGCCGCGATGCGCTCGTCAACCCATTCCAAATACTTCTCGTCGATTCCGCTTTCGAAAGGTGTCGCCCCCCACAACCCCAACGTGTCCGGCCCTTCGTGGTTGTGCGTGGAGGCGACGATGACGTGGCTGACCTGCGGCGCCCGGGCTTTGACCAAGTCGCGAATCTTCAACACGTCGTCATAGAAAAGTCCGATGAGGTCCACCGAGCACATGACGAGCGTCTCTTTTCCCGCCGAAAGCGCCAGGCATCGCGCGAACAGGTCGTCGTGAACGCCCGTGGCCAGGCGATTGTTCCCAAAACCCGCCAGGTAAACTTTGGCGGCCGCGACTTCCGGCGTGATGACCGCCTTTGCCGCCCCCGCCCGCAGACCCGCGGCGCGAGCTGGGAATGACGTCACCGTCAGAAGCGCCACAATGCTTGTCACGCATGCCCGAGCGATCGCTTGCATACGATTTCGTGCCCCCTCGGATTACGGTAACCATCGCGCCGGCGCGCCGGCCCTCGACGCGCCCGCTGTTCATTTCAGCGCAGCCAGTTGCGTTCTGGCGCCCAGATGATTCACGTTCTTCTCAACCGCTTGCCGGAATTCTCGTCGCGCCTCTTCGCGCCTTCCCTGTCCCAGATATCCCAGCCCGATCAGATAATGCGCGCGCGCGGCTCGCAGGTCTTCCGACTGCGCCTCTCCGAATTTGGCGAAGTAATCCGCAGAGGAGCTCGCTTTCAGGTCGCGCTCGCCCTGAGCGACGAGGTCGGCGAAGATTTGCTTCGCCTCGGCTTCCTTCCCGAGGCGGCGGAGAGCCAGAGCCTGGTAGTATCGAATCTCCGGATTCCTGTGTTTTGCCGCCGCGCACTTCTCAAAGGACGATCGCGCCGCGGAGGAATCACCCAGCGCCTCACGGGCCAGGCCGATGAAATACGGAACTTCCGCTTCGCGCCCGCCTCCATACGGCTTCCCCACCTCCAGGTTTTCCGGATACACGAGCGCCGCCTCAAAATCCGCCAGAGCCTCACGAAATTGTTTGGCCTCGAGGCGCCGCTGCCCCCTCAGCAGGTGGGCGTCGACGTAGGCATCGTGAATCTCGCCCCCGCCTTCCCAGACGTGGAAATGTCGGCGGCTCAAGAGGTCAATCGCCTTGTCGTATTCGCCCAATTCGATGTCGAGGGAAATCAACTGGGAGACCGCATCGTCCCGCTTGAGAACGGTTTCCATGTTTCCCCCCAGGCGGGCCAGTCTTTTCTCCGGCGGCACGCCCGCCCATTCGCTGAGCCGGTCCAGCTCGAAGAGGATTCGCGCGTCGCTCGGGTCGAGTTCCAAAGCCCTTTCCATGCTGGCAATGGCTTTGGGAAGGTCCTTCTCGACCCGCGCGTAGGCAAAGCCCAGGTTTCGGTGCACGGTGACGAATGAATTATCCAGTCTTCTTGATTCCTCCCACGCCCGGATGGCTTTTTCGGGCTGGCGGTCATAGAGAAGGTTTCCCAAGTAGTAGCGCGCGCGGGCGTCTCCGGGCGAATGGGCAATGGCCCGCTCGAGCACCCCAATCGATTCCAGGCGAAACGGAAAGCAGTAGTCCGGAGGTGCGTGAGCCGCGTCCCGGTAATAACGGGAGGCTTCTTCCGTGTTCCCTTGCCTTTCCGAAAAATCGGCAAGGTAGTAGAGGATCAGGGGGTTGATCTTCGCCGCTTTTGCGGTATTCCCAACGAACCGTTTGAGCACCTCAATCGCTTCTTCCCACAAGCCCCAGTTGCCGTACTCGACCGCAACTTCGAGATAGGACTGCGCCTCGCCGCGCATCTTTGCGTTCAGAAACTCCAACCGGCTCGCAGCCTCACTCGAACGCCCGGCTGCCGATTCTGCGAGATACAATTCGTTTCCTGCCATGAAATCCAGCGGGTCCCAGGCAAGAACCCGCGAGGCCACTTTTTCCGCCTCCGCCTGCTTTCCCATGCGCCTGAGCAATGCCGTCTTCAGATGCAGTGCGGATGAATTCCAAGCGTTGGCGGCAATGGCTCGCTCGACGTGCTCGAGGGCCCTCGCCCACTCTCTCCGCCGGCAGTCGAGCCGGGCCAGGTAGTAGTAAGCCGCGCCCGTCCAGGCATGGCTCCACGTCGCGTTGTAGAACGCGTCGTAGGCGGCGTCATCTTTGCCTTGAGAGCTCAGCGCAACGCCCAGGTAATAGTAGGCCTCGCCGTCCTTGGGCCGGGTGTGGTCGCGCGTCAGCCGTTCGACGGCGACTTTCAATCTCTCCTCCGCCTCCTTGAACATGCCGCGCTCGCAGTAGAGCCTCCCCAGCATCGTGTTGACGCGCGCGTCTCCGGGATCCCGCCGGAGCGCCTCCTCGAAATAGGGGTAGCCCTCGAGCGCCGGGCTGTAGAACTGCTCCAGTCGCAGGCCGGTAAGATAAAGCTCCTCGATGGTCTTGATCTTCTCCGGCGGGGGCGGAGGCTTCACGGTTTCGGGGCTCGGCCCTCGTTCGTATTTGCGCGGCCGATAGGAAATCAATTCCCCGTTATCGGAAGAGATCACCACCAATTCCAGGTCGTCCTCTTTGACGCCCGCAGGCAGAGCAACATCCTTCACAAAGGGTTTCCCGGGGCCGATCGACGCCCGCTCCTCCCACAGGATCTTGTCTCCCGACCGAAGCAAAACCCGCGCCTCTGGCCTCTCCATCGTCGTGTTGACGCCAATCTTGACGGTCCCGCCCGCGCCGAATTCCAAATTGACGGCCGCGTCGGTGTTGGCGTTCTTCATCCCGCCGATTTCCCGCAGCGGATACCAGTACTGCTTCCAGGTTTTAACTTCGTAAGGCTGAATCCAGCTATAGTCCGGCTGATTGTCGGAGTATGCGCCGGCCATGAGTTCGATATAGGGCCCATCGGTTTCGGTCAGGATCTTGTCCCACATCCGCCCCACGTCGCCGTTGGCGAATTCCCAGAACTTCTTTCCCGGCACCACGTGGTGGTCGGCCACGTGCGCCACTCCCGCCCGCTTCCCGTGGTCGTAGCCGCCGAAAAAATCCTCTTCGCAGTTGAAGGCGAACCACGAGGTGGGTGAGGGATGATTCTTCCACCAACTCACGTCAACCTCCCGGCCGAACTCCAGCCCGCCGAAATCACGCGAGGAGATCGGCCAGGGCAGAAACTGGTTCTTCCCGTGGTAGGTCGCGTAAACGGTGCTGGGCGGAAAGATCACCTGGTAGCTTTCGTTGGCGTGCACGGCGACGTTGGCGAAGTAAAGAAACGAGTGCGCCACGGGCGTGCGGTTGATCAGTTTGCCGGTCAATTCGATGTAGGACCGGTCGGGGTGAAGGGTCAAACCGATCAGCCACTTCATGCGGTGCCGAAGCTCCGTCTCCCCCACCCACACCGTTTTGCTGCCGTCGGAGTTTTCTTCGAGCACGTAATCCACGGGCATGAAGGTCGTAGCCCGGTGGTGATGAGGGACATTCCACTCCACGCCCCCGGAAATCCAGGCGCCGAGCATGCCGATCAGCGCCGGCTTGATGACGTGCTGGTGATAGAAGAAGTCGTAGCCGTCGGTCTTGTCGAGCGCCGAGAAAATCCGGCCCCCGATTTCGGGCAAGACGGAAATCTTGATGTACTTGTTTTCGAGGGTCACGGCCCGGTAGGTCTTGTTCTCACGGACGTCCGTCATCTGGTCCATCAAGCGATAAGGATAGACGGCTCCCCGGGCGCCTTGATAAGCTCTGCCGCCATAGAAGATAGGATTGGGTTCCGCTTCGCCAACGAGGTAGGTGGGAATCACCAGCGGTTCTTCCCGGATGCTCACCGTCGAATCCTGGCCCGACGACCGGGCCGGAGTGAAAGTCAGGACGACTCCGAGGAAAAGAACCGCCGGCAGCCAGTGTTTCTGCTGTGCCATGCGCGGCCTCCAGACTGCGGGTTGATACGCTAAACTGTCGAAGGGATTCTAGCCACACGGACGGGCGAACGGCAACACTACTCTATGGGCGGCAAAAAAGTCCACTCTCCGGGTTCGCTCGTCTTCGTGCACGATGCGGACGTATGGCACGCGAAGCGGAGGCGGCCACCCTGTCCCTGCGATGGCCGCCGGCGGGAAAGCATTCTGAGGGGAGCCGTTACATTCGGCTTTCGATTCTATTCACCACCGTCTTGAGCGCCTTGATTCGCGCCCACCACTTCCAGTTCCCTTCGATGATGGTCCACGGGGCGTATTCGGTATCGGTTTTCTCGAACATGTCTTCGAGAGCTTCGATGTAATCGTCCCACTTTTCGCGGTTCCGCCAGTCCTCCTCAGTGAGCTTCCACCTCTTCCACGGATCCTTCTCGCGCTTCTTGAAGCGGTCAAGTTGCTCATCCTTGGAAATGTGGACCCAGAACTTGACGAGGATCATCCCGTCGTCGGCGAGTGCGCGCTCGAACTCGTTGATTTCCCGGTAGGCGCGTTTCCAATCTTCTTTTTTGGCGAACTTCTCCACGCGCTCGACCAGCACGCGCCCGTACCAGGTGCGGTCGAAAATCCCGATGCGGCCTCGGGGAGGCAGGCGCAGCCAGAAACGCCTCAGGTAATGATGGGCCTTCTCCCCCGAGCCCGGCGCGCCGATCGGATGGACCTCGTAACCGCGGGGGTCGAGGGTCTCAATCAGCCGCTTGATGTTTCCCCCTTTCCCCGCCGCGTCGGCGCCCTCGTACGCCACGCAGACCGCCACGCCTTTCTCGATAATCTTGCGCTGGAGCTTCAGCATTTTGAACTGGTACTCCTCCAGAAGATCTTCGTACTCCTCCTTCGACTCGAGCTTCTTTTCCAGGTCGAGCTTGTCGAGATACCCCATCGCCTGCCCTCCTGCGGATCCATCGCCCGCCGTTTGGAATTGAGGATTCCGCTCCCGCGACGAGAGCGTTCACCCCGCCGCTTTCACGCCAACCGGAAACTTCATCGTCAGCCCGTTATGGCGGCGGATTCTATCAAAAGGAATTTCCGCCCGCAAAAGTTTTCTCCGCTTGTCCTTCGAAGCTCCGCCTGCCTCACAGATCCCCCAGGAATGGTCCCAAGAGTCTCTAAGGCGCGGCCGGCAGCGTAATGGCCCAACGGTTCTTCCGCAGGAACTCCCTGACCACGCCGATATCCCGCGCCTCGCACTGGATCAGCCGACAAAAGACCTCGGCGCTGCCGATTTGCGGTTGAGCTTTGGCCGCTGCCACAAACGCCTCCCGCGCCTCCTTCTTGCGATCGAGCTGCCACAGCGCCAGCGCCTGCAGGGCCTGCATGGCGACGGAATCGGGATCGTCCGCCATTGCCATGGCACATTCCGCGAGGGCGGACTCGAGGTCGCGCTTCTTCCACAAGACAAACGCCATCAACCGGTGGCCCTCCGCCCCCCGCGGGTCTTGAGCGATCATGAGACTGGCCTGTTCTTCGGCGCGCTCCCGCTGGCCTCGCCGCAGGTAGCTCAGGCCCAATTGCTCGCGCGCCGCAGGAAACACCGGTTGACCCTCTGGGATTTTCTCCAGGATTGCCATGGCGCGCGCTGACTCGCCCGCTTCGCTGAGGAGCACGGCCAATCGGTACTGGCTTTCCCAGTCTTGGGGATCGAGTGCCACGGCCCTTTCCAGCGACTTCCGCGCCTCGACCGGCTGGCCGACCGCCGTCAACGCTTCCGCCAACGCGGCAAACGCCGGGGCGGAGTCCGGCGACAATTCGCTCGCCCGACGAAGCGCCTCCAGTGCCTGCGACGTCCTGTGCTGGAAGAACCACAAGCGGCCGAGCGCGAAATATACCTCGCCGCTTGCCGGGTCAAGTTCGATAGCCTTCTTGAATTCCGACTCCGCCTTAATCTCTTCGCCCACCGCGTAGAGTGCGAGCCCAAGACCAATACGAGCGGCCGCGTTATTCGGGGACTGGCGCACGGCCTCTGCAGCTTGGGCGAGCGCCTCCCGCGCCTGTGAAGCCGAGGGCAACCCCTGACAAGCGGCGCTCACAGCCAGGAGCAAATACAGGACTCCCAGCAGCCCGAACGAAGATCGCAGGCACAAGGGTCTGGCGCATGCCGTCCGTCGAAAGCCTTTAAGGAAGCACACGGATTTGTTCCGGATTACGGATGATGATTTCGGCGCGCCCTTGATACTCGGTGACCAGCCCCCGGATTTCCACTCGCCGCCCCCGCAGCGTGTTCAGATCGCCGAATTTCTCGCTGTCGGATTCAAAGATGACGCTGGTGAACGGACACTTGCGATAGTCGGTGCAGAAATCCAGGAACGTGTTGCCGGCTCGGGAGGTAAACACGCGCAAGACGCGCGCGGAAATGCAGGCGTCCTTACCGCTCAGGCTCGCCGCGTCGCGATAGTCCACGCAGCCACCCTCAGTGCCTCCGCCCGTCGCCGAAGCGGGAGACGAAGAGAATGTACCGCCCGCCCGCCGCAGCCCAAGGCGATAGGCCACATAAGCACTCAGCGTCGAAGCGATGAGGACGATTCCCACAATTGACACGATGTGCTTCCGACTCAATGCCATCACTCCCCGCCCGCCCGCTTGGCGGCCGAGTCGCAGTAACGCCAGGTCTCGGCCGCAGCGCGGCTTCAATTCACACGCAGTATAGCAAAGCCGGCAGCGGAGGGTGACCCAAGCGAGACACGGCTGGCGGGGATCCCGCAGCCCGGCGCTTGTGAGCTCGTTTGAAGGCGCCGGGGCGGCTGAGGGATGGAGAGCGGAGGGTGAAGTGGAAGGGGCAACTGGGAAAGTGGCGCCGCTGATGAAGACCGCGCGGCCTGCTACGACGCCGTCCGCACTCTGCCTGGAAGGTTCACCCCCCAGATGTCCTTTCGGCGGGGCCTTCGGAAACTTGAGGAATTAATGCGGCCCAGAAAAGACAGCCATGCGCATCGGCGGTAGCGGGTCGCCCCCCCGCCCCAAGTGCCTCAATACAAGCCGCTCGAAAAAAAGTGTCTCACTGTTCTCACTGTTCGCCATGGGCGTATTGGCTTGTGATAGCGTGGAAATGGAAGCGGATAGGAGGCAGGAGAGAGGTTTTCTCTGCGCCCTCTGCGTCTCTGCGGTAGTGGACATGGGGGAAAGCAGGAGACAGAAACCTGAATGGTGAATTGAAGAACTCAAGCCGAAAGCTGGTGGCACTAGATGGGAGTATCGCGTCTGTGTCGGGAATATGGCCGTCCCCGACAATCAGCGCGCAAATGCGCGAAAACGCAAAAGCAAAGCCGCTATGTGTATGAAAACACAAGGGGAGTTTCAAAAAGACGTAGAGACATTCCGGTGGAACGTCCCGCTTTGCGAGACGGCCCGCCGGGCCGTCTCCACATCAAGCGGGGCGCAACGCGCGATGCTCAGCAACCCGCAGACCGCCCAAGCGAGCATAAACAGCAAATGATGTTAAACTGCAAAAACGAAGCCACCAAGCCATTGAAAACAAAAGGTCGGGCCAAAGTTTTCCACACAAAACGAACCGATTTTTCGGTCGAGCGAACCCATTCTTCACGCCACCGGGGCCGCTCGGATGCTCATCGCGCGCATGATCGACAGAGATGCCTGATGGGTCACAAAAATGCTGTCTTTTAGTATGAGGCGGCGATTGTCGGACTTCCTGTCCGAACAGGGTGTGAGATATCGCCGCCCTCGGGTCAAATAATGCCGGATACCCCAGTCACCGCAGCCCGCTCGCGTAAGTTCCGCGGTGGCGTTTATATCGACTGGGACCGCTGCAAAGGCTGCGGATTCTGCGTGGAGTTCTGCCCGCCCAAGGTCCTGGCGCTTTCCGAGGAATTCAACACCCACGGGTATCACCCGCCGCGCCTTGTGAATACCGAGGCCTGCACCGGCTGCGACCTGTGCGGGCTCTACTGCCCGGACTTCGCGATCTTCGGCGTGCGCATTCCCATCGAAGCGGCCGAGGCGATGGAGAAGGAGGAGAAAGCCGGTGAAAGCTGACCCGCGTGGGGTTCTGACCGGAGCGCACTTTCTGGACGGCGACCAGGCGTGCGGCGAAGGCGCGCTGGCGGCGGGCGCCAATTTCGCCGCGGGTTATCCCATCACGCCTTCCACCGAAGTCGTCGAACACTTCGCGAAGCGCATTCCCACCGTGGGCGGGGTTTTCCTCCAGATGGAGGACGAGATGGCGTCCTCGATTGCCATTCTGGGCGCGGCGTGGGCGGGCGCCAAGGTTTTTACGGTCACCTCCGGGCCGGGCTTTTCCCTGATGATGGAGCACATTGGTTACGCGGCGATGACCGAGACTCCCTGCGTCTTCGTGAACGTGCAGCGCGGCGGCCCTTCGACCGGCCTGCCCACGCTTCCCGGCCAGGCGGACATGATGCAGGCGCGCTGGGGCTCGCACGGCGACTACGAAATCATCGCCCTGTGCCCCAACTCCCCGCAGGAATGTTTCGATCTGATGATCGACGCCTTCAACCTGGCGGAGAAGTACCGCACGCCGGTGATGTTCATGATGGACGAGTGCGTGGGCCACATGACCGAAAAGGTGGTCATCCCGCAGGCAGAGGAGATCGAGATCTATCCGCGCCGCTACACCGCGGTGCCCCCCGCCGACTACAAGCCTTACAAGCCGGGGCCGGACGGCGTTCCGGAAATGGTCAAGGCCGGCGGCGGCTATCGATTCCACATCACCGGGCTCACCCACGACGAGCAGGGATACCCGGCGATGAACTGGCGCGCCCAGGAAAAGCTTGTGCGGCGCCTGGTGGATAAGATCCGCAAGAACGTCGATGACATCGTGCGGTTCGAAGAGCGCGAGATGGAAGACGCCGAAGTCGTCGTCGTGGCCTACGGCATCACCAGCCGCGTCGCCATGCGCGCCCTGCAGATGGCGCGGGCCGAGGGTATCAAGGCGGGACTGCACCGCCCGGTGGTGGTCTGGCCATTTCCCGAAAAGCGCATCCGCGAACTGGCCGCCAGGGTGAAGGCGTTTGTGGTGGTGGAGATGAATTACGGCCAGATGGTGCGCGAGGTCGAGCGCTTCGTGGAAGGAAAGGCTCGCACGGTATTCCTCGGTCACGGAGGAGGCACGGTGCACGACCCGAAGGACATTCTGGAAGCCATTCGCGAGGCGGCGCGATGAGCACCACGCCTCAACTCGATCATCACGTCAACCCCGTCGAGCCGTTCCTGCGCACCGACCGCATGCCGCACATCTGGTGCCCGGGGTGCGGCATCGGGACCACGGTCAACTGCTTTGCGCGCGCCCTGGTGGAATCCAAGCTCAACCTTGACAAGGTGGCTATCGTCTCCGGCATCGGTTGCACGGGGCGCGTCGCCGGTTACCTGAACCTCGACTCGTTCCACACCACGCACGGGCGCGCCATTCCATTTGCCACCGGCCTGAAGCTTGCCAATCCGGAATTGACCGTGGTGGTCTACAGCGGTGACGGCGACCTCATCGCTATCGGCGGCAACCATTTTATTCACGCCGCGCGTCGTAACGTAGACTTGAAGATAATCTGTATCAATAATTTCATCTATGGAATGACCGGCGGGCAGGTGGCGCCCACCACGCCCCTGGGAGCCATCGCCACGACGTCGCCCTACGGCTGCTTCGAGCGGCCCTTCAACCTTCCCTACCTGGCGGAGTCTTCCGGGGCGGTCTACGTCGCGCGCTGGACGGCGTTTCATGTGCGTCATATTGCGCGCTCCATGGTGGAGGCGTTCAACAAGAAAGGCTTCTCGTTCATCGAGATCATCGCTCCCTGCCCCACGCTCTACCAGCGGCGCAACCGGCTGGGCGACAGCCTGGAGGCCATGCGCTTCTACAAGCAGCACAGCGTCATCAAGAACGGCGCCAGCACCAAGGACGTGGAAGTGACTTTTCAGGGAGAGATCATCGTGGGGAAATTCGTGGACATCACCCGCCCCACTCTGCACCAAAGCATGGCCCAGCAGCTTGGGCGGGCACTGGGAGACCGTTACGCCGGCCCGGGAGGAAGCTGATGCCGATCACGGAAATTCGCATCGCCGGCTTCGGCGGCCAGGGTGTGATTCTCACCGGCATGGTCATCGGCAAGGCGGCGTCCATCTACGACGCCAAGCACGTCACGCTGACGCAGAGCTTCGGCCCCGAGGCGCGCGGCAGCGCCTGTAGCGTGCAGTTGATCGTCTCCACCGAACCGATTCTCTATCCCTACCTGACGGGCGAGGATGTCCTCGTCGTGATGTCCCAGGAAGCTTACACGCGCTTTGCCCCGGAGTTGAAACCTCAGGGCCTGCTCCTCTACGAACAGAACCTTGTGCAACTCGGCAGTCTCGCACCCGCAATCAAGTCCGTGGGCATACCGGCCACACGGCTGGCTGAAGAATTGGGCCGCCGGCTGGTGTTGAACATGGTCATGGTGGGTTTTGTCGCGGCCTTGACCGACCTCGCGAGCGCCGAGGCGGTGCGCAAGGCCGTCGAGACTTCCGTCCCCAAAGGCACCGAATCACTCAACCTCGCCGCATTCGAGAAGGGTCTGGAGTAC
>DATKYV010000126.1:0-6052 GCA_035528275.1 Terriglobia bacterium | reverse complement strand
TGCAGCACGCAGCCCAGCGGTTCAACCAGGGCGCCAAGCTCGGCGGGAAATCCCTCCGGCAACTTGACGCAATTGACCGCGGGTATCGCAATAAACTCCGCAAGTGCGCCGGGCAAACCGGTGATGCCGTGTTCGGCGTAGAAAGCGCACTGGTGCGAATCGCCGGAAGCGCAATAGGAGCACACAGGCCGGCGGCCCTGGCTGTGGCAATTCCGACCCTGGTCGCAAAGCACGCGGTCGCCGGGCTTGAGGTCTTCGACGTCGCGCCCGACTTCAACGATTTCGCCCGAGAATTCGTGACCCAGAATCTGGGGGTGCTCCGTCAAAGGCACGGGCCGGCCCTGGGCGTCCAGGTTGTAGTTCCCGTGCCCGTGAAACAGGTGGAGGTCAGTACCGCACACCCCCACGGCGCGAACGCGAATCGCCACCTCGCGGGAGGGGACCTCGGGATCGGGAACTGCACGAACCACCATTTTCGCGACGTCTTCGAGGACGGCAGCTTTCATTTCCGAGATTCTCCTCCTGCTGGCGAGGACCCCACGCGTTCAAGGGTGCGCGCCTGGCGCCGTTCCAACATAGTGGACCAACGCTCGCGACGCAAGGCCGCTGCTACATCGGATGACAGAATATAGTGACGATCTTTGCTGTAGCGGCGGTCTCCGACCGCCGGTTTTTCGGCGCTGAGACAGCGCCGCTACAAGGGATAGATGTCACTCTATTTGGTCAATCTCACTAGTACTTAGTGACATGGTTTCGCGTCAAATCGAAGTTAATGAAAATTAGACACTTGCATTCCCAGGAAGCTACGCGGATTTAAGTCACCAAGCACTAGGTCGGCACGGTCGATCCCCAACGAATTGCATAGAAATAGTTGGAACGGCGCTAAGTCTCAAGATCCCTTGTGTCGAGTCTCTTTTCTTCTTGGAGTTGCTTGAAGATTTCAATCGTCTGGCGGATTCCGTCATCAAGAGAAGTCCGGGGGACCTCCCCGAGATCCCGCACGAGGGCGCTGTCGTCCAGGTCGTGGGCGATGGGGAGGTGCGGCCCCTCCGCTCGGATCAGGCCACGAGCCGCCGGTACGATGCGTTCGAGACTTGTGATGAATTCATGAATTTGAGCCACGGCGCCGCGCAGCGTGTAGACGCGCGCTCCGGAAAAATCCATCTCGGCGCAGCGCAGGAAGATCTTGGCGGTGTCATCCGCGTACTGGAGGTCCAGCCCCCCGGTGAAGCGGATCGTGTACGGCCGCCCCAGCACCGCCGCCTTGATCGCCTTGGTCGGGCCGGAAGTCACGCCCTCGTCACGGCCCACACCGTAAACTGCCCAGGGCCTCAGTCCCACGCTGGTGATCCCGTGATTGGTAAAATAGACCCGCGCGTTGCCTTCGTTACATTCTTTGAAGACACCGTAGTGGGTTCCGGGGCGCAAGGCGGAGCCCTCGGAAACCGTCGTGCCGCCGTAGAACTCTTCGGGGCCGAACACAGCCGCCGAGCTCGCGTAGATCACACGTTTCACCAGGTCGGAGCGGCGCCTTGCCACCTCGAAGACGGTGAGCGTGCCCACCACGTTGACCAGAGCGCCCCGGGGCGGGTCGGCGTTGCACGCCGGAACTTGAAGGGCCGCCAGGTGGATCAAATGCGTCACCCCATGTTCTGCCGCCGCACGATCGAGGTCCTCAAAGCGGGTCACGTCGCCGCGGATGAAATCGACGCCGTCCAGTTGCTCATCCGTGAGGAGAACGCGCAACCGGCGGGAATCCGTATCAACATCGAAGATCAGCGGACGATCCCCGCGCTCCACCAGGTTTTTCACGACCCAGGCGCCGATGAAACCCTTGGCTCCGGTGATCAGAAACCGCATGTCACCCTCTTGGGCGGATGAAGCTTGCGCCATGATGGGGCATTATATGTTCTCGGTGCGTAGAGTCAACTTGCACGCCGACCTGGCGTTTCCAAGGTGAAGGATCCGGCGGCACGGGGCTCCCGGATCAGAATCAGAACCGCCGCAGTCGCCAGGAGTGGAACCAGTCCGGCGGCGAAAAAGGCCGGCAGGTAGGAGAATCGCTCCACCATGACGCCGACGGCGAGAGTGAAGAGCGTTCCGGCCAGCCCGGCACCCAGGCCGCTCAGCCCCGTGACCGAGGCGACAACGTCGGACGGGAAGAGGTCGGAGGGGAAGGTCAACCCCATCGTCGACCACGTCGCATATCCCCAGGTTGCCACACAGATCAGCGTGATTGCCCAATAGGTGTTCCCGGTCAGCGCCGCGGGAATGCCCGCCAGGATAGGCAGCGAACTGACCACGCACACCCACTTTCGGGCACGGATGACCGGCATGCCTCGCCGGATGAGCAATCCCGAAACCACGCCGCCCGTGTAGTTTCCCAGCGCCGAAGCCGCGAACGGGATCCAAACGAAGGCGCCAATCTGTTTCAAGCTGAATCCGCGCTCGTCGCTCAGGTACTGAGGCAGCCAGAAGACGTAGAACCACCAAATGGGGTCGGTGAAGGACCGTCCCAACACGATGCCCCAGACGTTGCGTTGCTTGAGCAGGTTCAGCCAACGTTTAACACCCATCTGCGTGGAAGCGGTGGGCATTTCGCGGCCGGATTCGATAAGCTGGCGTTCCTCCTCGCTCACCCGCGGGTGCCGTTTCAGTGGACGATATATGGAAAGCCACACGAGCACCCAAAACAGGCCGAGCGATCCCGAGACCAGAAAGGCGTAACGCCAGCCCAGGCGAATGGCCACCCAGGGGACGACCAGCGCGGCGACGATTCCGCCCACACTCGATCCGCTGTCGAAGATGGCTACCGCCATGCCGCGCTCGCGCGCCGGGAACCATTCAGAGACCGCCTTGTTGGCTCCCGGCCAGTTGCAGCCTTCCCCGATGCCCAACAGAAAACGGAACGCCGCGAAGCTGCGCACCGAGTTCGCCAGCCCCGTCAACATGCTGGCGATGGAAAACCAGCAAACTGCCAGTGCCAAGCCGAGCCGCGTGCCGACAACGTCGAGAAAGATGCCTCCCGCCAACCAAGTGAGGGCGTAAGTCACTTGAAAGGCTGAGACGATCTTCGAGTAGTCGACATGCGACAGGTTCAGCTCCTTCAAGATGACCGGGGCGAGCACGGAGAGCGTCTGGCGATCAATGTAGTTGATGGTCGTCGAAAGGAATAACGTGCCGATGATCCACCAGCGGAGACGCTTGATTGGTTTCAATGACGGCTTTCCTTATTGCAGCGTTTGACTCGCGTTGCCTCAGCGGCCTCGCAAAATATCACAGGGTCAAGGGAAGTGGTTACAGGATTCTGCGAGGAGGCCGGGTACCGGTCGGGCCAGCCGGGATCGGTCACCGGTCGGAAAGCATATTCCTGGTCTCACGTCTTCGACCTCAACAATCCGATGCACTTTGACCGGTCAGGGGAGTTGTGATGAGATAAGTAGCTCGCGCAAGGACATTTCATCGCTGCGGGAGGACTTATCCTTCGGAAAGGTTGGGCAGAAATCATGAGGTTCTTCCGACCGCTCCAAGTCACCATAGCACTTCTGATGATGTGTGAACTGGGCATTGGATACGCCCGGGAAAACGGCGCTTTCCATTATCGTCTGCGGGTCAGGATCGAGCCGGCGACGCACAAACTTGAGGCCGAGGCCTGGATTCACGAACCTCCGTCATCCAGATTCTATTTGCACAAAGATCTGTCTGTTCATCAAGTCACTGCCGATGGGAAGGCCGTTTCTTTTCATTTGGACTCTGCGGCGGCGCCGCTGTTTTATGCTCTCGACAACATGTATTTTCGGTGTCATCCTGACCGAAGCGAAGGGTCTTTTTCATTTCGAAATGCCGTGATTCTTCGCTGCGCTCAGAATGACAGATCCCGGCGGTCAGAGACCGCCGCTACAGCCATATGGACACCACAAACAAACTCTACTTCGGCGACAATTTGAAAATCCTCCGCGAGTATGTCCCCGACGCGAGCGTTGACCTGATTTACCTCGACCCGCCGTTCAACTCCAGCGCCACGTACAACGTGCTGTTCAAGGAAAAGAGCGGCGAAGAATCCGCCGCGCAGATCACGGCTTTTGAGGATACCTGGCAATGGAGCCAGGAGGCGGAGGCGGTGTACAGGGAGATCGTCGAGAGCGGCCCGCGCAAGCTCGCCGACCTGATGCAGGCATTGCTCGCCTTCCTCGGCCGTAACGACATGATGGCTTATCTCGTGATGATGGCGATTCGACTGGTGGAATTGCACCGCGTGCTCAAGCCCACCGGCAGCATTTATCTCCACTGCGATCCCACGGCAAGCCATTACCTGAAGTTGGTGCTGGACGCCGTCTTCGGACCCGACAAGTTCAAGACGGAGATTGTCTGGAAACGGTCAAGTGCCCACAGTGATGCCAAGCAGGGGAGACGCCAGCACGGCAGAATCCATGACGTGATTTTCTTCTACACGAAGAGCTTCGCTGAGTACACATGGAATCAAGTTCACACGCCGTATGACCAGGAATACGTTGACCAGTTTTATCGGCATGTTGAAGAAGGAACGGGCAGACGGTATCGGCTAGGTGACCTCACCGGGCCGGGCGGCGCAGCGAAGGGGAACCCAAAGTACGAGGTCATGGGCGTAACGCGCTATTGGCGTTATACGCGCGAGAGAATGGAACAGCTAATTCGCGAGGGGCGAGTGATCCAGACGAGCCCTGGGGCAGTGCCAGCATATAAGCGGTATCTCGACGAAATGCCGGGCGTGCCGATTCAAGATATCTGGACGGACGTTGGGCCAATCGGAGCTCAAGCCGAAGAGCGACTCGGCTATCCAACCCAAAAGCCCGAGGCGCTCCTGGAGCGAATCATCAAAGCTAGCAGCAACGAGGGCGATTTGGTCCTCGATCCTTTTTGCGGGTGTGGCACAGCCATTGCCGTCGCCGAGCGGCTCAAGCGGAGGTGGATCGGCATTGACATCACTTATCTCGCCATCAACCTTGTGCAGCGCCGACTGCGCGACCACCATCCCACCGACCTCAGCCCGTACGAAATCATCGGCGCGCCCACGGACGTGCAGGGCGCGGAGGCGTTGAAGGAGATCAGCCCGCACCAGTTCGAGTGGTGGGCGGTGGACCTGGTGAACGCGCGGCCCGCCAAGGACCACAAGAAGGGCGCGGACACGGGCATCGACGGCTACATCAACTTCTTCGACGACAAGAGCGGCCAGGCCAAGCAGGTGATCGTGCAGGTGAAGAGCGGATACGTGGGCGTGAATCACGTCCGCGACTTGAAGGGCGTAATCGGGCGCGAGAAGGCCGCCCTCGGCGCGCTGATTACTTTGCGCGAGCCCACCAAACCCATGCTGACGGAAGCAGCGGCAGCGGGGTTTTACGAGCCGAAAGATTTTCCGGGCCGCTATCCCCGCATTCAAATCCTGACCATTGCCGAATTACTGGCGGGCAAGAAGCTCGAATACCCCGCCCATCGCGTCGAAACCTTCGCCAAAGCCGAGCGGAAAACCAAAAGCCAGCAGGAGGGGTTATTTTAGTCACGCCAGCCCTTTCAGAGATGGGTACCACTTCCAAGAGGTGGGATTGAGATGGGCGACTTGCAACGTGCTCTCGCTGAGGCGGTAGCCAAGGAACATGCGCGCAAGCAGAAGGAACTGTACGACAAGCGGGTTGAAACCCTCATCAAAATACAGTCAGCCCTCTTCGACAAAGCGCAGTCCTATACTAGGATAGTCATTGGATTGGGTTATGGTGGTTTCTTCGTGGTTTGGGCAGGAACTCGAAGTTACATGTTGGCCGTGGAGGTCGTCTGGTCTGCTCTGCTGATAACATTTTCCCTCTTCTTTTATATCGTGTAGGAGATTTACCAGATGATATTTCATACGACCAACCTAAAGGAACTTGCCAAAATTACAGATGCCCCGCTTGAGGAGTTTGAACGTCGTGCTGAGGAGCACAAGCACTTGGTTGAGCGGAAGAACCGCCATCTTATGAAGGTGTGGTTCGTAGCCTTGGTCCTAACGGTGATACCCGGACTAGTCGGTGCTCTCATCTTG
>DATKYV010000125.1:0-3221 GCA_035528275.1 Terriglobia bacterium | reverse complement strand
CTACAGGAACAAGAAGCGAATGTCAACAGGGAATTGAGGTGGGGTCGTTGGTTGAACTCGGCAATGCTTCGGTGTGAAATATGGCCGATTCCGTCCTCCACGTGAGCCGTGCCGACGGGGACGGCGCGCGCCGCGTCGGCGAGGGAGCCCGTCATCTCCCATGCCGCCAAGGGGGTCGCCCCCTTCCCTATTTCTCGACGGGAAGCGCTGGGTCCGCGCCCCATTCCGCCCACGAGCCGTCGTACATGCGCACGCGCGGGTATCCCAGCCATCGCAGGGCGAAGTAAATATCCGCCGCCCGCATGCCGCTTTGGCAGTAGGTCACCACTTCCCGGTCGCGGGTGACTTGAGCCGCGGAAAAGAGTTGGTCGAGTTGCGGGGCAGTGAGAAAGGTCTTGATCTCGCCGGTCGCGAGCAGGCGTGTCCATTCGATGAGCACGGCGCCCGGAATCCGCCCGCCCTGATATTCCACGGTCGAGCGCGCGTCCACCAATTTGACGGAGCGGTCGTCCAGGTGCTTGGCCACCCACTCGGCAGTTGCCATCACCGAAGGATTTGGCACAGGGTCAAAATTCCCGGGGCTGATCGCCAGCGTATTGGCTGTCAGGGCCCGCCCTTCGCTTTGCCATTTCTTGATCCCACCATCGAGAACTTGCACCTTGCGATGCCCGAAGAACTCGAGCACATAAAAGACCCGAGCGGCAAGCCGATTGCCCTGGTCGTCGTAAACCACCACACGGGAAGCTTTGTTGATTCCCGCCGCCCGAAACAACTCCTGTGCCCGCTCCATTGGAATGGGAAAACCCTGGCGATTGGCGTCCAAGCTGTCGGTTGCGGGCGCCGGCAGATTCACCGCCCCGGGAATGTGGCCAAGGCCGTACTCCTGCGGAGGGCGCGCGTCCACCACTCGCACGTCGGGTTTGTCGAGGATTCCGGCCAGTTCCGCAGGCTCAACGAGGAGCTGAGTTTTCGATGATTCCGCTGCCCAGCTAAAGCTCAGGGCGCTCGCCAAAGCCAGCGAAGTGAGGATATTTAGGATTCTCCGCATGCGTTCCTCCTAATCAAGAAGGAAAATTATGGTGACGACCTTTGCTGTAGCGGCGGTGTCCTCATCGCCGTCCGCGTGTATGCAATTGCTTGGGTGGCCGTCAATTGACGGACGCCACAGAAATGGCCGTCACTATATTCAGCCAGCCTCCTTAAGCCGCGGGCGGCTTGGGAGCGGGAGGAGGCAGTTGCCGGGCCTTCACTTCAGATTGAAACCCGACCTTCTTGTGGCTGCCGTCGCAGAAGGGCTTGTTCTCCGAATGACCGCACCGGCAGAGACTGATTGCCGTGCGCCCCGAGAGATCGAACGCCTTGCCTTCAGCGTCGTAGATTGTGAACTCGCCCTCGACGCGCAGAGAGCCGTTGTTCTTTACCGTAATCTTGGTTTCTGCCAACTCAACCTCCTCGGAATTCGGTCGCGGCAAGGTGGCCCGCCGCGATACGGGTTTCATCTAACAGGGTGCTCAAAAGCCTTAATTGTCATGCTGATCCCGCTCTGCGGGAGAAGCATCTCGGTCGCCTGATGAAAACACCGCTGTTGGATCCTTCGTCCGTCAACTGACGGACTCAGGATGACAACCTTGGAGACCATTTTCAGCACCATTCTAAAACGGCTTCACCAGCACGAGAACCAAAATCCCGAAGACCAGCAGCGCCACCGCGCCGTGCAGAATTCCCCACTCTCCCGGCCGAGGCTGGGCTCGCCCCGCCTGAATGGCTTTGGCGCGAAAGTAGATGATGAAATGCGCCACCAGGATCAGGCCAACCAAAAACATCTTGGCGCGGAACCACGCCTGATGCAGCCGTACCGGGTTGATGGCCACCAAAGTGACGCCGGTAAGGATCATCATCCCCGCCCCCACGTGCCCGACGCCTTTGAGAAGCTGCACCTGCAGGCGGGCCAGAGCGCGCGCGGTTTCCTCCGAGACGTCGTGTGTGTAAAACGCCAGCGAAGTGGGCGCGAGCAGCAGAGTCCCGATCCAAAACAACATGCCGAGCACGTGAAAGACCTTGATCCATTCGATCATTCCGCAACGCCCCTCGGGTGTGTGTTTCAGTCACGAATTGCGCAGTGTGGCGCCTTAGCTGTAGCGCCGGTGTCCCCACCGGCGTCTTGCCGCGAAGGAAACAGCGCCGAGCACGCAGCGGCGCTCGGCGCCTGCCCCCCAGCCCTCTCGCCCATTGGTCTATCGCCTCCGCTCTGCGACAATCAGTCTGTCATCTTAACAGAGGAGCTGGGCGAGTGTACTTCATTCCCGTCGGAGAAGTCGTCAAGAGCGAGCCGAAATCCACGGGCATCCAGACCCCGCGCAAGAAAAAACCCAAAGAGCTGGCCGTCATCACCGAATGCTGTACGGGATGCGCGGGCTCGCCCGCCTGCGTTCCTTACTGCCCCGTCGAAGACTGCATGTACTGGGTCACCGACGAGGACAACCCTCCCTTCGGCCGCATCGAAGTCGACCCGCAGCTTTGCATCGGGTGCAAGAAGTGTACCAGCAAAGGCCCCGACGGAAGCTTCCTCGACGGCTGCCCCTGGGACGCCATCGAGATGGTCCCCACCGAAGAAGTCGAATCCCACCTCGGCACGAAGTTTCAGTTCTAATCAATTCCTGTCTAGCTGTCCTGCGTAGCGCCGACCTTTAGGTCGGCATGGCTTCCTGTGTGGGCATGGCGCGGAGATATCACGGCCCCAATTCTCAGCATTAGCAGCTTGTTCAAGAATCTCGTCGTGATCCACAATCTGCAATCTTCAATCCGAAATGCATGTGGATTCCCCTCCTCGCTGAGGAGGGGGGTAAGGGGGTGGTCCTTTGCTTCAGGAGGGAATCAAGGGGTGGTCCGCTTGCACACTTCGCAAATCCCGCGATGGACGAGCCCCCCAGACGGCCTGTCATCTATTGATTCGCGCAATCGGAGTCCAATTGTTGAGCCATTCAGTAAGGTCGCGACGTGGCTCGCGATACTCACCGTCCGCAATCCGACGCTGGTCTTTCCGTCCCAGCCCCCTCGTCTCCCAGCATTGATCGCCCTCTGTCACCCACAGATAGGTTTGAATTATCCTGTGTGGTCCGTGGATCAATCGTAGACGTCGCCATAGCTCCTTGGGTGGCCCGATGATGAAATCAGGTGTCCGGCTCGCAAATCCGTGGAGCGCAAACACCCAGAAATCTGCT
>DATKYV010000124.1:0-10672 GCA_035528275.1 Terriglobia bacterium | reverse complement strand
AGCAACTGGGAAATCATCTCCCCGCCGGAAAAACTCCAGCAGGTGGTCGACCGCCTGAAGGCTGAAAACATCGCTCCGGCGGTGGCGGAAGTTTCCATGGTCCCCCAGTCCTCCGTGAAGTTGACCGGCAAGAGCGCCCATCAGATGTTGCGCCTGATGGAAGAACTGGAAGACCACGACGACGTGCAGCACGTCTACGCTAATTTTGATATCGAAGAAGCGGAGCTCCACGCCTTGGCGGAGGAGAAGTAGTCCGCTGGCGGAGCGCCGGGCAGCTCCTCTTGCCCTTGCGATTTCGAACCCGGCCCGCAAACTCCGAAGCCGTAAGGTGAGGGCGGCGGTGAGCCAAACGAAGCGCTGGCGGACCCATCCTGGCCGGTGAGACCGACTCGAAACCGTATGGCGATCCCTCAACCTCCTTCCCGTTCGACCCATGAATTCGACCATCGCCGTGTGGTATGGACTTGCCTCCTCGTGCTGGGCGTCTTGATTCTTCCCGCCATGATCCATGCCGGGGAGGGCGGGGCGCGCGCCCGGTTGACATTCACCAAGGTGCTCAAAGGCAGCACCCCGGAATACCTGATGATTTCGGTGGACTCGGCCGGAGAAGGGACTTACGAGGGGCGCCGACTCACCGACCCCTCCAACCCCCGGCGCATGAGGCTTTCGCCCGCCACCACCCGCCGGCTCTTCGCGCTCTGCGAGCTGCTCAACTTCTTCGAGAATGTGAAGCTGGAAAGCGGCAAGAAGGTGGCCAACCTGGGCCAGAAGACGCTGGTTTACGAACGCGACGGGCGGCAGAATCGAGTCGAATTCAATTACACGCAGCGGCGCGAGGGTGAGAAACTCGTAGATCTCTTCGAGAAAATCGCCATCGTTCAGGAGCACATCGAAACGCTCGAGTACGCAATCAAGTACGACCACCTTAGCCTTCCCGGAGAACTCCGCCAGATTCAGATCGATATGGAGAAGAAGGCGCTCGCCGACCCGGAGCTCATGGTGCCGTCACTGGAAAAGATCGTTCGGAACCGCCGTTTTCTTAATCTGGCTCAATCCCGCGCCCAGGATATCCTGCAGCGGATTCAGGCGAGCAATTAGCCGCTCGGCCCGGCATCCGGCGCGGAGGGCTGACTTTTGTTGTAGCCGATGGCTTGGCGCAGGCGTCTATAATAGTGGGGGGATGGAACCCCGGTCGGATCGCCTTCCCGGGAGGGCTGCCATGAAATCAACGATCCGTGGAATGATTCTCGGAGTCGGGGTTTTTCTTATCGGATGGCTTTCTGCGCCGGCCGGTCGGGCCCAGGAGTACTCTCACGCGCGCATTGTTCGCTTGAGCTTTATAGAAGGGACGGCGGCGGTTCAACGGCCGGACGTGGACGAGTGGGCCGCGGCTTTGGTAAACACGCCGATTCAGGAGGGGTTCAAGGTTTCGACGGCTGAGGACGGCTTCGCGGAGGTCGAGTTTGAGAATGCGTCCACGGCTCGACTGGGGCAGCTCTCCTTGTTGGAATTCACGCAACTCGTCCTGGCGCCGAGCGGCGACAAGGTCAATCGCCTGAAGCTCCACCAGGGTTACGCGACATTCAATTTCATCCCTGAAGGCGGCGATTACTACGAGGTCGCAGCCGGAGACGCCACGCTCATGCCGCGCGGCAAGTCGCGCTTTCGCCTCGATATGGAAGACAAGCTTCTCCTGGTGAAGGTCTTCAAGGGGTCGGTTGAGATCTCCAGCCCCCAAGGCAGCGGAACGGTGGGCGAGGACGCGATGCTTGAATTGCGACCAGGCGCTGACCCGGTGTTCCAGATTACCCAAGGGGTGACGAAAGACGAGTGGGATAAGTGGGTGGAAAACAGGGAGAGTCATGTTGAACAGGTCCGGAATAGGGGTCGGGCGCCAGCGACCGGGGTCTACTCGAACGATGCCACGTCGCTGCTGTACGGTTTCGTTGACTTGGCCAGCTATGGAGGGTGGATCGTCCTGCCGGGCTACGGCTCCGCCTGGGTGCCAAACGTCGGCGGCGGCTGGGCTCCATACACCTACGGCCGTTGGTGCTGGTACCCGGGATATGGATACACTTGGATCTCCAGCGAGCCCTGGGGCTGGATGCCTTACCATTTCGGGCAGTGGATGTACCAGCCCGGGTACGGGTGGTGCTGGCTTCCGACCAATCTCAACTCGTGGTCGCCGGCGCTGGTGAATTGGTACCGCGGACCCGGGTGGGTAGGTTGGGCGCCGGCGGGCAGCCCGCGTTTGGGCGCCGGAACATCCGGTTGCTCCTCTCCCCAAGGCTGCGGCGCCACAGTGAGTGAGGACACATTCCGCAACGGCAGGCCGGTCCATCCGGGTCGGATTCAGGGGATCGATCCGGCGGCCGAAGGCCGGCTTATCGGGAGGCCGGATATCGAGCCCGATCGACTTGGACGGCTGCCCGGCGAGCCCTTCCGGCGACCCGGCGTGCCGGGACTCGCTCAGGAGCCGCGGCCGGGAGGCGTTTCGGAGGGCGGACGGATTTCCATCCACATGCCTCAAACTGGGTCGCTGGCGAATTCGCCCACGGGGGTTCAGCTCTCGACCTCAACGGCAGTGGAGCCTGATGCGCGCTCTCGAACAGAAACTTCATCAGGCGGCATCATCTTTGATCCCGAACAGCGCCGGTACATCAACGCTAATGAGCCCGCGAAGTCGGCTTCACCGGCTCCTGTGATTCAGTTGGCGCCGTCTGGAGAAGAAAGTGGAGCCCAAGCAACGCCGTCGTCAGCTCCTTTGGCTTCGGATAAACCCCGGGGAATCCGCCCGGTTGATTCCCTGGTGGGTTCACACCGCCCGGGTCCGCAGGGAAATTATCCGTCTCGCCCAATCAGTCCCCCGCCCGGAACGGGGGTGGGGGCTGGGAATTCTATCTCCATCTCACCCGGCGGGCGCTCGAGGGAAGGCGGCGCTGATTCGCGCGGCGCCGGAGTTTACATCGGAACTCGGGGCGCCGGGACAAACGGTGCCGGCTCGTCAAGCTCATCCACGTCAGGGTCGACCTCGCGTACCAGCAGCACTCCGAGCTCAGGAATCTCGGCGGGCGGAGATAAAGGCACCGGGTCGAGTATCGGTGGCCGGAATAGTGGGGGATCGTCCCGTAGCTCTGGCGAATTGTCCGGCGGCTCGCGAGGCTCGACGGGCGGCGGCAGTAGCATGGGCTCGCGTGGCAGTTCCGGCGGCAGCTCGAGCAGTGGCCGGCCGTCTTCGAGTGACCGTCCGCCCCGCAGGTGACGTCGCCCGCGCGCCACCCGCCAGGCCCGAACGCCAGTCACTCGTCATTCCTGTCACAGCGAGTCTGGACGACAGTTCGCAAACCCTTTCAGATTTTTGTTCATCCTGCCTGGGAAATAGCACCTACCTGACGTCGTAGCGAAGAAACCGGAAGTAAGCAATCGCGAACAGCACCAGGGCCCACACTGCCAGCGACCCCAAATCGGGCAAAGCCGCGTCGAGGGCCGAATCCAGCGACTGCTCTGTGAAACTCAAGGAGGGCATGTCCGTGAAGTCCAGCTCAACCATAGTGTTGGGTATCTGCTTGCGGCTGGTGATATCAACCAGCTCGCGGCTTTTCCGGTCGTAGTAGGCTGTGAATTGTGACCGGTACTCGCGGAGCGCCGCTCGAAACCGAAAATCCCGCTCCAGTCCAGTGCCCGCAAGGCTCATCGCGGCGTACGAAGCGGAGCCAGCGGGCGAAAAGCGCGAAAGCATCAAGGCGGTTCTTGCTTGCCGCTCCCGCTGCTGCAGATAGTGATCTTCGAGTTTGCGAAGCTCCTGGTTCTGCCAATTACGGACACGCGCCGAGGACTTCTCGTATAGTTCGAGGGGGGGCATTCGGCCCCCATACTCCTCGATGTACTTGTTGAATTCAGCTTGAGCGTCCATCGATCCGCGCCGATGGATTTGGAGCTTCTTGAGCTCGAATTCCTGGAGGGACTCGGCGGGTGCCAGGTGTGTGGCTGCCAGGACGGCGAATTTAGGAATGATTCCCACAAGCAGGACCCAGGCGACGAGGCAGAGCGCGAAAGCGGTGGTCGACCGGGTGGTGAACGTCGAGATGCACAACCCCAAGGCAAACAGCACGGTGAGGTAGAGCACGAACGTAAAACCCAGGAGAGCGATTCTGAGGATTTCCGCCCGGCCCAACTGTACGTCGCGGGAGTTCAGGAATCCAATGCAGGCGAGCAGAAACGCGAGAACGACGGGCGCAAGCAGCCCGGCGAGATTTCCTGCCAGTTTGCCAATCAGGAGAACATCCTTGGGGACGGCATTGGCCAGTTGAAGTTTGAGCGTCCCCATCTCCTTTTCGCCGCAGACCGCCGAAAACGTAAAGAGCAGCGCCGCAAGACCCAGGACAACCTGGACGATAAAAGAGAGGTCGAGCGCGCCAAACACCGCCACCGTAGGATTTTCACTTGCCGAGCTTCCCTGCGGCTCAGGTAGCGAGTAAAGACCGAAATTGTAAACGCGAGGAGCATGCGGTTCGACGCCGCTGACCAGAACGCTGAGAACCTGAGGCGGCTTGACGAGGCTGAACCCGAAATTCGCCAGGGCGTAGAGGTTGGTTTCCGCCGCCAAGTGCTGGCGCAGGGTCACTTCGGCGAGTCGAAATTCCTGAAGGGCGGTCTGATATTCCCGGGTGCCGGCAAAGACCGCGACGAAGAAAAGAGCCGTGGAGAGGACGAAGAGTAGCAGGGAACGGTAGCCATAAAGGCAATCTTGGAGCTCCTTTTCGAAGATGTGCCTCAGCATCAGTCCCGGCCCGCCGTCGCGAAGGAATATCCTTCATCCTTTAGCCTACTTGGGTTTTATTGTCAAGAATGCAATTAATCCGAGATAATCCACGAGGGACTTCCTGGCTGGCCCGGGGAGGCATGCCCGGAACTGGGGTTCCTGTGCCTGGCCGCGACCAGGCTCCGCACACCGATGGGCAGGATTCTAGGAAACGATGATCCCCGCGTACCCGACGACGGCGGAGCGGTCGCCGCTGGCATCCGCGGAGGTGGCGTACTTGACGAGTTCAGCTTTTGAAGCTCCCAGCTCCTTTGCGGCGGTGAGCATCGCGATGGTGGGCCCGTAGCCGCACATCGAGATGTCCTCACGGCGGATGACGTCGTAGAGCCCTTCGGGATCGAGCGCGATAATCTTATCGATGGCCTTGCGGTCCTTCACCCGCGTGATGCTGTCCGGCTCGTAATGGTTCATGTCGCTGGAAGCGATGATCAGGAAGGGCTTCGCCGCGCGTTTCGCTGCCTGGGCGAGGCCCCGCCCAAGCGAGTCCAGGACGGCATAGCCTCCCACCCCGATGGCGATGGGGACAAAAGTGAAGTCCTCCTGCATCTGCTGCAGGAAAGGCAGTTGAACCTCGAGTGAATGCTCTTCGGCGTGCGCGGCGGCATCCTCCATCACCAGGTGGCAGCCCTGACGCACTGAGGAGGCAAGTGAACTGTCAATGGCAACCTCACCGAGCGGGGTTCGCCATGCGCCGCTCGACATCATGGCCAGGGGAGCGCCCCGGCCCGTGTGGTTTGGGCAGAGGATGACGTAGGAGCCGCGCGCCGGGAGCTTGCGATAGACCGCGCCGGCCACGTGGCCGGAGTACATGTAGCCGGCGTGCGGCACTACACAGCCGATGGCGTTGACGGTCTTGTCGGCCGCGGCCGCGTCAGGACCGAGATATTCGTCGAGGTCGTGCCTCAGCGTTTCGGGCTTTCCCGGATAAAAGCGCCCCGCCACGGCGGGATGGCGGACAGCCGGGGATGGCATGGGAAAATCCTAGCTCCCGCCCCCGGGTGTGTCAAGTCAGGCCGGGTGCTCGGGCCGGTCCCCGTGATTCAACGGCTCCGCCGGGACGAACGAATGCCCGCCGCCTTCAAGCTCGCTGACGGCCCGGCGCGAAAACCTTTATTCTTCCATGCTGATTTTCAGGGCGCGCAGAAACTGTGTGTCCTGGTTGGTGAGGTGGAGTTCGGTGCTGCGAGAATGGCCGGAGTCCAGCTTCTGCCGATGGACGAGATTCCCATCGCCCCGCTTGTTGAAGCCAATCGTGACCTCGAGCACCAGGTAAAGATCGTAGCCCGCGGCGCGTATCCTGGCCATCACGTCCGCAATCTTCTCCGAGTCGGAGAGGGACTCATTGATGGCGTAGCCGAGTTCTTTGACGAGGCGCTTGAAGTTGTCGTCCAGGTCCAAAAGTCCACCCGCTCGCACGTGCGTTCAAATCAGAACAAATTGTATGATTGGGCTTTCGGCACTGTCAAGGCGAAACGATGCAACACGAATTGACTGGCCGCGCAAACCTTTCTAATATAATCGTGCATGGCTGAGAGTCCGGTGGCAAAGCGTGAAACGTGGGGCAGGCTTGGAAACCTGCTCCAAGCTTCGTTCCGCCACATTCAGCGCTTGTTCCACTTGCTGGTGGGTTTGGCCTTCCTGTTTCTGGCCTTCGCCGGCGCCAGCGTGTCATTCACTGAGTGGCGCTACTATCGGACGACCCCCTCGGTGGGATTGATTCGGTTTGGGTTACTGGCCGGCTTTACGATACTCTTGCTCATTTTCTGCCTTTATTCTTTGGCGAAGGCGCGGAGCGTTCGATAACGTTTGGCGGTCCTGGGGAGAACGTTTGGAGCTCCCAGCCTTCGGGTGTTATCTTGCGTTGAGCACTTATCCATGACCTCCCGGCCGAACAAAGAGCTGAAAGATAGGTTCAAGACGGCCTCAGGCCTGGAACTCGAAGCCTCTCACAAGCCTGCCGACATGGCGGATTGGGATTGGGAGCAGAGCCTGGGATTCCCCGGCGAATATCCCTTTACACGCGGGGTCTATCCCACTCTCTACCGCAGCCGCCTTTGGACGATGCGCCAATACGCGGGCTTCGGGACGGCGCGGGAATCCAACGCCCGCTTCCGCTACCTGCTGGCGCAGGGCCAGACGGGACTTTCCGTGGCCTTCGACCTGCCCACGCAAATCGGGTTGGATTCCGACCATTCTTTGGCTCGGGGCGAAGTGGGGCGCGTGGGTGTAGCCATCGACTCGCTCGAAGACATGGAGTTGCTCTTTCAGGATATTCCTCTCGAGCGCGTCTCAACCTCCATGACCATCAACGCCACGGCGGCCATTCTGCTGGCCCTGTACTTCGCCGTGGCGGAAAAGCAGGGGGCCGACCTCTCCAAGCTTTCCGGAACGGTTCAAAACGACATCCTCAAGGAATACATCGCGCGGGGCACTTACATCTATCCACCCCAGCCTGCCATTCGCATCGTTACCGACATCTTCTCCTTCTGCCGCGGCCACGCGCCGGAGTGGAATACCATTTCGATCAGCGGATATCACATCCGCGAGGCAGGATCGACGGCCATCCAGGAAGTGGCCTTTACTCTGGCGAATGGAATCGCCTATCTCGAAGCCGCCTTGGCCCGCGGCCTCGCGGTGGATGACATTGCGCCGCGCCTTTCGTTTTTCCTGAACGCGCACAACGATCTGCTCGAAGAGGTCGCGAAGTTTCGCGCTGCGCGCCGCCTCTGGGCGCGCCTCTTGCGCGAGCGCTTCAAGGCACGGAATCCCCGTTCAATGATGTTCCGCTTCCACGTTCAGACCGCCGGGAGTACCCTCACACCCCGACAGCCCGATGTGAATATCGTGCGGGTGACGCTGCAAGCCCTGGCGGCTGTCTTGGGTGGCACCCAGTCGCTTCACACCAATGCCCGCGATGAGGCTCTGGCCCTGCCCACGGAGGCGTCGGCACTCATCGCGTTACGGACCCAGCAGATTCTGGCGTTAGAAAGCGGTGTGCCGAACACCGTAGATCCGCTGGCCGGATCGTACACAATCGAAAAGCTCACGAACCGGATCGAGCAAGGCGCGAGGGAATATCTGAGTAAGATTGATGGCATGGGTGGTGTGTTGCGGGCCATCGAGACCGGGTACATCCAGCGCGAGATTCAGCAGGCGGCCTACGATTACCAGAAAGCCGTGGAGTCCGGCGAGCAGGTTGTGGTAGGTGTGAACCGGCACACCGGAGAGGAAACGGCCCTGCCTCCCATCCTCCGCATCGACCTTGAGGTCGAGCGCTCGCAGGTGAAGCGCCTCCAAGAACTTCGGGCGCGGCGCGACAGGGCGCGCGTGGCGGCCACGCTGAAAAAGGTGGAGGCCACGGCCCGTTCAAACGAGAACCTGAAGCCCGCAATCCTCGCGGCCGTGAAATCCTGCGCCACCGTGGGAGAAATATCGGACACACTGCGCAGGGTATTCGGCGAGTACCAGGAATCGGTTGTGATTTGAATTCAAACACAGGAGTGGATTGACTGCCGGGCTGACCCGAACAAGCTCCTCTTTTCGCGTCGCCTCTCATCCCAGCACACATTATGGCAACTCTTCAATTTCTCGGCGCCACGGGAACCGTCACCGGATCCAAGTACCTCCTCGAATCGGAAGGCGAGCGGCTGCTGATTGACTGTGGTTTGTTTCAGGGCGCCAAAGAGTGGCGGGAGCGCAACTGGGAGCCGCTTCCCGTGCCGCCCTCCTCCCTCCGTTGGGTTGTGCTGACGCACGCTCACCTGGACCACGTCGGGTACGTTCCCCGCCTCGTCAAGGACGGGTTTCGCGGGCAGGTTCTGGCCTCGCCGGCCACCGTGGACCTGGCGCGCATCGTTCTGCCGGACTCCGGGCACCTCCAGGAAGAAGACGCCGAATACGCCAACTTCAAGGGCTTTAGCAAACACAAGCCTGCTTTGCCTCTATATACCTACGAGGAGGCGGTGAAATCGCTCGAATCCTTTCGCGCCGTCGGCGATTCGGGCTCGCAGGAGCTTTCTTCGCATTTCTCGATACGCTTCTTCTTTGCCGGGCACATCCTGGGCGCGCGGATGGTGGAGGTCACGGTCCGCGAAAACGGCAGGACAACCAAGGTGCTCTTTTCCGGCGACGTGGGCCGTTTTCCTCAACTCATCATTCCCGAGCCCGTGGTGCCCGGCCCGGTCGATTACATGCTGGTGGAATCAACCTACGGCGACCGCTTGCACCCTGCCGACGACGTTCGGCAACGCCTTTCTGAAATCGTCGAGCAGACCACCCGTCGCGGCGGGACGTTGATTATTCCTTCCTTCGCTGTGGGGCGCACCCAGGAATTGCTCTACCTGCTGCGGGAGATGATCGAGCGGGAGACGATTCCCTCGCTTCCCATTCACGTCGACAGTCCCATGGCCATCGACGTCACGGACCTCTACCGCCGCCACCATGAGGATCACGACGTGGAGACCGTTCAACTCGAGTCGCGCGGCGTGAAACCGTTCTCACCCCCTGATGTCCATTTCGACCGCACCGTCGAGCAGTCGAAGGCCCTGAACCAGGCGCGCTATCCGATGATCATCATCTCCGCCAGCGGCATGGCCACCGGCGGACGCGTGCTTCACCACCTGGAGCGCTGCCTCCCGGACCACCGAAATACGGTCCTCTTCGTGGGATTTCAGGCAGCGGGCACGCGGGGCCGGGCAATCCAGTCCGGTGCGGAGTCCGTCAAGATGCACGGCCGCCAAGTGCGGATTCGCGCCCGCGTCGAGAGGTTGGATAACCTCAGCGCCCACGCCGACTATGGCGAAATCCTGCGATGGCTCGGCCAGTTTCCCCAACCACCCCGGAAGACGTTTGTGGTCCACGGCGAACCGCAAGCTGCCGCCGCGCTCGGGGAAAAGATCGGCCGCCAGCTCAGTTGGGACACTCACATCCCCTCTTATCTCGAAAAGGTTTCTCTTTGAATCCCGACCTGGTAGGCCTACGTCGTCGTGGTGCCCGAGGTCGCACTTGGCCCGGAAGGACTTTCTCTTGGGCCAAGGTCAAGCTTCTCGGCGATTTCTCGCATGGCCTGAATGCAGAAAGTGATGTGTTCGTCGAGCGGCACGCCCAGCTCCTCGGCGCCTTTCGTAATATCCTCGCGGCTCACCGAGCGCGCGAAGGCTTTGTCCTTCATCCGCTTGCGCACCGATTTGGCCTCCAGGCTCAAAATCCGGTCAGGCCGCACTAGAGCGCAGGCGGTGATGAAGCCCGGCAGTTCGTCGCAAGCAAAGAGCGCCTTCGCCAAAACTGTGTCTCTGGGAACGCCAGTGTAGTCTGCGTGGCCCAGAATCGCCCTGCGGACCTCCTCGGACCAGCCTCTTTCTTTCAGAATCTCGCTTCCCTTCGTCGGATGGTCGGGGGCGTCGGGGTAGATTTCGTAATCGAAATCGTGAATCAACCCCACGGCTGCCCACTTCTCTTCGTCTTCGCCGACTTTCCGCGCATACGTGCGCATGCAGGCCTCAACGGCCAGCGCATGTTTGCGTAGGTTTTCATTCTTCGTGAACTCACAGAGCAGGTCCCAAGCTGCTTGACGATCCATGGTTCTCTCCTTCCGATTGGCCCGACATTATACGTCAGACGGCGACTCTTCCCAATTCTGTTGTCCCGTCGCTGACCGCCGGCTCCGTTGACAGCCCGCAGGAATTACGCTACTTTTGCTGTTGAGACCACGCAGAACAGGTTGACTGCACCGGAAGTGGCGCGGGATGTTGTCTCTGCTGTGGTAGGTCTCGCAGGCCCGTAGCTCAGTTTGGTTAGAGCGCTACCTTGACACGGTAGAGGTCAGCGGTTCGAGCCCGCTCGGGCCTACCA
>DATKYV010000123.1:0-10445 GCA_035528275.1 Terriglobia bacterium | reverse complement strand
TTATGGGCACCATTATCTGCAGGTCGGCAAGCCAGTTGTCGAGGCACTGGGCGAAGCGAAGCCCAATCTGGAAGTTTTTCGCCTGCTGGCGCGACGCATGGGATTCACGGAAGCGAGCTTCGATGATTCGGAATACGATGTGATGCGCCAGGCGCTCGATTCACCGTCGAGATTCCTGGCGGAAATGGACCTCGAAAAGCTCAAGTCGGGTGAGGCGGAAAGGCTCAGGGTCGCTGACCATGGTCTTGCGCCGGATATGAAATGTTCGACACCCTCAGGAAAAGTCGAGTTCTACTCGCCATCGGCGGCCGATCTCGGCGTCGATCCCTTGCCCGGCTACGTCCCCTGCACCGAAAGCCCGGAGAACCTGGAATTGCATCGGAAGTTTTCCTTGCAGCTCATCGCGCCACCCTCGGTACATTTTTTGAATACGACTTTCGGCGCGGTCGAGGAACAGCGCCACCGCATCGGCAAACCGACCGTCAAGATCCATCCCGCCGATGCCCGCGCGCGGAACATCGCGGCGGGCGATCTGGTGCGCCTTCTTAATGGGCGCGGCGAGTGCCGGCTCTACGCCGCCGAGGTCACCGACGACGCGCGTCAGGGCGTTGTGGTGGCGGAATCCGTCTGGTGGCCGAAGCACATGCCCGGCGGCCGGGGAATCAATACGCTGCTCTCTCCGCGCCTCACCGATCTCGGCGGAGGTTCCACGATTCACTGCAATCTCGTCGAGGTGGCGCGCGCCTGAGGATCTGCGCCGGGACATTCTATGGAACAATTCCTGACCGCTCGGATTCGCTGCTACTACGAACTCGAACTTCCCCGCCGAAATCGAGCCGGTAAGCGCTGGCCGCTCCTCATCGCGCTGCATGGCTTCCAGGGCAACAAGGACTCCATGATGCGCGTGGCAAGACGGATTGCCGACGGCCGGATGATCGTCGCCTCCCTTCAGGGCCCCTACCAGTTGTACTTTCGTCTGGGCGAGGACCAGAACAAGTACAACGTGGGTTTCGGCTGGGGGACGAATTTCAAGATGCAGGAGTCCGTCGAGCTCCATCATCGCAATGTCATGGAACTCATTGATCGGATTGTGTCCAGATTCCGTGCGGATAAGGAGCGGGTGTTCCTTCTGGGTTTTTCGCAGGCCTGTTCATTCAATTACCGTTTTGTTTTCACTTACCCGGAGCGCGTGCGCGGTGTGATCGCCGTGTGCGGTGGGGTGCCGGGCGACTGGGACGAGAATCCGAGGTACCGGCGGGCACGGACTCACGTCCTCCACATCGGCGCAACGCAGGACGAGTGGTATTCGCGCGAGAAGAATCTCGAGTTCCGGCGGCAACTCGCCCAGCGCGCCGCGTCGCTGGATTTCCGGTTCTACAAATCGCCGCATCGATTCCCCCGCGCGGCCATTCCCCATATTCGCCGGTGGATCCTGGACCACGCGTCCGGGTCTTCATTGTGAGCCCCCGGCGCCGTCGGCCACTCTCCGGCACATCGAAACTGTGCTAACATGAATCTGATGTACGACGAGACCGTGGCCGTGGTCGAGAACCGGCCCCTTACCGGTGGTCATTTCCTCTTAAGCCTTCTTTCCCCACGCCAAGCGCGGGCGACGCGTCCCGGCCAATTCGCCATGATCCGAATTCCCGGCCGCTCGGATGTCCTTCTGCGTCGTCCGATGAGCATCTACGACGTCAAGCCGCGCGCTTCTTTCCGCAAAAATGGCGCGGGCCGAAGCCCGGCAGAAGTCATCCAGCTTCTCTACAAAGTCGTGGGGCGCGGAACTCAATTGATGGCCGAGCTCAAGCCAGGCGATAAAGTGGGACTGCTGGCTCCGCTCGGCCACGGCTTCTTCGAGGAGGATTACGGTTCGCGAGTCAAGAAGGCGGACGAGATTCTCCTTGTCGCCGGAGGAATCGGCATCGCCGCGCTGCTGCTTCCGGCGCGGGAGCTGGCGCGAGCTGGCTTCCGCCAGCGGCTGTTCTTCGGTGGGCGGACCAAAGGAGACTTGGTCGGGGTCAGGGATTTCAAACCTCTGGTCCGCGAAACCGTGCTCGCCACAGAGGAAGGCTCGGTTGGTGACCACGGGTTCGTAACCAAGCCGCTGGAGAAATTCCTGAAGAGTCAACCCAAGCGGAAGTTTTTGCTGATGGTCTGCGGGCCCTGGCCCATGCTCCACGCGTCAGTCGAATTGGCCGAGCGGTACGGGCACGATTGCCTTGTCTCGATGGAGAACCGCATGGGTTGCGGTCTGGGAGTCTGCCTGGGCTGCTGCATCCACGTGGTTGGAGAAGGCCACGGGACCTATCAGCGCGTCTGCACGGAAGGGCCGGTGTTCTGGGCCGAAAAAGTGATTTGGGAGGCGGAGAGCATCCCGAAGACTTGACGGAAAAATCAAAGGACAAAAACAGACCGCATCCACGGCCTGCGCAAACAATCGGCATGGGCACGAAGACTATAACCAAGCGTCGCAAAACCGGACGAAAGGCGAACGGCAGATCGATTTCATCCTCCACAGCGCGCAAGACCGGTGCGGCTGACGGCTTCGAACCTCGCATTGACACCACGATTGCCGGAATCCACTTCCAGAATCCAGTGCTGACCGCCAGCGGGACATTCGGCTACGCGCAGGAATTTGCCCACCTTATCGACCTGAACAAGCTCGGTGGGATCGTGGTGAAAGGAATCTCCGCCGAGCCGATGGCGGGCAATCCTCCCCCGCGCATTTACGAGACAGACTCGGGAATGCTGAACGCTATCGGACTGCAGAATGTCGGGGCCCGCAAATTCCTGGAAGAAAAGCTTCCCTTTCTCCGCGAGTTGAGAGCGCGCTGTCTGGTCAATGTGTTCGGATATTCCACCGAAGACTACGTGCGCTGTATCGAGATACTGAACGAGGGCGAGGGCATCGACGCCTACGAGCTGAATATCTCCTGCCCAAACACGCGCTGCGGTGGAATGATTTACGGGAACGACCCCAAGCTCACCGAAGAGGTCGTGGCCGCGTCGAAGGAGGCGGCGCGCTACCCGGTGATGGTGAAGCTCTCGCCCAACGTCACCGACATCACGCTGACCGCCCGGGCCGCTGAAGCCGCCGGGGCCGACGCGCTCTCACTCGTGAACACCTTCGTGGGCATGGCGATTGACGTCGAAACGCGCACGCCACGCATCTCGAACGTCACGGCGGGGCTTTCCGGACCCGCCATCAAACCGGTGGCCGTGCGAATGGTCTACCAGGTAGCCCGAGCGGTCAAAATCCCCATTGTGGGAATGGGAGGCATCGCCACCCCCGAGGACGCCCTGGAATTCCTCATTGCCGGAGCGCAGGCCGTCCAAGTGGGAACCGCCAACTTCTACGCGCCGGAAACCGCATTGAGGATTGTGGAAGGCATCCGCAACTACTGCCAGCGTAAGCGGCTGCATCTTGCCGGTCTCGTGGGGAGTCTGGAGGTCCCGGGGGGCACGGACAACCGAGCCGGCGAATACTGATCCAGGACCCTGGCCGGTGACCCGCCGTTACATAATTTGAAAACCTTCCCAGGGCCGGGACGACCCGGCCAGCATCTGGAAACCGGCTTGCGTCTAATCCAGTGTGAAGAGGGCCGAAGGGTTGAGCGGCTGAGGGATTTGAAAGGGTTAGCTCGACCGGCCTTGTAGATATGGAGTGAAGTCCTGGCTTTGATGGAGGGTTTTCTGGGCGTTTTGCCGAGTGGTTTGGATTTTGGCGCTCGGACCTGAGACTAGGTGAAGCAGATGTCCGCAATTTGGGTTGAACATATTGATAAACAAAGGGTTGGCGTCGCCCCTCGGCGTCTGATTGACACCCTATGCAAGCGTTTGATAGACTGGTGGATTGTCAACTTGCTGGAGAGACCTCTGGCACGTACAAGACGGCGCTGGTTCGGCCTGACCTTACTCTCTGTCCTGCTGGCAACCTCCGGCTGCGCGGTTCGACGGACGACGACAATCCCGTCGGCACAGCTTCCTCCGCCGGCACGAGAGGCCTCATTGGCAGAGCTGGCCCACCAGATCAATGCGCAGAGCGAGGCGATTCGGACGTTCTCGGCCACAGTCGATTTGGAGCCGACGGCGGGATCGGTCTATTCCGGCGTCATCAAGGAATACCACGACGTGAAGGGATTCATCCTCGTCGAAAGGCCGGCCATGATCCGGATGATTGGCCAAGCACCCATCGTCAGGACTAGCATCTTCGACATGGTGTCGGACGGACGAGAGTTCCGCCTCTCTATCCCGCCCAAACGGAAGTTCATCGTGGGTAAGACCGATTTCAAACGCCCAGCCAAGAACGCCCTTGAAAACCTGCGGCCGCAACACATCATGGACGCTCTTCTCATCCCAGCGACGGACCCAGCGAGCGAAAAGCTGGTCCTAGAGGAAGCCGAAGAGGGCGGCAGGCGATACTACGTGCTGATGGTCCTGGGGTCGGATGAGAGCGGCAGCCTCACCCTCAAACGCAAAGTCTGGTTCGACCGGTCCAATCTGGAAATCGCCCGTTTGCAGTTATACGCTCAGGGAGGCGTCTACCTGGAAGACGTTTGGTACTCGGCGTACCAGGATTTCGGAGCGGTTCAGTACCCCACCCACATCCAGATCGCCCGGCCGGTCGAAGATTACCGTCTCGCCATCAACATCCTGAAGGCAACGTTCAACCAGCCGATCGACCCGGAGAAGTTCGAATTACGGAAACCCGAGGACGCCGAGCTCGTCGAGGTGGGCTCCGCTCGCCACCCGGAGGAAATTCGTGGTCAATAGGATGGTGTTTTCCAATATCCTCCATCGCCCCGTGCGCACGGCGGTCAGTGTTCTGGCCGTGGCCATCGAAGTGGGCATGGTGATGCTCGTCGTCGGTCTGACCACCGGTATGCTGCACGAGTCCGCCAAGCGCGTGGAAGGCGTGGGTGCCGACATTTTGGTTCAGCCACCTGGGGCGTCGTTCTTTTTCGGCCTGACCTCCGCCCCCATGCCCGCCAAGATCGGCGACCGCCTGGCGGAGATTCCCCGGGTGGTGGCCGTGGCACCCGCCTTGTTCCAGTTCCACTCGACCGGCGGGCTGAACATGATCTACGGCATTGACATGGAGAGCTTCAACCGCGTGACCGGGGGCTTCGTCTATCACGCTGGAGGGCAGTTTGAAGCCCCTTACGACGTCCTGGTGGACGACTGGTACGCGAAGGCCAACAAGATCAAGGTGGGCCAGACACTGAACTTTCTGAACCACGACTTTCGCGTCGCCGGAATCGTCGAGCACGGCAAGGGCGCGCGCCTTTTTATTCCGCTCAAGACAACCGAGGAGCTTTCCGGGGCTAACGACAAGGCATCTATCTTCTTCGTGAAGTGCTCGGACCCGGCTTATGCTGATCAGGTCATCGCGTCCATCCACAAGCTCCTGCCACGATATCAGGTGATTTCGGTAAGGGAGTACATGTCCTTGATGACCTCGAACAACCTGCCGGCATTGCAGGCCTTCATCACCGTCATGATCGCCGTGGCCGTCTGTATCGGCTTCCTGGTGATTTTCCTTTCCATGTACACGACGATTACGGAACGGACCCGAGAGATCGGAATCTTGAAATCCCTGGGCGCTTCGAAGGTGTATATCATCGAGGCTATTCTGCGGGAGGCGAGCCTGCTCTGCCTTGTAGGAATCCTGGCCGGCTTCGCCGGGACGGTAATCGCCAAGAAGATCATCCTGGCTTCCTTCCCCACCCTTTCAGTGGAGCTAACGTTGCAGTGGGCGCTCTGGGCGGCCTTGTTGGCGATCGGGGGCAGCCTGGTGGGAGCCTTCTACCCGGCGCTGCGCGCCGCGCAGCTCGATCCGGTGGACGCGCTGGCCTACGAATAGTCGTTGGCCGGCGAGCGAGGTTAACCGAGTGGAACCGATTATCGCCACCCAGGAATTGAAGAAAGTCTACCGCATCGGCAAGGTCGAAGTTCCGGCGCTCCAGGGCGTGGACTTGCTGGTTTACGAGGGCGAGTTTGTCGCCGTTGTGGGCCCTTCGGGCTGTGGGAAGTCGACGTTGCTTCACGTCCTGGGGGGATTGACCCAACCCTCATCCGGAAAGGTGCTGGTGGACGGCAACGACTATTCCGCCATGAGTGACGCTGATCGGACCCGGTTCCGCCGGCACAAAATCGGCTTCGTCTTTCAGCGGTACAATTTGCTCCCGACGTTGACCGCCAAGCAAAACATAACCCTCGCCCAGCATATTCAGGGGAACGGGTTTAACCCTCACCGGTTCGAAGCGGCGGTGGAGATGTTAGGGATCCAGGAAAAGCTCAACCACAAGCCTTATGCCCTTTCGGGCGGCGAACAGCAGCGAGTGGCCATCGCCCGGGCGGTCATCTGCGAGCCCAAGATCCTGCTGGCCGACGAGCCCACGGGGAATCTGGACAGCGAGAATTCCCAAATCGTCCTAAACATGATGCGGGCGCTCAACCGGTCGTTCCGCCAGACCATTCTGATGATCACTCACAACCCCGAAGCCGCCGCCGTCGCCGACCGCATCATTCGGATGAGGGACGGACAAGTGGTTTCCGATTGACCCTCACCCTGTTTCCCGCTATTTTGCTCCTGACGTCCTGCCATGGCTGAAAGCACGCAAGTTCGAGATCCCGCCCTCCCGCAAGCGGCTTCTGACACCGAAGGCCGCCCGCGGGGAGGCCTTTGGGACAGGGCCAAGGCCGCAGTGGCGCGCTCCGTCTTCTGGTCCTACGAACGCGGAACGTGGCAGTATGACATCATCGTCCTGGCCATCCTGGCATTCATTTTTCTGACCCCGCGCGGCTGGTTTCAGGACCGCCCCACGCTTCAGTTGACGGACCTTCGTCACGCCCAGGGTCTGGTCGAGGTGGGCGGTGGCGAGAACGGCTGGACCTACCTCGTGGACGCGCGCCTCGTGGATTCGTTAGCCCCGCAAAAACCCGCGGAGGCCATCCGCGAGATCCTTCGACGTCGCCTGGAGAAGCCTTTCACGGTAAAATCGATAGAGGTCCTGTACGGCTCCAATAACGTCACCCTGGGGTATCGGGTGGTGGTGGAGCGATGATCCGGCTCGGCCGGAGAGGGCACGGGATCAAGTTAAGGAGCTGGAGATAGTGAGCTTCAGATCTCGGCCATCGTGGGTCAGCCTCGCCATTGCCGCAGCGGTGCTGGTGTTGACAGCCTCAACGGTCCCGGCAGGCCCCGGGGAGCGTAAGGGCAAAATGCCGCCCGACCTGGCCGAGATCCTTTCACGCATGGACGATAGCGCCAACCGGTTGCATACCCTCTCCGCGACTCTCGAGTACACCAAGGTGACGGTCCTGGTGAATGACAAGTCCACGGAGACGGGTAAAATCTTCTTCCGCAAGAGCAAGAACCCGCAGATCCTCATCGACATTCAGAAGCCGGAAGCCAAGTCCATCCTCTTCAAGAAGAACAAGGCGGAGATCTTCTACCCCAAGATCAACCAGGTCCAGGAATATGACCTCACCGACCACAGCGGCATCTTCCAGCAATTTCTCCTGCTTGGCTTTGGTACGGAGAGCGGAGAGCTGAAGAAGTCGTACACCCTGAAATTCGTCGGGGAAGAAGTGCTGGAAGGCGATACGACGGCAATCCTGGAATTGGTGCCGCGCAAAGCGAATGTAGCAACCCAGCTTGAAAAGATCCACCTCTGGATCAGCGAAGAGTCCTGGCTGCCCGTCCAGCAGAAGTTCTTCGAGCCCGGGGGTGACTACTTCATTGCCCGCTACACGCAGGTCCGAGTGAACCGCCGCCTGCCCTCATCCACCTTCGAAATCCCCGCCGCCAAAGACGCCAAGCGCGTCAAGATGGGCTAGTGCCGTTCCAACTATTTCGCCCCTTCTACAGCAGCGGACGATTATCTACAGGCCTTTGGCCGGGCGGAGGGTCAGCGAGCCATCCGGGTTCGTCTTCTGGTGGCAAGCCCACCGGACCGGATAGCGGACTCCTTTTACCTGGATCTCCGCCTTGAGTTTCAGACCCTTCCAATCGGTGCCCCTCGGGAGCACGAACTGAGCTTGCCGCACCTTGCCTGGCAGGGGATAACCCGGGTCGAGGCTCCCGCTCACGTTCACCTTCTCATCATCACTGACAACGCTGACTCGCAGCACTCCCGGAACGCCCGCGATGCCGTCGTTGACGAAACCGACCACCAGCCCGGGACACCCCTCCGCCTGGTAGTGCCAGATGAATGAGGGTCTGACGCGGTATCCAATCGAACGCGCAATCTTGTCGATGCCGTGGGGATACTGCCGGTAGTAGTTCATGACGTTCCTGGCGTTGACCTTGTGCCAGTTCCAGAGCGACCAGTAGTTGGCGCCCACATCCATGACGTGGGCGATGACGTTTTCCGTGCGCGGAACGCCTTCGTCGATGCGCAGTGATTCCGGCGAACCGTCAGACATTCCGACTTCGCAGATGGCGGCTATCCACGGGGGACGGTTGCTCAACGACTCGATCTGCATGTTCTCTACAAAGATCGTGTCGGTGCGCAGCCAGTTGTGGCTGCGGACCGTGCGGTCGACGATCTCCGAGTTCCCCACCCGGCTGAAATCCGGCTGAGTATTGGTGACCAAAGGTGTCTTCGTCCAGTGTTCCAGTTGCGCCTCGAGCATGCCGATCCAGGTTCGTTCCGCGGTTTGGTAATCGGGAAAGGGAGTGCTCCTGAAGGGCCACGTATGGCCTTCGCCCCAGAAACCGTACATGAAGGTATCCATGTACTCCACCAGAGGATTCCCATTCAGTTCCGCGGCCAGCAAGCCGTTCAACTCCCGGAAAGCCGCCTGAAAGAAGGGATGGTCGTAGCGAGGCTGGTCGTGTGTCTTCTGGTATCGTACTCGACTCGGATCGCCCTTCCACTCGCCGACCAGCTTGACGAGAGGGACTTTCTCCGTCACAAAATCCGGTAGTGCCGGCTCCTTGACGTCCGGGTCGCTCATCATCACCCGGAAGCCTACGCGCTTGTTGTATTTCTTGGCCATTTCAAAGGTCAGCTTCCAGTACTCGGGGAAGTCGAGTCTGCCGGGACGTTTCTGGATTTCGCTCCAGAGAACTCGGATATAGAGCTTGTTTCCCATTGGAATCTTGGCGAGATTCTCGATGGTCTCGGCCAACGCCTCTCCCTCGACCTGCGGAGCGCCGAGGTCGCCGGAGATGTAGGTAACGAGCCCTTTGCCGAAACCGGCAACCACCTCATCGGAGGGGGTTGTCGCCATCACCACATCGCTCCCGGGCAAGACCTCTTCAGGGGGATACTGGGGAAACGGTCCTTGGTTCAGGCGGTCGGTGACCGGAGGGCCCGAACCGAAGTCGTACTTTTCCCAATTGTGGGCGGGGACGAACCCCCGCGCTTCTCTCCCGCCCACACCGGCCGTCAGCGCTAACAGGCCACTCGACCCCAGGAACTTTCGGCGATTCATCGCACACCTCCTCGACTGGGTTGACGACTCTCAACTCCGGAAAGGAAAGGCTCTTCGCCGGATTCGCCCTACTCCAGTTTTGCCTCCAGCAATAGGTGTTTCTCAAATTGGGCAGTCCATGTGGCCACGGGGCCGCGAACCGTTCCCAGCACCTCCCCGGTTTCATAGTTGGTCAGGTGATAGGCCCGCTTCTCCAAGCCTCTCAATTCAAGCTTGCCGCTCCACTGGGGAGCGTAGAAGGCGTAGTAGATGTTTCCCCCCTTGCGGATGGCGTGGGCTTCGGGTCTGTCAAAACCGATGTCATACAACGTTCCCAGGTATTCGCCTCTGGAAAGCATTTGGGCCTTATAGATTTTGATCCATTTGTCCCAAATCTTTTCCTTCTGGGGAGTCAAATCCCGCCTGGGCCGCTTGGCCGAACCCACCGGCCAGGTGAAGTTGGTGCCCACCACGCCGCCCACGCCGATCGTAGACGCGAAATCATCGCCGCCATCGCTCGCGTCCACGTGGTCTCCGAAGTAGGCGACCGAATCGCCCATCAAGGCCTTGAGTGTTTTTCCCTTCAGACGGACCTGCCAGGAACTCTTGGGATCGGAGGCCACCGACATGTTCATAAATGGCATGGTGAAGAACGAGTACGCGGTCCCGCACGGACAGAACTCAACCAGCGCGTCGGGCTTGAGGCTGAGTGCCGTATCGTAGATCGCCTTGAAGAATTGGGGCAGCGCTTCCACCGACTCCTCGGGCGAAGCGTGATGGTGGGCGGGGTTGTAGCAGGGAGGCACGCCATTCATGTGTTGTCCATCGAGCTTCCAGCCGTCAAAGCCCCAATCCCGCATCGCCTTGGCGACGATGGCCTTGTGGTACTCCACCACCTCGGGAACGGCGGGGCAGAGATACCACGCGTTCCACCAGGAAATCTTCTGCTTCGATCCATCGGCGTTGAGCAGCAGATACTCCGGGTGGTCCTTGATCAGTTGCGTGTCCGGATCAACCGCCAA